>DAINQP010000310.1:0-2330 GCA_036742665.1 Vicinamibacterales bacterium | reverse complement strand
CGCGCTCCTGCTGATTCCGCTTCTCGTCATCGTCCTGATCCCGGTGTCGCTGGTGCAGCGCATCCGCCGCGGGACGATGCGGCGGCAGGCGCGCAACTGGGTACTGACAGCGAACACCATCGCCGTCACGCTCTCGACCGCGATGTTTCTGATCGGCGCGCTCATCACGAGTCGATGGGTGCCAGAAGTGCTGCGGTACTCGCTCGGCGGCCTCGGCCTAGGCGCCGTGCTCGGGCTCATTGGATTCGGGCTCACACGTTGGGAATCCAGCCGCGGCCTGATCCATTACACGCCGAATCGCTGGCTCGTGGTGACCGTAACGATCTTCGTTGCAGCACGAATTGTTTATGGCATCTGGCACGTGTGGAACGCCTGGGAGGCTGGTGTCGAACAGATCACGGCCGTGGCTGGGCAAGGGATTGCGATGTCGATGGCGGCTGGTGCCGTCGTGCTCGGCTACTACTTGATCTATTGGGTCGCGGTCCGTCGTCGTCTTCGGTCCTTGCGCATACGGTGACCCTGTCCGTAACGAAACCGACGCGTCCTATTCTTATGTACAGTCAAACGGTGCTGTCCCGAGTGCGTGTGGGGATCGGGTGACGAGTCTGGCCTCGGTTCGGACGTGGGCGGCCTCGTTGAAGGGTGACGTCATTTTGCCTGTGGACTCGGCATACGATGCCGCGCGCCGCGTGTGGAATCTCGACATCGATCGGCGGCCCGCTCTCATCGTGCGTTGTGCCGACGAGTACGATGTGGTCCGAGCCGTAGACTTCGCCCGTACCCGCGATCTCATCGTGGCCGTTCGGAGTGGCGGCCATAGCCAAGCGGGCCATTCCGTGTGCGACGGCGGCATGGTGATCGACGTGGGACCGTTGAATGATGCCGACGTCGATCCGCGAACACGAGTCGCCCGCATCGGGGCGGGAATGCGCGTCGGTGCCATGCTGGACGCCACCTGCGCGTTCGGTTTGGTCACTCCAACTGGTGCCTGCCCCGATGTCGGGATTGCGGGGCTGACGCTGGGAGGTGGCGAGAGCCTCCTGATGGCCCGGTACGGCGCGGTGTGCGACAACCTGATATCCGCACGAGTCGTGACCGCGGCCGGTCGCATCATGACGGCCAGCACCGACGAGAATGCGGATCTGTATTGGGCAATCCGAGGTGGGGGCGGCAATTTCGGGATCGTCACCGCGTTGTATTTCAGACTTCATCCTCTCGCCCGCGTCCTCTCCGGTCGGCTGATCTTCCCGGTGAGTCGCGCGCGGGATGTCATGCGGCGGTATCGAGACCTGATGGCGAGCGCGCCGGACGAGCTGCAAACATCCGGCGGGCTCGCTTCCTCCGAAGAGGAGCCGGCGCTCTTCATCGCGGTCTGCCACTGCGGCGACGGAGACTCTGGCAATTCCCTCATCGACCGCTGGCGCGTGAGCCTGCAGCCGGAGTCGGACACCGTCAAGTGGGTATCTTATTCAGCGGACTTCGTTCTCCCTGCGGTCGCCAGCAGCGGCAGTGGCTCGTTCCTTCCGGATCTGAACGACGACCTCATCGATGTGCTCGCAGATTCCTTCAGCGGCGCTCCGCCGTGGTGCACAGCCGCGTGGAACGACTATCACGGCGCCGTCACGCGGGTCCTTCCTGATGCCATGGCATTCCCACTCAGGCGCTCGGGATATGACCTATTCGTGCATGCGAGCTGGAAAACGGAGGAGTCACGACGCGATGCGCTCACCTGGCTCAGTGAGTTGCACGGCGCGTTGCGGCGATGGGAGCGCGGCGTCTACGTCAACAACATCGGCACCGAATCCGCGGAGCAGACCGCCGCCGCGTACGGTGCGAACTTCGAGCGCTTGACCACGATCAAAGCGAAATATGATCCTGATAATTTCTTTCATCTGAACCACAACATTCGGCCGTTCGATAAATAGAGAGATCGCTCAGGCTAATTTGTTGGGGAACTGCTTGACGATTCCATCCGACAGCGCATCGGCCATGTGGAGGATGTGCTCAAACACCTCGTCGAACGCACGAACATCCGCATCGCAATCCTTGTTCAAGCGCGCGACGACCTCGTTTGTGGTCGTCGAGAGGTGTCTTTTCATCAGATCAGCAAGGGTGTCTTTCGGCCAGTTCGGATTGGCTTTGCTCAGGAACTCGGCGATCTGCATTGCGTTCTGTTGCCACCGATTGTCGGCCTGCTGTTGCCCGGCTTTGTCGCCTGCCTTCGCCGCCGTGATCAGATCTACCGCGATGGTGATGTGTTCCTTCAACAGTGCCGTCCGCGGCGATGCGTGTGGATCCGTCCGCGCGTTACTTACTATGGCCGTCGGTTG
>DAINQP010000309.1:0-2710 GCA_036742665.1 Vicinamibacterales bacterium | reverse complement strand
GTCGGCGGCGTGAAGCAAGCCGATGAAACGATCCTCCGGTAAGAACCCAGTGAAGATCACGTTGGCTGGCGCTGACTGTCGCAGCGCCTCGTGCTGCGGTTTCAATCGACCGGTGACATAGACCTGTGCTTCGTCGATGAACGCGCCCGCGGCCCGCACGACCGCCGAATACGGTTCATCGGACGCGTACGTGCAGATGAACAGCACCCGCAGTCTGCCTGTGGCGCCGTCGGGTGCAACGCCGGCAGGCAGCTCCGGAATCGGATCGGGAAGCACAAACGGCCGACCGCCATAAGCATCGACAATCGGCGTCAATGCCGCGTTACTGACGATCGTCAAGCTGGCCTGCCGTGAGATAAACGCCGCCGCACGAGTGAGCAGCGAGCTTCGGCCTTCGAGCGGCGTGAGACCGGCGTTGTGCGCGTCCACTATCACCGGCCGCCCGCGCAGGCGACCCCAGACAACCGCGGTCAGTGCGAGGACGATCGACGGGTTCTGGACGAACAAGACGGAAGGCGTCTTGGTCCTCAGCACCCGCGCAGTCGCGAGCAGCGACTTCAAATAGCGCTTCAGCCGGCCGCCCTTGAAAGCGAGCTCGAATAATGGGACACCGAGCCCGCTCGAGACACCAATGTTTCGCCGTTGATGCTCCCACGTAATCCATGCTGCGCCGGTGACCGGGGACTCAGCGGTCGATTGCATTGGCGAGGGATCCTCGCTGCGGTCGGCTGACCTCAAGGATGTCCTGGTATAACGCTTCGACGGCCGCCGTGCGTCGCCGAAAGTCGAAGCGCTCTTCGACAGTCTTTCGGCCCTCTCGCCCGAGACGCGCCGCCAGTTCGGCATCGTTCACCAGTGCGCGCACAGCCGCGACGAGCGGTGCGCGTTGCCCCGCTGGTACGACGAGCCCGTTCTCACCATCGGTGATCATTTCAGGTACGCCTCCCACTCGCGTCGCGACCACCGGTCGTCCGTAGGCGAACGCCTCGAGCACGACGTTGGGCATGCCTTCGGTATCTGAGCACAGCACCAACAGATTCAACGCCGCGTAGATCCGCTGCATGTCGCTGCGGTAACCGAGAAACACCACACGATTCCCGAACTTCAGTCGATCCGCGAGATGCTGCAAGTCCGCCTGCAACGGACCGTGCCCGACGACGATGAACACGACGTCAGGGTTGCTCGACGCCAGGTCGGCAGCCATTTCGAGGAACAGATCGTGCCGCTTTTCCTGGCTGAGCCGCCCGACGATGCCGATGCATGTGCTTGACGCGGCGAGCCCGAGCTCCTGGCGCGCCAAGTCCGCCGGCATCGCCGGCGGGTAATCGTCGAGCAACACGGCATTGGGAAAGAGCGAAATGCGTTCGCGAGGCACTCCCGATTCGACCAAATCTCCGACGAGATGATCGGACACGGCAATGATGCGACGCGCGCGCCGTATCAACCTCTTGTCGATGACTCGAGCCAGGCGCTGCTTTCGCGAGTTCGCGATCCAGCCGTGGACGGACGTGACATGAGGGACGCCGGTAGAGGTACATGCCAGCGATGCCAAACGCCGTGTTCGGAAATCGTGACTCTGAACGAGATCAAACTGACCGTCCTTGATGATTCGTGCGAGCCGCTTCGTGGTTCCGAGATCCAGACGGCCTTTCTCGGACAGATCCACCACCGGCATCCCGATTGACTTTGCGGCCGTCACAAAGGGGTTCGAGTCCGGCGTCGAACAAGGCACGCCGAGCGTAATCGACACGACGGCGCGATCGGCCGTACGAAAGGTATTGAGGATCGTCTTCCCCGGCCCACAGACGAAGGTCGTGTCGCGAAGATACAGAAGGCGCATGGGGCCGGACATGGCTCAGCGCAGGAAAGTGATCCGGCTGGCCAGCATCGCGGCCGTCCCAGCCACATCGTTATGGATGCCGACGCGCTTCACCGTGAAGCGATCATCGTGTTTGCCCACCAAGCCTCTGCGCACGGTCACGGCTCCGTCGTAAAACTGGCGAGCCAGCTCGCAGGCCTCCTCATTGTGCGAGCCCTTGGGAAAACAGAACCATCGTGACGGACGTTTGACGTATCGCTTGAGCGCCGCACGGGAATCGGCCAGCTCCGACTGCATCGTCGGGCGATCGACTTGTCCGAGCAGCGCGTGCGTGACCGTGTGCGATCCGAACGCCACGCCTGACGACTCCATTTGAGCGATGCGATCGGCGTCGAGCATATCGTCGCGCCCAATCCAGCCCGTGACCAGAAACACGGTCGCCGGGGCTTTGTAACGCTGGAGCAGTGGAAACGCTATTTCATAGTTATCGCGCCAGCCGTCATCGAAAGTAATCGCACACGGTGGACGCGCGAACTGCCGGCGACAGGCCATCCAGTCGCCGAACGCGTCGATCGTCACAAGTTCGTAGCGCGATCGCAGCAGCCGCAGATGGCGTTCGAATGCGCTGGCGGTGACGAACATTCCGGGATCAACACCCGGATGCGCTGCGTCGGGCAACACGCGGTGGTACATCAGAACAACGCCGCGATCCTGCATCGTCTGGCGATGGCGCTGCCCCTCGAGTCCACTGTAGTACGCCGCTGCTGAAGCTGCTCGCCGTGCCAGGGCCCTGGCGGTGATCATGCGGGCGACCTGGAACGCCCCAACACGGCCGCCATGGCCGGGTGCATGACCGGCTCCGCGACCGGTGCCACCGTGTCACCAGCGGCG
>DAINQP010000308.1:0-3179 GCA_036742665.1 Vicinamibacterales bacterium | reverse complement strand
CAGGAGACGACGTTTGCCCAGCTCGCGGCCGACTACATCGGCGCCGATTTCGAGTGCGTGATCGTCCAGCACGGCGACACCGGCAACACCTCGATGGGCAACGGCACCGGCGGCAGCCGCGGCCTCGCCGTCGGCGGCGCGGCGCTGGTGCTTTCGCTCAACAAGGTGTCTGACAAGGCGAAGCAGATCGCGGCCAAATTGATTCGCGACGTCGGCTTCGATCCGATCGATGCCGGTCCGCTGACAACGGCTCGCTACATGGAGCCGTTCACCATGCTTGTCGCCCAACTGGCCTACGAGGGCAGGAGCGGGCCACAAGTCGCCTATCGATTCGAGCGGTTCGCGTCACGCGTTACCGCGTACAAATGATCTCGCCGTGCAGCACGGCGAACCAACCGTCCTCCGCTGACGCCCACGCGCGCCAGGCGTCGGCCATCGCGGCAATCTCCTCAGGAGAAGCATGGCGGTCGCGAATCGCCTGCGTCGCGATCGCCGACGCGGTCATGCGCTCCGCCCAGAGTCCACCCCACCAGGCGCGTTCTTCCGGCGTGGCGAAGCACCACGCCGACGCGGACGCATCGATGCGCGTGAACCCCGCGTGCTGCGCCCATGACCGCAGATGACGGCCCGCATCGGGCTCACCGCCGTTCGATCGCGCAATGTCGTGATAGAGAGACAGCCAGCGCGTGAGCCGCTCGTCCGCGGGGTGCCAGGTGAACGCGGCGTAATCCGAGTCGCGCGCCGCGACGATTCCGCCTGGCCGCACGACCCGGCGCATCTCCTTCAGCGCGGTCACCGGATCAGGAAGATGCTGCAGTACCTGATGCGCGTGCACGATGTCCCACGTCCCATCGTCGAACGCCATCGAGTAAACATCACCCGTCACGAACTCGACGCCAGGATGATCACGCCGTGCGGCGGCGACGACGTCGGCAGCGGGATCGATTCCGCAGACTCGCCCCGGCGTGAGACGCACAGCGAGGTCGGCGGTGATCGTTCCGGGGCCGCAGCCCACGTCGACAAGATTCACTCCCGGCCGCAGATGAGGGATGAGATAGGCGGCGGAGTTCTCCACCGTTCGCCACCGATGCGAGCGCAGGACACTTTCGTGATGTCCGTGTGTATACGTGGGATGGCTCATGTAGGCCGTCCGTTGGACGGCGATCGCTATACGATTACGAGACCCTGAATGGAGGACGCGATGAACACAACCACGGCCGGTGCCGCGTTCTTCGCCAGCCGCGATTTCATTGTAAAACATCGTACCGACTACGACGCTGCTGTCCGCGGGTTCGCGTGGCCGGTTCACGAGCACTTCAACTGGGCGCTCGACTACTTCGATCGCATCGCCGCTGGCAACGATCGTCCGGCGCTGCACATCGTCGAAGCCGACGGCACGGAGACGATCAGGTCGTTCGCGGAACTGTCGGCGGCGTCCAATCGTGTCGCCAACTTTCTACGCAGCCTCGGCGCACGGCGCGGCGACTGCCTGCTGCTGATGCTCGGCAACGAAGTCGCACTGTGGGAGACGCTGCTTGCGGCGATCAAGCTTGGTGTCATCGTGACGCCAGCGACGACGCTGCTCACAACTGACGATCTGCAGGACCGCGTGGATCGCGGAGCCGTTCGGCATGTCGTTGCCAGCGCCATCAACGCGTCCAAGTTCGACGGCGTGAGCGGCACGTTCACCAAGATTGCGGTGGGCAAGGCACCCGCCGGATGGCATCAATACGACACCGCACGGCATGCCGACGCGGCGTTCGCCGCTGGCGAGGCGACTCGCGCCACCGATCCGATGCTCCTCTACTTCACATCTGGCACCACAGCCAAGCCAAAGCTCGTCGTCCACACCCATCAGAGTTATCCGATCGGTCATCTCACGACGGTGTACTGGATCGGCCTGCAGCCTGGCGACCGTCACTGGAACATCAGCTCGCCCGGCTGGGCCAAACACGCCTACAGCTCGTTCTTCGCCCCATGGAATGCCGAGGCGACCGTCTTCATCTTCAATTACGAGCGCTTCGACGCGAAGGCGGTGCTCGGCGCACTCGTGCGGCATCAGGTCACGACACTGTGTGCGCCACCGACTGTCTGGCGAATGCTGATTCAGGAGCCGCTCGGCACGTATCACGTCGTGCTGCGTGAAGCGCTGTCTGCTGGCGAGCCGCTCAATCCCGAAGTGATCGAGCAGGTGCAGAGCGCCTGGGGGGTGACGATCCGGGATGGCTACGGACAGACAGAGACGACCTTGCAGATCGGCAACCCGCCTGGCCAGCCGATCAAGATTGGGTCGATGGGACGGCCAATGCCAGGCTACGACGTCGTGTTGCTCGATGCCGACGGGCAGGTGTCGGCGACCGAGGGCGAGATCTGTCTGCGCCTGGAGAATCGGCCGCTCGGCCTGACAGACGGCTACGCGGGCGATGAGGTGAAGACCTCCAACGTGATGCGCGACGGCTGCTACCACACCGGCGACATCGCCATCCGCGACAGCGACGGCTATTTCACATTCGTCGGCCGTGCCGACGATGTCTTCAAGGCGTCGGATTACAGACTGAGTCCGTTTGAGCTGGAGAGTGTGCTGATTGAATTCGTCGCCGTCGCCGAGGCCGCCGTCGTACCGAGCCCCGATCCGGTGCGAAACGCCGTACCGAAAGCCTTTGTGACGCTGGCGGCAGGCTTCACGCCGTGTCGCGAGGTCGCCGCCGACATTCTCGCGCATTGCCGCGCGCGCCTCGCGCCGTACAAACGGATTCGACGAATCGAGTTCGCGTCGCTCCCCAAAACCATCTCGGGCAAGATCAGACGCGTCGAGCTGCGGCAGATGGAGGCCGAGCGACGCGCCGCGGGCCAACGCGCGATGCATGAATTCTTTGAGGAGGACTTATGACCAGGCAACCGGCGAGCACGATCTTCGACTTCTTTGACGCGCACAAGACGAAGACGAAGTGACGGATTACACTGAAGCTACGCGCCCGTAGCTCAGTTGGATAGAGCACCGGCCTTCTAAGCCGGGGGTCGAAGGTTCGAGTCCTTCCGGGCGCGCCACTATCTTCTTGTGAAGTCCCAGGACGCCGGTAACAGATCTCGTTCTCTTCTCCGGGCAACGACCCTAGAGTGGAGACACGATGACGAAGGCCGAGCAAGCACGCCGACTGGCGTGGCGATTTAAGGTTCTC
>DAINQP010000307.1:0-3243 GCA_036742665.1 Vicinamibacterales bacterium | reverse complement strand
GTGATATCCGCGCGCCTCCAACTCCGTTCCGGCCTCCGACGCGAGACGTGCCGTCTGACCTGCCTGCGCGATCTCGCCAGCAAAGATCTGCGAGACCAGCGGTTTGGCCGCGGGATCCGACGCATCGAACACGATCAGCCCGCGAGGCCCGAGCACGGTTTCGAGCCAGCGGCCGAACGCATCGGCCATACCGGTGCCGGGTGCATAGGCGCGGCGGAGACCATCGATGAGGCCGGGCGTGAACTCGGTGCCTGGCATCGCCGTTTCGAGCGCGCTGATCGCGGCGTTCACTGACTCGTCCAGTTGTACGCCGGCGACGGGACCAGTGTGTGCCAGTGGGGGATCGCCGGCGGCGATGACGAGCGGCTTCATCGCCGCATCGAGCACACGGCACGACTTGACCTCCTCCCAGTCGTGGTCTTCGGCGTCGATCCAGAACACGGCAACCGTCGGCACGCCGTGCTCCGTTGTGACCTGCTCGGCCAGTCGAAGCGCCGTCAGTGCTTTCAGGAGTGTGAACAGCGGTCCGCCGAACAGACCGGCCTGCTGACCGGTGACGATAGCGACGGTTTGCGGATTGCGAAGGAGGGCAGCCGCCGAGACGGCCGCATCTGACGCGCCACGAGCGCGCTGCTGCGCCTGCAGGACGTCGGCAATCGCATCACATTGACGGCGATGTTGATGCGTGCGGGCGATGGCGTCGCGCCATGCCGCCGGATCGTCGGGATTACCGGCGAAGAAGTCAGCGATGCGTGAGTGATCGAAGACGTAGTCTGCCGCCAGGCGCCGGATCCAGGGAAATCGCCGGATGTCGATGGGAAGCCGGGCACCTGCCGCGTCCCCGCCACGACCGAACGCATCGGGGTTGGCCGGGACTGACACACCTGATTGGGAGTGCACCTCTAGTAGTCCGTATTCACGGCGACGTACGAGTCACAACCAGCCTTCGAGGGCAGCTGCCCGGCCGTGACATCGGAGCGGTCGGGCCGCGGTTGGAAGGGCATACCACGAGTACTGTTGCAGAGCCCAGCGCACAGTGTCAAGAAACCGAGCCGCGGAATGTTACGATCGCCTGATCCCCATGAATGCACTGCTAGCACTTGAAGATGGCTCTTGGTACCGAGGGGTTGCGGCCGGTGCGCACGGCGAGGCGCGCGGCGAAGTCGTGTTCAACACGAGCATGACCGGTTATCAGGAAGTCCTGACCGATCCCTCGTACGCCGGCCAGATCGTCACGATGACCGCCCCGCAGATCGGCAACTACGGAGTAACCTCCGGCGACGCCGAATCGAACACGCCGCGTGTTGCGGGGTTCGTGATGCGCGAAGCCTCGCCCATTGCGAGCAACTATCGCGCGGACGGCACGCTTCGCGACTACCTCATCCGCCACAACATCGTCGCCATCGCCGACATCGATACCCGCGCGCTCACGCGCGTACTGCGTTCCGCGGGTGTGATGCGCGGAGTGATTGCAACTGGGCACGTTGATCCGGCAGCGCTGGTCGAAAAGGCTCGCGCGATTCCGCGAATGGAAGGCGCTGATCTCGTCCGCGAAGTCACCTGCGATAGCCCGTTCGAGTGGCGCGCGAATTCGCTCGGCGAAAAGGATCACCGCGAATTCGGTATTACCCCAGGCGCGCGTGCATCGCGACGGCTTCGCGTCGCGGCCTATGACTTCGGCGTGAAATTCAACATCCTCCGTCGGCTTCAGGCCTACGGCTGCGACGTGCACGTATTTCCGGCGACCGCACCTGCCTCGGACCTGCTGGCGATTGAGCCCGACGGCGTGTTCCTCAGCAATGGTCCTGGTGACCCGGCGGCGCTGACCTACGCCATTGACAACGTGCGGACGCTGACCGAGTCCGATGTGCCGATGTTCGGCATTTGTCTCGGTCACCAGATTCTCGGACTCGCGGTCGGAGGCGAGACGTTCAAGCTGAAGTTCGGCCATCGCGGCGCGAATCATCCGGTCAAGGAACTGCGCTCCGGGAAGGTGGAAATCACTTCGCAAAACCACGGGTTTGCCGTGAAACCCGAGTCGCTGCCCTCGGACTCCACGGTCACCCATCTCAACCTGTACGACGGAACCGTCGAGGGCTTTCGCCATGTGACGAAGCCCATCTTCTCGGTGCAGTATCATCCTGAGGCCTCACCCGGGCCGCACGACGCCGACTACCTCTTCCAGCAGTTTCTCGAATCGATGGAAAAGAAGTGATCGCGACTGATGCCAAAACGTACTGACATCAAACGTGTACTTGTCATCGGTTCGGGCCCGATCGTGATTGGTCAGGCAGCCGAGTTCGACTACTCCGGGACGCAGGCGTGCAAGGCGCTGCGGGCTGAGGGTCTGGAAGTGGTGCTGATCAACAGCAATCCGGCGACGATCATGACTGACCCCGAGCTGGCCGAAGCCACTTACGTCGAGCCACTCACGCCGGAATCCGCGGAAGCGATCATCATCAAAGAGAAGCCTGATGCCGTGCTGCCCACCGTCGGCGGACAGACGGCGCTCAACCTGGCCGTCGCGCTCCATGAGCGGGGCATCCTCGCTAAATACAACGTCAAGCTGATTGGCGCGCAGATCGACGCCATCAAGGTGGCCGAAGATCGTCTGCTGTTCCGCAACGCGATGGGCGAGATCGGCATCGAGGTGCCGAAGAGCGGGGTCGCGCGCACGCTCGAAGAAGCGCTTGCGCTGGTCGACGAGGTCGCCTTTCCGGCGATCATCCGTCCGTCGTTCACGCTTGGCGGCGTCGGTGGCGGTATCGCTTACAACGTCGAGGAGTTCCGCGAGCTCGCCGGCCGTGGTCTCGACCTGAGCCCTGTGCACGAGATCCTGGTCGAGGAATCGGTGATCGGCTGGAAAGAATTCGAGCTCGAGGTGATGCGCGACGTTGCCGACAACTTCGTCGTCATCTGCTCGATCGAGAACGTCGACCCGATGGGCGTGCACACCGGCGACAGCATCACGGTCGCGCCGGTGCTGACCCTGACCGACCGCGAGTACCAGCGGATGCGTGACCTCGGGATCGAGGTGCTGCGCGCGGTCGGGGTCGACACCGGCGGCTGCAACATCCAGTTCGCCGTGGACCCGCGGACCGGCCGGCTCGTCGTCATCGAGATGAACCCGAGGGTGTCCCGGTCCAGCGCGCTGGCCTCGAAGGCGACCGGCTTCCCCATCGCCAAGATCGCGGCCCGGCTGGCGATCGGCTACACGCTCGACGAGATCCGCAACGACATCAC
>DAINQP010000306.1:0-3191 GCA_036742665.1 Vicinamibacterales bacterium | reverse complement strand
AGATCGCAGCACTCCCAATCCGCGGCAATTTTCACGCACTGCAGTTATCACACGACGGCCGCCGCGCCGCATTGACGAGCGGCGCCGAACAGGGTACCGGCGCAAATGATATCTGGGTCTACGATCTTGCCGCCGGCGTCGGCATCCGGCTGACGACCGACCCCGCCCGCGACGCTCTTCCGCTGTGGTCTCCGGATGATCAATGGATCGTCTTTGGCTCCGACCGAAGTGGACGATGGCAGGTCTACAGAAAGCTGTCGACGGGCGTAGGAGATGAAGAAATCGTCTTTGCCTCCGATCTCGGCCCCAGAGCCACATCCTGGTCACGTGATGGACACTCGTTGATCCTGAGCGACTCCAGTGACGCGAACGATCTGTGGCGTCTCTCGCTGCCGGAGAGGAAGGCGACTCTGTTGTTCAAGACGCCGGCCAAGGAGTGGGCGGGCCAGATCTCTCCCGACGGACGCTGGATTGCCTACAACTCGAATGAGACCGGGCAAGCCGAGATCTACGTCCAGAGTTTTCCTCCCTCAGGCGACCGCTGGCTTATCTCGAGGACTGGTGGGCTCTCGCCCAAATGGCGCGCTGACGGCAGTGAGCTGTTGTTCATCGATACCACCACGAAGAAGATGATGTCCGTGGCGGTACGGCTGAAACCGACCTTCGAGGCCAGCGTGCCCCAGCCGCTGTTCGACGCATCGATGATCCGGGAATCCGTGAACTTCCCGGATGTTCGCAGCAGATCATTCCGCTTCGATGTCACGGCCGATGGCCAGCGATTCCTCGTCGTCAAGGGCGCGTCCGATGCCGGCACTCGCGCCATCACGCTCGTGCAGAACTGGACGGCGAGTCTGAAGAAGTGATCGGCTCGAGCGCAACGGGGCGCAGGAGCACGCGGTGCGACAGTACGAGCTGGTTCACGCCAGCCGCGGCCGCGACAAGACCGACGTCTTCGACATGCGTCTGGCTGGCGATGATGTGCTGGCGCACGCTGCGAGGCTGCGGCGAGTCGGGCCGCTCGAAGTATGGTCGCTACAGCGCTTCGTTGGACGAGCACGTCGGCGCCCGTCGCGCGCCCCGAACGGTTCGTGGAGAGTTCGGTGTCCTGAGTGCTATGCTCCGCGCCATGCGACTTGCACTCGCCGCCAGCATTGCCACAATGGCCGTGGCAGTCGCCACGCTCACCGCGCAACAGCCACCGCAGCTGCCACCAGATCCCCCTCCAGGCCCTGACTCGCAGGTCCAGCCGGGCACACCGACGGGCGAGGTGATCAAGGCGGAGTTCGCCGACAGCAAGGTCTACCCCGGCACGTGGCGCGAGTACTGGGTCTACATCCCCAGACAGCTGGATCGCGCCACGCCGGCACCGGTGATGGTCTTCCAGGACGGCCTGCAGTACAACGCACCGGTCGTCTTCGACAACCTCATTCACAAGAAGCAGATTCCGCCGATGCTCGGCGTGTTCGTCATGCACGGCCGGGTCAAGGGGCCGACGACGGATGCGCTCGATCGGATGAATCGCAGTTTCGAGTACGACTCCGTGAGCGACGAGTATGCGCGGTTCCTCACCGAGGAAATGCTGCCGCACGTCGCGAAAACACACGGCCTGACGATCTCGGCGGACCCGAACGATCGCGCCATCGCGGGCAACAGCAGCGGGGCGATCGCGGCGTTTGCCGCGGCCTGGCAGCGGCCGGATGCCTTCAGGCGGGTGTTCAGCGGCATCGGCACCTACGTCGGCCTGCGCGGCGGCAACGCACTGCCGATGCTGATCCGCAAGACCGAACCGAAGCCGATCCGCATCTTCCTCCAGGACGGATCGAACGATCTCAACAACTACACGGGAAGCTGGTTCATCGCCAACCAGGACATGCAATCGGCGCTCGAATACGCGGGCTACGACGTCAGGCACGAATGGGGCGAGGGGGCGCACAGCTCGCAGCATGCGCGCGCGATTTTTCCGGACGCGCTGCGCTGGCTCTGGCGCGACTACCCCGCCCCGGTTACACCCAATCCCGAAGGAAAATCCCGCCAGGATGTGTTCCAGACCTTGATCCCTGGCGACGAGTGGCAGCTCGTCGCCGAGGTGGCGCGCAACACCGACGGGCCCGCCGTGAACGACAAGGGAGAGCTGTTCTTCAGCGAGCCGGGAAGCAACCGGATCCACAAGGTGGGACTCGACGGCAAGGTCACTGTCTTCGCCGAGAACACCAACGGCGCGAACGGCATGATGTTCGGTCCCGATGGCCGGCTCTATGCCGGCGCAACGCGCAGCCGGCAGATCGTGGCCTACGACGCGGCTGGAAAGACCGCGGTCCTCGCGGAAGACGCACTGGTCAACGACCTCGCGATCAACGTCAAAGGCGACCTGTATTACACCGAATCGAACGCGAAGAAAGTGTGGTACGTGCCGAAGGGCGGCAAGCCGCGAGTCGTCGATGAAGGGATCGAGTACGCGAACGGGATCATGTTCTCACCCGACCAGACGCTGCTCTATGTCTCCGATCACGCCGCGCAGCTCTCGTGGGTGTTCCAGATCCAGCCGGACGGGTCGCTCGCGCACAAGCAGAAATACTTCTACGTTCACATGCCCGATGCCGCGACGCGCAGCGGCGCCGACGGCATGGTCGCCGACACCAACGGCAGCGTCTACATCGCCAGTGCCCTTGGCGTGCAGGTCTTCGACCAGATCGGCAAGTGCCACGCGATCATTCCGGCGCCGTCGCGCGGCCCGCTGTCGAGCGTGAAGTTCGGCGGCGCGAACCTCGACGAGCTCTACGTGACCAACGGCGCCAAGGTGTTCAAGCGCAAGGTCAAGACCAAGGGCGTCGTGTCGTGGCGCCCCCCCGTCAAACCGCCACCGCCACGCTTGTAGCCTGGCCCGACGAGTGCCCTCGACCAGCTCCGCGTCCGACCCGCTCGCGCGCGTCTCGACGGGCGGCCGACGCGCGGGGTTAGACCTCGCTGAGATGATCGATTGCGCCGGTGCTGTCGCCGAGCTGCTCGGTCTGCACGCCCATGCGATCGAGCAGCGTGAGATACAGGTTCGTCATCGGCGTGTCCTTCGCGTACACGATGTGGCGGCCGAGCTTGAGACCACCGCCGCGGCCGACCAGCAGCACCGGCAGGTCGTTGTGGGTGTGACGGTTGCCGTCGCTGAGCCCGCTGCCGTAGACGATCATTTTTTGTTT
>DAINQP010000305.1:0-3285 GCA_036742665.1 Vicinamibacterales bacterium | reverse complement strand
TCATGTGACCATCACGCTCGGCGGCAAGCGCGTCGAGGTCCTGCCGCGGCCGATTGCCCACGCCGACGACAACACCATCGTGCGGTTCGTTGATGGCTCCAACGTCCTGTTCGCGTCGGACTGGATCACCGTGCGCCGCGTGCCGTTCGGCGGCGACGTCGCGACGAAGGACGAATTGGCGCTGGTCAAGACAGTCGAAGGACTCGAGTTCGAGCACTTCGTCTGCAGTCACGGGATGCTGGGGAAGAAAGCGGACGTGACCGCCAACATCCGCTATCGCGAAGAACTGCGCGGTGCAGTCGCCAACGCGATCGCCGCGGGCCAGACGCTCGAACAGGCGCAGGCCAGCGTCACCATGGACGCCTACAAAGACTGGGAGTTCTACGCGCAACAGCGGCCGGCCAACGTCGCCGGCACGTATCGCGCGCTCAACGCTGGTCGTTGACAGAGCAATTGCGGCACGCATCTGCGGTCGTCCACCGCTCCCGGTTACCGTAACTCCACTCGTCCGCGCGGGCTGTCGATCGTGGCGATGATCGCTGGTGCCGATGTCTGGCTCACCCTCAGATCAAGTCCGAGCGCATCGAGCATCTGCTGAACGCGTGGCCCGTCCGGGTGTTCCGCACGCAACTGCGTGAGCGTTGCGCCTTTCGCAGCGGTCAGCGCCGGATGCGGCGATGATCCCCAATCGATGAAGAACGGCACGAGACCATCCTCGACGACGACCGCTGGATCGGTGTAGCGCCAGGCGAGCACAACGCCATCGGGTCGCCGCCGGTTGCCTGACGCAATCGGGCCCAGCGTGACGCCAGCCCTGGCCGCCGTCGCGGCAACGGCGGCGAGATCGCTGCTCTTAACGACCCATCTCACGATCCGCGGTGCTCTGAGATCGTCGATGCCGAAGCGGCGTGGGGCTGATGGCTTTGGCTGTTCGGGATCGGGTCCGATGATTTCCAGATAGCTGGTGGGGCCGAGTGCGATGAGCGCGTTGCGGGTGCCGAGTCCTGGATGCTGACCGCCGGCGGTGGCCTTGACACCCAATCGCTTCTCGATTGCATCGACGCCGAGCTGCAAATCAGGTGTGGCGTAAACGAGATGGTCGATGCGCGCGAGCACGGTGCTGGATGGTTGCTGCGCGAGATGTGTCACCCCCAGCATGGCAAACACGACGACGACCAGGAGCTGCTTCACCGGCGCCGGCCGAACGAAGGATCGGCAGGAAGAATTTCGCCGTCGTTCGGACGCGCCAGCGGCGGAGGCGGAAGCCCTTTCTTGGCGTACTCCTCCATCACTTTCTCCTCGGCCCGCGCGGCGCTCAGCATATTGCGCAACGCATTGTTCCCTTCATGGCAGTCGTACGGATACACCTCGTATCCCGGCTGCGTCGTCAAGGGAACCGATACTTTCCAGGGTGCCGGCCACGTGTCCGGATCGGTGACCGTCGCTTCATACGTAATCGTGTCGTCGGCCGTCCGCGTCAGTCGCTCGACGACGCGCAGTTTCTCGGTGTGGCGGGTGCCGGCGAGTGCAGTCTTATTGGTGAAGCCACTGGTCTCGACAACCAGGGTGTCGCCGTCCCATTTGCCGGTCGAGTACCCCATGTAGCTGTGAAAGCGCTCGCCGGGCAGACGTCCGTCAACGGGGATGATGCGCGTCTCGTGAATCATCTCGTGATTGATCGCGACGACGCCTGGCGCCTGCACGATGCGCAGCCCGTTGCCATACAGCGTCGGAAGTGACGCAAGGGGACCGCGGGTGATGCAGCGCTCGAACAGGCTGCGATCCTCCCACGTCAGCGGCAGCAGTGGATTGACGGCCTTGTTGATTGCCGCCATGCGCTGGTCGGCCGCAGCCGTTCGCGCGGGCACGCGGCCATTGGCCGGTTCAACCACCAACGACGTATGGCGATGCGTACGCGACCCGACTTCACCGACGAATGTGCCTGCCGCGACACGCACATCGCCGCGCGTCTCGTCGTCGCGCCGCTTGCGGTCGGCATATTCCTGATCGGTGAGCAATCTGCGGTCGCCGAATTCCGGCGCGCGCTGCAGCGGCACGCTGCGGGCATCGTCAGTCGTCCAGGTGCCTTGCAGATCGGGATGACCCCATGGTGTGCGCGGAGCGGTATAGGGCTTCTGCGCCGCGACGGCTATCGCCGTCGCGCAGATCGCTGCGGTGATGATGAGAGTTTTCATAGATGCCGCGGTCATTATGCGGCATCTGAGTGAGTGCGCCTATCGGCGCGAGTCGAGTTTCTGACGCGGCGGAGGCGGCATGCTGAGCGGCGCAAGCCTCGGCTGAGGGCGCGAACCGGCATTGGTGCCTTCGAAGAGGACGCTCAGCTCGACCGGCTTGCCGGGTTTGACATCGATCGACTGACGACGTTCGCCGTGCTCGACATGGCGTACGAGGACTTCGCGCGAGCCCACCGCCGTGGGAATCGGGGCAAGCGGCGCCGATCCGACGCGCGCGCCATCGACGTACACCTCTGCCCCCGGCGTGGTGTTGACGATGAGGACACCCATCGGAACGTCGACGATGTGCGTCGTGACCTCGCCGGCCTTGACCGCCAGTTCCACCTGGTCGCGGTAGTTGAAGCGGCTGTTGACGAGCGTGACCTTATGACGACCCGGTGCCAGCGAGATGTGACCCTCAGTGCTGATGCCGACGCGTTTGTTGTTCTCGTAGATTTCAACCGGGAATGTCGACGTGATCGCGATGAAGCCGCCGGTGATCTCGTAGCGCGCGATGGTCCGCTCGCCGGCCTGAACTCGGACCGTCCGCCGCACCGTGCCGTTCTCGCCCTCGAGCACGAGCAGGTGCCGCCCGGCGGGAACGCTGTTGAGCGTCAGCGGCGTGAAGCCCGACTCCTTGCCATCGAGCATCACACGCGCGCCGTCGGGCGTTGACTCGATGCGCAACTCGCCGGTCGGCCCGTTGGTCACGACCGTCATGTCCTGAGCGGCGTCATCGGTCGATTTCGCAGCCGGATTCTTCTTCTCGGATGACGTGCCGAGCACGCCAAACGCAAACAACGAGCTCACGAGCAATACGATGGATGCGGCGGCGCCGATCAACCAGACCTTTTTATTCGACGGTACGCGCCGTGCCGACCGCTGGCGGCGCGCATCGTCGGCCACAAAGGAGTCTTCCGCCCACTGGGTGGCCAATTCCTGGCGCAGTGGCGGCGTGACTGGTGTGAGCGCTTTGGCGCGCGCGACCTCGGCGGCCACTGCTTGTTCGGCGGCGGCACGAGCCTGTTCGGCCGCGGCAGTGCGGAGCCGC
>DAINQP010000304.1:0-3442 GCA_036742665.1 Vicinamibacterales bacterium | reverse complement strand
CATGGAACTGGAAGGGATGGTTGAAGAAATCGCCGACCACGTGTGAAGGTTGCCCCGACGTCGCGGCAGCGCGCGTCGCAGCTGGTCAATGAGACCGGCGGCGCACCACGCGGCCGCGCCGCGCGAGAGCCAGCCGCACGGCCGCAGGATCTCGACGACCGCGAGTTCTTTATTCGCCGTCAGAACGGCGACGGCGGCGGACTGACGGCTCTGGTCTTCGCGGCGCGCGAGGGCGATCTCGATTCGGCCCGCATCCTCGCTGCCGCCGGAGCCGACCTCAATCAAGCGACGCAGTACGGATGGACGCCGCTGTTGACGGCGACGCAGAACCGCCATTACGCGCTGGCCACGTTCCTGCTCGAACGCGGCGCTGATCCCAACCTCGCCAACAAGGGCGGTTGGACGCCGCTCTACCTGGCCACCGACAACCGCAACATCGAGGGCGGCGACTATCCGGTTCGGGCCGGCGACCTCGACCACCTCGATTTCATCACGACGCTGCTCGCCCGCGGCGCGAACGTCAACGCGCGTGCGAAGGACAGTACGGAGACACGCACGATCTTCACCATGCAGTGGCTGTACGAGGACGGCGCCACACCATTTCTGCGCGCGGCGCAGTCCGGGGACATCGAGCTCATGAAGCTGCTGCTCGCCCGCGGGGCGGATCCCAGGATCGCGACAGCCAATAACGTCACCGCGCTGGCGGCGGCCGCGGGGGTTGGTTGGGTGCAGGGCGTGACCTACGAGCGATCCGAACAGGACAACGTCCAAGCCGTGACGCTGTGCCTCGAACTCGGTATCGACCCGAATGCGGTGGACGGCGATGGACGCACGGCCCTGCACGGAGCGGCCCACAAGGGTCGCAATGCGGTGGTGGAACTGCTCGTCGCACACGGCGCGAAGCTGGACGCCCGCGATCTCGGCAGCCGCGACACCGTCGCCGGCGAGCAGGTGGGCCGGGGCTGGCTGCCGGTGGATTACGCCGACGGCCTGGTTCGCGTCGGCGTGCAATCGGCCATTGCCCATGCCGACACCGCGGCACTGCTGCGGAAACTGATGACCGATCGCGGCATCCCGGTGCCTGCGCCCCTCTCATCGTCGGTGTGTATCACTGCGATCTGCAAGTAGAGAGGAATGGAGGATCGGGAGATCACTGGCGAGGAGAACTTCATGGCGACTGCGAGTTAATCCCCATACTCGCCCGGCCGCATATCGAAAGACTAGAGATCCGGGCGTGATGATCAGGGCACAGCAATTGCTCCACGGGTCTGAACGGGAGATATGACGATGAAGAGTCTGAGACTGCTTGTGCTGATCCTGCCGGTCTTCATGATCGGTTGCCACGCCAGCGAACCCGTGGCAGCCGCCACGGGGACGCCTGCGCCGAAGGCACACATGAACATGCTGCAGTTGATGCGGGCGTTTCCGTTCCCGCATTCGAACGTGCTGTTCGATACGCAGAGCCGCGATCCGATCGGACCGGAGAAGAAACAGTCGATGGTCTACAGCGTGTACCGCTGGCAGGACTCGGATACCTACGCGGGATGGGAAGGCGTCGAGAACAGCGCGCTTGCGCTGTCGGAGATGGCCCCCTTGCTGCTGATGCCGCGCAAATGCGCCAACGGCCTCGACGCCCCGGTCAATCAGCCGGACTGGAGGGCCGCTGTCGAGGGACTCGTCTCGGCGGGGGAAGCCGCGCACCAGGCCGCGCTGACCAAGAACCTCGACGAGATGCTCAATGTCAGTGAGACGCTGGTCAATTCATGCTCGGCGTGCCACGACAAGTACCGCGACGTCGATCTCGAGGGCGGCACGCGCTGCGAGGCCAAGGCCCAGGCGAAGAAGTAGGCATCCGTCATGGCCAGGATTCTCGGCGCCGTTGCCAGCTCGCACACGCCCACGATTGGGTTCGCGCTCGACACGCACAAGGAGCGCGACCCGGCGTGGGCGCCGATCTTCGAAGGCTATAAGCCCGTGCAGCGCTGGCTGGCCGACAAACAGCCCGACGTCCTGCTGATGATCTTCAACGATCACGTGACGTCGTTCTTCTTTGATCACTATTCCCACTTCGCGCTCGGCATCGGCGACTCCTACGCGCCGGCCGACGAGGGCGGCGGCCCGCGGGCGCTGCCGCCGGTGCGCGGACATGCGGCACTGTCGCATCACATCGCCGCTGGACTGGTGGCCGATGAATTCGATCTCTCGTATTTCCAGGACAAGCCGCTCGATCACGGCTGCTTCTCGCCGCTGTCGATGCTCTGGCCGCACGAGCCGGCGTGGCCGGGCGCGATCGTGCCGCTGCAGATTGGCGTCCTCGAGTTTCCCATCCCGTCAGCGCGCCGCTGTTACCGGCTGGGACAGAGCCTGCGCAAGGCGATCGAAAGCTATCCGGAAGATCTCAAGGTGGTGCTGGTTGCCACCGGCGGCCTCTCTCACCAGGTGCACGGCGAGCGCTGCGGCTTCAACAACACTGAGTGGGATGAGAAGTTCCTCGAACTGATCGAACGTGACCCGGTCCGCCTGACCGAGATGACGCATGCCGAATACGCCACGCTCGGCGGTGTCGAGGGCGCCGAAGTGATCATGTGGCTGGTGATGCGCGGCGCGCTCTCACCGACCGTGCGCAAGCTGCATCAGAGCTACTACCTGCCCAGCATGACCGGCATCGCCACGGCGATCTACGAAGACGACGCAGCGCCGCAGCCGCCGGATGCGGCATACCTGGCGCACATCAACCATCAACTCGCCGGCATCGAGACGCTGTCGGGCACGTATCCGTTCACGCTGGCGCGCAGCGTCAAGGGGTACCGTCTGAACAAGTTCCTCCACGGCCTCATCGACCCGTCATGGCGCGAGGCGTTCCGCGCCGATCAGGACTCGCTGTTCGAGAAGGCGGCTTTGAGCGCCGAGGAGCGCCAGCTCGTACGGAGCCGCGATTGGCGCGGCATGATTCAGTACGGCGTCAGCTTCTTCATGCTCGAGAAACTCGGCGCTGTCGTCGGCGTCTCGAACCTGCATATCTACGCCGCGATGCGCGGCGAAACGCTGGAGGAGTTTCAGAAGACGCGCAATGCACCCGGCGCGCTCTACTCGGTGGCGGGCGCCGACCCGACGCGCGACAAGCTCGCCTGGGACACCGCGAACAGCACCGCGTAAGCCGCGCGACTTACGGCAACGCGAACGCGACGAACTCCGCTGCGTGCTGTTGACCGCCAGTGGCAAAGACCACGTACTGCTTGCCACGGTGCATGTGTACGTCATCGGCGTGCCGGTTGCTCCCGCCTCGAGAGTGGTCGTCCACACGAGCTCGCCCGTCCTCTTGTCGAACGCGCTGAACTGATTCCCGCCGGAACCGGGAGGCGGCCGACAGTGATTTGATCGCCGACCCTGTAGCCCAGGTTCGGAAAGCCATGAAGCAGCAGTACCAGAGGCCGTCCCTGCG
>DAINQP010000303.1:0-4152 GCA_036742665.1 Vicinamibacterales bacterium | reverse complement strand
TGCAGCACTCGCAGACACGCGCGTTGGCGGACACTTCGGCCGTCTGCTTCCATGACGGATCGAAGCTGCCGAAGTAGAGCGCCATCTCTGCATCTTCGGGCTGCTTGCCCTGGTTGCGCCCGTCCAGCCACACGAGGCCCAGCCCGCCGGTCGGCATTTCGAACATCGATACGAAGCCGTGCTGCGTCCGCGTTTTGTCGTGGTGCGGCACCAGTGGAGTTGACCAGGTCTTGCCCTCGTCCTTGGAATAGGCCAGACGGATGTCGTACGCCTCCAGTCTGAAATCCACGACTGGATACCAGTTGGCGACGATCGTCCCGTCCTTCATCCGCATCACCGTGGGCACGTCGGCGCCACTGACGAACCAGTCCTTGCTCGATGCAACGGTGACGGCCGGCGACCAGGCGGCGCCAGACCATTCGGCAAACTTCAATGCGAAGTTCGTGTCGGCCTGCTCGAGCCAGCTGACCAGCGCGCCGCGGCTCGACCTCGTAAGCTGCGGTCCCATCGAGGTCGCTCCGGCCGGTGGATCGAGCGGCTCGACCTTCACAGTCCACTGCGGCGACGCGGGTGCCGCCGTCGACGGGGAAGACGTTTCGGGTTTATTGCCACCGCAGCCGGTCGAAAGGGAAAGCAGAATCAGGCACCAGATTGTTCGCATGAGCGTCATAAGATCGCGTCAGAAGTTAGGGGTCAAGAGTACACCGTATGGAGACAGACGTCGTCTGCGGCATGCGAGTCGATCCTGCCAGAGCCGCTGGTAGTCTCGAGCACGAGGGGAAGGCGTATTACTTCTGCGGGAAGGGGTGTCTGCAGCGTTTTCAATCGGATCCTGGCAAATACCTCGACCCGTCGTACCGCCCGGGCATGCATGCGATGCACGCGGCTCCGGCGTCACTGACCCTCGTCAAACATCGGCCCGAGATCCGCAACCCTGAGAACCGTAGAGGCGAGTCTTCAGACTCGCCTCGAACACCTGTTGCGCCTGTCCCGCTTGACGCACGCGAATACACGTGCCCGATGCACCCCGAGGTGCGCCAGGTTGGTCCGGGCTCGTGTCCGATTTGCGGCATGGCGCTCGAGCCGGTCGAAGCCTCGCTCGACGAGGAGCCGAATCACGAACTGATCGACATGAGCCGCCGCTTCTGGTGGTCGCTGGCGCTGACGACGCCGATTCTCGCCTTCATGGTGTCGGAGTTCCTGCCCGGTCAGCCACTACAGCATGCGATTCCGATGAGCGCCGCGACGTGGATCGAGCTGGCGCTCGCCACGCCGGTGGTTCTCTGGGGTGGGTGGCCGTTCTTCGTCCGCGGCTGGATGTCGATCATCAGCCGTCATCTCAATATGTTCACGCTCATTGCCCTCGGCGTGGGTGCGGCATATCTCTTCAGCGTTGTCGCGACGATCGCACCAGGCCTCTTTCCGGACTCGTTCCGTGTGCATGGCCGCGTCGGCGTCTATTTCGAGCCGGCGGCGGTCATCGTCGTGCTCGTGCTGATCGGGCAAGTTCTCGAACTGCGTGCACGGAGCCGGACCAGCAGCGCGATTCGCGGGCTACTCGGACTTGCGCCAAAGACGGCTCGGAAGATCGAAGCCGATGGCCACGAGCACGATATTCCACTCGAGCACGTGCACGTCGGCGATCGGCTGCGCATCCGCCCTGGTGAGCGTGCTCCCGTTGATGGCGTTGTGATCGAGGGCGGAACGACGGTAGACGAATCGATGGTGACCGGTGAGCCTATTCCAGTCGAGAAGACGCGCGGTGCCGCGGTTACCGGCGGCACTGTGAACGGGACCGGAACCATCGTCATCGAGGCGCGTCGCGTCGGTAAGGACACCCTGCTCGCACAGATCGTGCGTATGGTGACGGAGGCGCAGCGATCGCGCGCGCCGATTCAACGACTCGCCGATACGGTGTCTGCGTGGTTCGTGCCCGCGGTGATTGGCGTCGCGATAGGTACGTTTCTCGTCTGGGCGGCGGTTGGTCCCGAGCCGCGTCTCGCGCACGCGCTCATCAACGCCGTGGCCGTGCTGATCATCGCGTGTCCGTGCGCGCTGGGTCTCGCTACGCCGATGTCGATCATGGTCGGCACCGGGCACGGCGCCGAGCTGGGTGTTCTCATCCGCAATGCCGAGGCGCTCGAGATTCTCGAGCGCGTGACGACGCTGGTCGTGGACAAGACGGGCACGCTGACCGAAGGCAAACCGACGTTGGTGGGTGTGGAGACCGCGCCGGGCATCGACGAGATGACACTGCTGCGTGTGGCGGCGAGTGTGGAGCACGTCAGCGAGCACCCCTTGGCGGCGTCCATCGTCGCCGGCGCGCGATCTCGCGAGGTTGCGCCGGTGGCGGTGGAACACTTTGCCTCGCTCACAGGCAGAGGCGTAACCGGGCACGTCGAGGGCCGATCTGTTGCCGTCGGCAGCCTGGCGTATCTCGAGTCGCTGGGTGTGGACGTCGCCGAGCTCGGTCGCCAAGCGGCCCCGCATTATCGCGATGGGCAGACCGTCGTGTTCGTCGCCATCGACGGCCGGCCCGGCGGCCTGCTGGCCGTGGCGGATCGCATCAAGCCATCGGCCCGGGAAGCGGTGCAGGCGCTTCGCAATGACGGCATCACCGTGGTGATGCTCACCGGCGATCGCCGCGTGACGGCAGACGCCGTCGCGAGGGCCGTCGGCATCGACCGTATCGAAGCCGAAGTGCTCCCTGCGCAAAAGGCCGACGTCGTGGGACGTCTTCAGGCCGAAGGAAAGCGGGTGGCCATGGCAGGCGATGGCATCAACGACGCGCCGGCGCTGGCGAAAGCCGACGTCGGAATCGCAATGGGCACCGGAACAGATATCGCGATGGAGAGCGCGGCGATCACACTGGTGAAGGGTGATCTGCGCGGCATCGTGCGGGCGAGACGCCTTAGCCGCGCGACCATGAGGAACATTCGGCAGAACCTGTTCTTTGCGTTTGTCTACAACGCGCTCGGCGTTCCGATCGCAGCAGGCGTGCTGTATCCGGTCTTCGGTCTGCTCCTGAGCCCCATGATCGCGAGCGCAGCGATGACCTTCAGCTCGGTGTCGGTGATCGTCAATGCGCTGCGGCTGCGGCGCGTTGCGCTGTAGTGTCCGGCTTTCGCCGGACGAGATTAATGGGGTATGGGTGTTACGATGAATGCGATGCTTGCGCGCATGGTCGCGGCGTGCCTCGTGCTGATCCTCGTCGGGCCATCGGCCGTGAGTGCGACCTGCGAGCTGACGTGCGCGATGGGCAGCGACCACCACAGTACGGCCACGTCTACCGAAGCGCCGTGCCACGAGCATCAGGGCTCGCAGGGTGTTGCCGTCAACGCCACGATTGGCGTGCTGTGTCACGAGTCGGGTGATGTTCCATTCGCGGTCGTCAATGCCTGGTTGAATTCGGTTGCCGTATCCGCACCGCCAGCGGCCTCGGTCGTCATCGCGGTACCGATTTCCACGCGAACATTCGCTCACGCACACGAACGCCGCGCGCGGTTTGATCCACGTCCCGCCCATACACCGCTACGCGTCTAGACCCGCCTTCGCGCTGTGCGCTGCGACGGGGCAGGCCCTCGTTCGTTGCGGGCCCGCTCTCGATGGCAATCCATTCGAGGTCTCGACGGTCATGTTCACAATTGTTTTCCTGTGCATGATGCTGTTGGCTTGGCCGGCAGCCGCGCAGGAGCATCGGCCTCCTGCGCCCGCGCCGGCGTCGCAGGAGCACGTGCATCATACGGGCGAGGCGCAAGAAAGCTTGTTCTCCGCCCGCGACGGTTCAGGCACGTCGTGGTTGCCGACCAATAGTCCGATGTACGCCGGGCACTCCCGCGCCGATGGCTGGGAGTTGATGTGGCACGACAATGTGTTCCTGCAGTTCATCAACGAGTCGGCCCCGGAGCATCGCGGGGCGCACCAGACCGGCAGCATCAACTGGGTCATGGGCATGGCTCGGCGACAGGCTGGCAGCGGTCGTCTTGGCGTGCGTACGATGCTCAGTCTCGAGCCGTGGACGATCGGCGGCTGCGGTTATCCCGACTTGCTCGCGACGGGCGAATTCTGCGCCGCCGCCACCATTCACGACCCCCAGCCCCCACACGACCTGTTCATGGAGCTGGCCCTCGAGTACGAGCGGCCGCTGCGCGG
>DAINQP010000302.1:0-4213 GCA_036742665.1 Vicinamibacterales bacterium | reverse complement strand
GCGCTCCCAGGTCCAACAAGGACGACGACGGCTGGTGCCGACGGCCAACGGCGCGCAGACCGACGACACCGGTGCGTTCAGAGTATTCGGCCTCGCGCCAGGTGAGTACTTCGTCGCAGCAAGTCTGCAGGCGGCGCCGGCGGATTCCTCGACCAATCCCGTCTCGTACGCCCCCACGTATTTCCCGGGCACCGGCAACATCGCCGACGCGCAGCGCATCACGCTGACGCTGGGCATCGAGCAATCGGGCATCAACTTCGTGCTGCAGCCGGTTCGCGCCGTGCGCGTGTCGGGTACCGTGGTCGATTCGAACGGCGCGCCCACACAGGCGGTGCTGAATCTGACGCCGGCTGGATTCGGCGATGACGGTGGGTTGCAGATGGGCAATCCCGCGCGAGTGTTGCAAGATGGCTCGTTCACGATTCTCAACGTCGTGCCTGGTGAGTATGTGCTCACCGTCAACGGACGCCCCAACGGCAACGCGACGCCGGAAGTCGCATCGATGCCAATCACCGTTGGCAACGACGATCTCGCGGGCATATCGATCGCGACGAGCAAGGGCGGAACCATCCGCGGCAGCGTCGTGACCGACAACAACGCGAAAGTGGCGACCACGAACATCCAGGTATCGGTGCAGCCGCTGCGTCCAACACCGGGCGGCTTTCTGCCGCGTACGCAGGTGAGCAGCACTGGCACGTTCGAGCTGAATGGTTTGATCGGCGCGCAAGTACTGCGCGTCGATCGTCTTCCTGATGGGTGGACCGTGAAATCGATCCGCGCGAACGGACGCGACGTCACTGACACTGCCCTCGAGTTCCGCGGCTCTGAGGCGGCGACGGTACAAGTCGTACTCACCAATCGCATCAGCGCGGTGAGCGGAACGGTCAAGGCGAACGGACAGCCGGTCACGGCCGCGAGCGTCGTGCTCTTTCCCGAGGACGCGGCACAGTGGGTGTTTCCGTCGCGGCGCGTGCGCATGGTGCGCGTCGATCAGAGCGGCATCTTCCGCACGCAATCGCTCCCACCTGGCGAGCGCTACCTGGCGGTGGCCGTTGACTATCTCGAACAGGGTGAGTTCCAGGACCCGTTGTTCCTCGAACGGATGCGCGGTCGCGCGACGGCGTTCTCGCTCAGCGACGGCGAGAACAAGAACGTCGATTTGACGCTTGTCGAACGCTAGAAATGATCGGCATGCCAATAAAATACGTCATCGGCTGTGCGAGGCATTGGCACGTCTGCCAGCGGCCTCACCATGAAGACATCTTTCGGCGCTGAGCGATCCGTCAGCTGAATCTGCGGCGGCACGGCGAACGCGTGCGGCCACCACGCGCGAATCAACGGCATGCGGTGGGTGGGCTCCCTGGCGAGCAACACCTGCAGCATCGCGCCGAGACGAGCGCCCGCAGGATCGCGGTCGCCGGCTTCCTCGAGCGTCCAGCCGTTTGCGTTCTCGTTCAAGACTACGTAGGCAACTGCCGACGCGCCCTCCTCGGCGACGAAGAATTCGAGCTGACGCAGCCCAGGCGGCCCGAGGCCAGCCAGAAGGCGCTTCTTCGATAACGCGTAGTGCACGAGCGAGCCGTCGCGCTGCAGCGCAAACGGCACAGACTCTGACCGCACCGCGTTCATGGCGGCGACCGCCTGGAGATCGCGTTCGTCGCCAGCGCGCACCAGCATTGCCGGCGCACCGCCTTTCTTGCGATCGACCGTGACAGTCACTTCTTCGAGCGGCACCACAGTAAAGCCGATCCGCTCATAGAACTCGGTACCAATCTCCGAGAACAGCGAGGCGAGCAGTGCGCCGTCCTGCTGCGCGCGCGAGACGAGGTGTTCGATCAATGCCGACGCATGGCCCCGGCCGCGGTGCTCGGGCGGCGTAAACACGGCACCTATTCCGCACATCCACCCCTCGCGATCTCCGACGCGCACGTCGAACCGATACTGCTTGGCCGTGGTGAGCAGCCGTCCATCCTCGTCGACCGATGCGTAGCGCTGGAGATGCGAGCGCGCCCACGGCGTCTTCAGCTGCGCGCGGTTCCACTGACCGTAGGCAGGACGCGGCAGTCCTTCGTTCCAAATCTGAAACGTGTGATCAAGGATCTGTTCGAGAAGCGCGCCTTCAGCACCGACGATGTTCATGCGGCTCAGAGATGGATTGTACCGGCGACACGCATCAGCGCGTTTGATGTAGTGTCCGGCTTTAGATGTAGTGTCCGGGCTTTAGCCGGACTTGAGGTGGAGAGAGCATGACGACGAACGCACCCGCCGACCTCCGTTATCCTATTGGACGATTCAAGGCGGTCATGCCGGTCACTCACGAGCTGCGCGGCGCCGCCATCGACGCGATCGAAGGCTTCCCAGCACGCCTGCGCGAGGCGGTGACCGACTTGAGCGACGCACAACTGGATACGCCGTACCGGCCCGAGGGGTGGACGGTGCGTCAAGTGGTTCATCACGTGGCCGATAGCCACATGAACGCACTGATCCGCATCAAGCTCGCGCTCACCGAGGACACGCCGACGATCAAGCCTTATGACGAGAACGCGTGGTCCACGCTGCCGGACATGACGCTGCCAATCGTCGTCTCAGTCGGCCTGATCGAGGGCATCCACACGCGATGGATCGCCGTTGTCAACGGCATGGCGGCCGATCAGTTTTCACGCTCATTCGTCCATCCCGAGCTCAAGACGGAGATGACGCTCGACCATCATCTGCAGTTGTACGCCTGGCACTCGCACCACCACCTCGCGCACATCACGGAGCTTCGCCGTCGCGAGCGATGGTAAGATGCGACCCGTGGCACAGGACAAGGCAGACATCGGCGACGCGCTGGGCATGATCGAGACGCGGGGTCTCGTCGGCATGATCGAGGCCGCCGACGCAATGCTCAAGACCGCGAACGTTACGCTCGTGAGCTGGCAGAAAGTCGATGCGGGTCTTGTGACGGCACTGATTCGCGGCGACGTTGGCTCGGTGAAAGCCGCGACCGACGCCGGCGCTGCCGCCGCGCGTCGCGTCGGCGAGCTGATCGGTGTCCATGTGATTGCGCGCCCCGCCGACGATCTGGAGAAGATATTTCCGATTAAATAGAGCCTTTAGACTCGCCTGACTCCGGAGCGGCGCGGCTTGGCCTCGCGCGCGGCGACTGGCCGCATCGGCAGCTCCTCACCCACCATCAACAGCGGTTCCGTCGGTCGCTCCATGTTGTACAGCTGTCCATCCTGCGTGCGCGCATACAGCTGATCGCCGCTGATGAACAGCGTGATCGGCCCGCCGTCACCGATTGCTTCGTAGAGTCGAATCCCGAATACCTCGCGCAGCGCCGTGAGCAGACGACGAATCTGCGGGATCGAAAACTTGCGCCTGCGCAAGTCAGCGAGCACCTGCAACTCGAGCACGTCCATCGGCGTGTAGCGGCGCTCGGTGAAACCGCCAGCTTCTGTCCGATGCGTGGCAATCGCCGGAACGAACAGGCGGCGAGCGTCCCACCATTGCAGCTGCCGGGCGCTCAGCCCGGTCAGCGCGGCGACCTCTCGCGACGAATAGAACTTCTTGAGTCGGAGGCTCACAAACCGAACCGATCCGGCCTGACGTCGGCAAGCTCGGGGCGATCGCGCCCATCGAGCACGAGATCGGCGATGAGCGTCGCGGTGAGCGGCGCCAGCAGCACTCCGTTGCGGTAATGCCCGGCGGCGTAAAACACGTGCGGCATTGTCGACGAACGGCCGATCACCGGCAGCTCGTCGGCGGTCTTCGGTCGCAGACCGGCGCGAGCCTCGCGAAATTGTGCGACCTCCAGGCCCGGCATCAGATCAATCGCGGCGTTGAGCAGCCCGCGCAGGCCCGCCGCTGTTGTCCGCTCGTCGAAGCCGACGTCTTCGACCGTCGCGCCGACGAGCACGGAGCCGTCGCTCCACGGAACGATGTAACAGTCGGTGCCCCACACGACACGGCTCGCCGGCGGCTGCTGCATCGATAACGCCAGCAGCTGCCCACGGATTGGCTTCACGAATGGCGGCGTCCTGACGAACTCGGCAGACCAGCTGCCGGCGGCAACGACGATCGCATCGGCGCGGATCTCGTCGATGCTCGTCGCACGTCCGTGCACGATCGACACGCCGCGAGCGGTAGCCGCGCGCACGAGCGCGTCGATGAGCGGGGCCGGGCCAACGAAGCCATGCTCTGGCACGAGCAGCGCCATCATCGCTCGATT
>DAINQP010000301.1:0-4377 GCA_036742665.1 Vicinamibacterales bacterium | reverse complement strand
GCCATGACTCCGCGGCGCGCTCTGCCCACGCGGGTGCCCACGACGGCAGCAGCGATGCGAGCAGCGGCAGCAGCGCCGCCACTGCAATGGCTGCGGCCCACAGCGCATGCCGTTCGGCGGCTGAACGCCGCTTCAGGAGCGGAATCACCGCGCGCGCGACGAGCAGGATGATCGTCCCCTTGATCATCGACGTCTGCTTTCGCGCGCGGCGCGCTCGACCAGTTCGGCGATGCGATCGAGCTCGTCGCGTGACACGCCCGAACCATCCTTGCCGAGCAGCGCTTCGACGACTTGCTCGGGCGATCCCTGGAAAAACGTGTCGAGCACATGCTTGAGTGCGGAGCGACTGGCCACCCGATGCGACTGCGACGGCAAATACACGTAGCGAAGTTGCTCTTCCTCGTGCCGGACGTGACCTTTCTCCTCGAGCACGCGCAATTGCGCGCGGACGGTGGAGTAAGCGGGTTCGCCGGTGAGCTCCGAGAGCACGTCGGCGACCGTGGCCCGTCCCCGGCGATACAGGATGTCCATGATTTGCCGCTCGCGACGGCTCAAGTGGGCCACTGACATGCTTAATTTTATAGCACATTGCTAGAGAACTAAGCAACTAGAGTGCGCTCGGTTTCCCATCATGGCCGCGAAGCGCCTCACTCTTCATCCTCTGTGCATGTCACAACTTTGTGCCGAGATCTGCCTGTAGGGAGACACTGTGGAGAGGGCCATGGATCGAGGTACGTCGCTGCGGTTGGTGCTGTCGGTTGCCTGTGTGACGGTGTTCAGTGCGCCGGCGTTGGCGCAGGTCGTGCCGACCGGAAAGGTCGCCACCTTTGACGGACAGGGCGCGAATGCCTGGTCAGGAAATATTCGCGCGTCCGATGACGAGCTGGTCGCCCTGCTCGAGGACGGGATGAAACGGTCGCCGACATTCAAAGGCCTCGTCGATCGCCTGGCGAAGTCCGACGTCATTCTCTACGTGCGGCCAGACGTCACGGCCAAGAACAATGCGATGAAGCTGACCTTCCTCGCGGCCAAAGGCGGCTACCGATATCTGGTGATTCGTGTCGGCGCCGGACGGTCGAAAGACCAGCAGCTGGCCACGCTGGGCCACGAGATGCAGCACGCGGTGACGATTGCTGATGCGGCATCGGTGATCGATTCGGCGACGCTCCGCCGCGAGTTCGAACGTGTCGGCAAACTGACGCAGCCGTCGGTGGGCGACGATTTCTTCTTCGAGAGCCCGGTCGCGGAGGAAGCGCGCCGGCGCATTCTGGCCGAGGTCGGCCACAAATAACCTCAAGGTACAGTGGTCGTATGACCACTGTTCAGACCGAAGCGTGGCAGCGAGGCCCCGTCCCCGGGTTCGAGCCGCTGCTGATGCCTGTCGTGCACGCGCTGATTCAGGCGCGCGAGGATCTCGAGCGACTGATCACCTCCGTGCCTCCCGAACATGTATGGCGTCGTCCTGGCGGCGCGGCCTCAATCGGCTTTCATGTGCGACACGCCGGCGGCGCACTCGATCGCCTCTTTACCTATGCGCGTGGTGAAGCGCTATCCGAGGCACAGCGCGCCGCGCTGAAGACCGAGGAGGACCCGGGCGAGCCGCCGGTACCACTCACCGCGGTCGTTGCCGACGTCGGTCGCATCATCGATGCGGCGATGGACCAACTGCGCGCGACGCCGCGCAATTCGCTGCTCGACGACCGCAAAGTCGGCCGCGCCGGTCTTCCGGCCAGCGTTCTCGGCCTCTTATTTCATGCTGCCGAACACACCACGCGTCACGTCGGCCAGGCTCTGACGACAGCACTCGTGCAGAGATGAGCAGCTGATCATTTCGTATAACGAAATCGGTTTTCGCCCCACGAGTGTATTCTTCGCTCCGGCCGGTCAATAATCCTCTGTTGCCCGGCCATTTTGGGCACCAGCAGAAAGCCACAACATGACGACGAGTGATCCGAGAGACATCATCGCCAATGAGTCGATGAGCCGCCTGCAATGGGGCATCGTGGCGCTCACCATCGCGCTCAATGCGCTGGACGGCTTCGACGTGCTCTCGATCAGCTTTGCATCGCCGGGCATCGCCCAGGAGTGGGGCATCGATCGCGCCGCGCTCGGCATCGTGCTGTCGATGGAATTGATTGGCATGGCGCTTGGGTCAGTGTTCCTTGGCGGCGTTGCTGACAAGATCGGCCGCCGGCCGACCATCCTCGGCTGTCTCGTGGTCATGGCCGTCGGCATGCTCATGGCGACGACCGTCCGCGGTCTCGTCGATCTCTCGATCTGGCGCATTGTCACCGGCCTGGGCATTGGCGGCATGCTCGCGGCCATCAATGCCGTGGCCGCCGAGTTCTCGAACACGCGCCGCCGCGACCTGAGCGTGTCACTGATGTCGATCGGGTATCCGCTCGGCGCCGTATTCGGCGGGATTGTTGCGGCGCAACTCCTGCGCGGCAACGATTGGCGCACCGTCTTCTACTTCGGTTCGAGCGTGACGGCGCTGCTGATTCCCGTCGTGTACTTCGTCATCCCGGAATCGGTGCATTGGCTGACGCGCAAGCAGCCGGCCGGCGCCCTCGAGCGGATCAACGGCGCACTGCGGCGCCTCGGACATGCGACGGTGAACGCACTGCCTGAGGTCTCGGCCGCGGCGCGTAAGGGATCGATCACTGAGATCTTCCAGCCTGGACTCGTGGCGATCACGACCATCGTCACTCTCGCCTACTTCTTTCACATCACCACTTTCTACTTCATCGTGAAGTGGATCCCGAAGATTGTCGTCGACATGGGCTTCCCGCCGTCGAGCGCGGCGGGCGTGCTGGTCTGGACCAACGTCGGCGGCGCGACAGGCGGCGCGGTGTTCGGACTGCTCACGCTGCGCTTCGGGCTGAAGCCGCTGACCATCGTGCTGCTGGTGTTGTCAACGGTGACGGTGACGCTGTTCGGCCGCAGTCCCGCCGACCTGAATCGATTGGCGATGATCTGTGCGATGGCGGGTTTCTGCACGAACGCCGGCATCGTCGGCCTCTACGCGATGATCGCGCGCGTATTCCCGACGCAAGTGCGTGCGTTCGGTACGGGATTTACCGTGGGAGTTGGACGGGGCGGATCAGTGCTGGCACCGATTATTGCCGGCTTCCTTTTCACCGCCGGATATTCGCTGCCGACCGTGTCGATGACAATGGCCGCCGGATCGCTGCTCGCGGCAGCGGTGCTGGTCCTGCTCAAGCTCGGTGATCGTCCGGCGGTACCCGGACAGGATCGCTCGATGCGGACGACGCATCTTCCCGAGCCACGCCCCGCCCGATGACGCGCAGTGGCACCCGCATTCTGACGACTCATGTCGGAAGCCTGATTCGGCCGGCCGATCTCCTCGTCCGGTCGAACGCCGTGAAAGAGTCTTCGCAGGAGCTCGCTCGTTACGAGCAGACGCTGCGGTGTGCCACCGTTGACGTGGTCGAGCAGCAGATCAAGGCCGGCATCGATATCGTCAACGACGGCGAATTCGGAAAATCGAGCTGGTCCAAGTACGTGCTCGACCGATTGACGGGCTTCGAGTTGCGGGCTGATTCGAACTACGAGCCGGTGTGGCTTGGTCGCGACCGTATTCGCTTCCGCCAGTTCATGGAGGACGAGTTTCCACGTGGCGCGACCGGCGTGCCGGGGCACGTCTGCGTCGCACCGATCTCATACTGCGGACACGAGGCTATACGCCGAAATATCGCCGCCTTGAAAGCGGCACTCGCGGCCGCCGGTGTCGAGAACGGCTTCCTCACTGCTGTGGCGCCGGGGAGTGCGGGCTACGATTCCTCGAACGGGTATTACAAGGACGACCGCGAGTACGTCTTCGCGATAGCTGAGGCGTTGCGCGAAGAATACCTGGAAGTCATCAATGCCGGATTGATCCTGCAGGTGGACGACGCCGTCCTCGCCAACATGTACGATGACCTGATGCAGCACGGCCCGGCGCGGTACCGCGAGTGGGCTGAGCTGCGTGTCGAGGCGTTGAATCACGCGCTGCGCGGCATCCCTGAGGAGCGCGTGCGGTATCACGTGTGCTTTGGGAGCTGGCACGTGCCGCACATGGCCGACGCGCCGCTCGAAGCGATTGCGCCGCTGATCTTGAAAGTGCGCGCGGGTGCGTACGCCATCGAGGCCGCCAACGTGCGGCACGAGCACGAATGGCGCGTCTGGCAGACGACAAAGCTGCCGGCGGGCAAGATCCTGATTCCAGGCGTCGTCACCCATCACACGACGACTGTCGAGCACCCGCGTCTGGTGGCTGATCGGATCGTGCAGTTCGCGAAACTGGTCGGCCGCGAAAACGTTATTGCCGGCACCGACTGCGGATTCGCGCAGCTCGAAACATATCAGCGTGTACAC
>DAINQP010000300.1:0-4466 GCA_036742665.1 Vicinamibacterales bacterium | reverse complement strand
CCAAGTGGGATGTCCCGCTCGGTGTCGTGGCCGCGCACGTAGCCCGCGGCAATGCGCCGCAGTTCGTCGTAGACGAGCGGCATCAATTCGGAGACGGGATCTGAGCTCATGTCAATTCCCAACTCCCAATATCCAACTCCCAACCACCGTTGGGCGTTGCGGTTAATCGCGTCTGATTTTCACCGTTTGAATCACGACGTCCTTGACCGGCCGATCCTGCGCGGCGACCTTCGTGCTGCCGATCTTGCGCACGACGTCCATGCCGTTTTCGACCTCGCCAAATACCGAGTGTCGGTTGTCGAGATGCGGCGTCGGCGCCAGCGTGATGAAGAATTGTCCGCCATTGCTGTTGGGACCGGCATTGGCCATCGAGAGGATCCCGGGTTTGCTATGGCGCAGGCTGGGATGGAACTCGTCGGCAAACTTGTAGCCGGGTCCGCCGTAGCCCTTGCCGAGCGGATCGCCGCCCTGAATCATGAAGCCGTCGATCACGCGATGGAAGACGAGGCCGTCGTAGTAGGGCTGATGGCTCTTCTGGTTCGTGCGCGGGTCGGTCCATTCTTTGGTGCCTTCAGCGAGACCCACGAAGTTGGCGACGGTATTCGGCGCCTCCTTGTCGAAGAGCCGAATCGTGAAGTTGCCTTCAGTCGTGACGAAATCTGCATACACAGCCATTCGAAGAGAATACCACCCCGCCGCGATACAATTTTCCCGTGTCCTTCGACTCGCGCGACGCTCGCTCAGGACACCCCGAGCACAGTCGAGGGGTGGCCGGCGTTACCGACACCGCTGACCCCGTCCTTGCTGCGGTGGCGTCCGGCACGAGTAGCGATCCGTTTGCCGTACTCGGGCGTCATGAGGTGACCGTCGATCGTCGTCCCGCGGTCGTGCTGCGAACGATGCAGCCGGCGGCGTCTGCGGTGGAGCTCATCACGTCCGGCGCGGTGACGCCGATGCCGCGCCGTCACCCGTCGGGACTCTACGAAGCGCGCGTTCCGCTGACCGGCAACGTGTCCGACTTCGCCTACCGCTTCCGCGTACACCAGGGCGACGCGGCACGTGATGTGATCGACCCCTATCAATACGGGCAAGTCCTTTCCGACTACGATCTGCACCTGTTTGCCGAGGGCACGCATCATCGCGTCTGGGAGAAGCTCGGTTCGCACGTGATGACGATTGGCGACGTGACCGGTGTGCACTTCGCCGTGTGGGCGCCGAATGCGCAGCGCGTCAGTGTCATCGGTGATTTCAATGGGTGGGATGGCCGCGTGCATCCGATGCGCAAGCTGGTGCCGTCGGGGGTCTGGGAACTGTTCGTCCCCGAGTTGACCGCAGGGGCCTGCTACAAGTTCGAGGTCCGCACGCACGCAGGACATCTGATCGAGAAGGCCGACCCCTACGCGCGATTGTTCGAGGTGCCGCCTCGCTCGGCGTCGGTGATCTGGGAGGACGGCACCTACGAATGGGGCGACGCCGACTGGATGCGCGATCGTCCTGCGGCCGGCAGCTGGCACGATCGCCCGATGTCGACGTACGAAGTGCACCTCGGATCGTGGCGGCGAGTACCAGGTGACGGCTATCGCTATTTGACGTACCGCGAGATGGCCGAGACGCTCGTGCCCTACGTCCGCGACATGGGTTACACGCACATCGAGCTGCTGCCGGTCATGGAGCACCCGTTCTCCGGCTCGTGGGGTTACCAGGTGCTCGGCTTCTTCGCGCCGACCAGCCGGTTCGGCACGCCCGACGACTTCCGCGCCTTCGTCGATGCGTGCCACCGCCACGGGCTCGGCTTGATTCTCGATTGGGTGCCCGGCCATTTCCCGAAGGATCGGCACGGCCTCGCCGAGTTCGACGGCACCGCGCTCTACGAGCACGCCGATCCGCGAAAGGGGGAGCATCGCGACTGGGGCACGCTGATCTTCAACTACGGACGCAACGAGGTGCGCTCGTTTCTCCTCAGCAGCGCGTTGTACTGGTTGGAGGAATTTCACGTTGACGGACTTCGTGTCGATGCGGTGGCGTCGATGCTGTATCTTGACTACTCGCGGCCGCATGGCGAATGGATTCCCAATCAGTACGGCGGACGAGAGAACCTCGACGCGGTGTCGTTCATGCAGCAGCTGAACACCGTGACCCACGGCCGAGTGCCGGGGACGATCACCGTCGCCGAGGAATCCACCGCGTGGCCGGCGGTCAGTCGTCCAACATATGTCGGCGGACTCGGGTTCACGTTCAAGTGGAACATGGGCTGGATGCACGACATGCTCGAGTACATCGAGCAGAATCCGGTGCATCGCCGCTGGCATCACGAGAAGATCACGTTCTCGATGCTGTATTCCTTCACCGAGAACTTCGTGCTGCCGTTCTCACACGACGAGGTCGTGCACGGGAAACGCTCGATGCTCGACAAGATGCCGGGCGACCTGTGGCAGAAGTTCGCCACGCTGCGCACGCTCTATGGCTACATGTTCGGGCACCCGGGCAAGAAGCTGATGTTCATGGGCTGCGAGTTCGGACAATGGCGGGAATGGAATTCCGAGGAGAGCCTTGACTGGCACCTCGCCGATGACCCGATGCATGGCGGGCTGCGCCGCTGGGTGCAGGATCTCAATCGGACGTACCAGCTGGAGCCTTCCTTGCACGAGGTGGACTTCGAGCATTCGGGCTTCTCGTGGATCGACTGTCACGACAACGAGAACAGCGTCGTCTCGCTGATCCGCCGGGCGCGCGACCCGCGCGACTTCACGGTGATGGTCGCCAACTTCACGCCGGTGCCGCGTCCCGGCTATCGCTTCGGCGTCCCCGAGGTCGGCTGGTACCGCGAAGTGCTCAATAGCGACGCCGCGATCTACAGCGGCAGCAACATCGGCAACAGCGGCGGCGTCACCACCGAGCCGATCCCCGACCACGGATTCGCGCAGTCGATCTGCCTCACCGTCCCGCCGCTCGGCTTTGTTCTTCTGAAACGTTCGTAGCGTTCGTGTGCGTGCCGGCGGGTCTACAAAACAAGACGCGCCCGACGGATACGGACATGGGCAGACGTAGGCCGGGTCCTGTGTTCTGGACCCGGCTTCACTTGACACGCAAGTAGACGTCGTGCCACGCTCCACTTGGATCGGTAGTGGGAGCGTGGCAAGATGGCTGACAAAGTCGAACTCCTCCAGGGCACGCTCGACCTGATCGTGCTGCGCGCGCTGTCCACGATGGGCCCGCAGCACGCCTATGGGCTGGCGGCGCGGCTCGAGCAGGTGGCCGAGCATCCGCTGATGCTCAATCAGGGCACGCTCTATCCCGCGCTGGTCCGGCTCGAGCAGAAGGGCTGGATCAAGGGCGCATGGCAGCGCACTGAGAGCAATCGCGAAGCGAAGTACTACGGCATCACGAAGGCCGGCACGCGCGCGCTCGAGAAGCAAGCCGAGCGGTGGCGTCGCCTGGCGGGTCTCGTCGACAAGTTGCTGTTGAACGAATTGTGATGCGACGCGTGTTGCACCGGCTCGTCGTGCTGTTTCGCGGCGATCGTGCCGAAGCGGAGGCGGCCCGCGAAATCGCCGCGCATCGTGCGCTGCTCGAAGACGACTACCAGCGTCGCGGCATGAACGCCGATGCGGCGCGCGCGCCGCGCGCTCGCGTTCGATCGGCTGTTCAGCGATCCCGCGACGCGGCTCGCGAGTGGCATTCACATGATGGACCTGGATGCATTGTTGTTGATCGTGCTCTCGATCACGGTCGTCGCTGTCATCGCCTGCCTGGTCCCGATTCGCCGCGCGGCACGCGTGGATCCGCTGGTCGCGCTGCGCACCGAGTAGTGTCCGGCCGCAGCCGGACCGTGCCACTCCGCCTAGAGGCGGACACTACGGATGAACATGACACGTTTTCTCCGGCGGCTCATCTCGCTCTTCACACGGCGCCGCGACGATGTGGACCTCGCGAGGGAGATCGCCTCACATCTCGCGCTGCTCGAAGAAGAGCATCGCCGACGCGGTCTCTCGCCGCACGAGGCACGGCGTGCCGCGCGGAGCGCGATGGGCAGCGTCGCGCTGGTCGAGAACCTCCATCGCGATGCGCGATCATTCCCGTGGATTGAAGACGCGCTCATCGATGTGCGGGTCGCGGTCAGGATGCTTGTCGCGTCGCCCGGATTCGCCGTGGTCGTCGTGTTGACGATGGCGCTGAGCATCGGCGCGACGACGACGCTCTTCAGCCTGTCGTACGGCGTGCTGATGCGCCCGATGCCGTGGCCGGATGCCGATCGCGTGGTGCGCGTGTTCGAGACACGCGGCGGTCGCGCGCCGCGCGTGCCGTTGACGGTGTCCAACGGCACATACCTCGCCTGGGCCGAGCAGCCAACGACGATCGAAGAGATCGGCGGCTGGTTCAGGAATGCACCGACGACGATCACCCTCGATGGTCAGGCGGAGCGCCTGCCGGTTGCCAGGATCACGCCGAGTCTGCTGCGGGTTCTG
>DAINQP010000299.1:0-4475 GCA_036742665.1 Vicinamibacterales bacterium | reverse complement strand
GTCCGTCGCAACGTTTCGAGGCAGGCGCCCGTCCCGACCTGCTCGCCGATCACATGCGCAAAGGATCGAACGTAGAACCCCGCCGAACATGACAGCGCCACTCGCAATGACCGGCCGGTGAACTCCAGCACGTCCGCCGTCATCAATCGAACCGGCACCGGCCGAAGCGCGACAGGCTCGGACCTGCGCGCCATTGCGTAGGCGCGCTGCCCCGCGACCTTCTTCGCCGAAAAGGCGGGCGGCATCTGCAGATGATCGCCACGCAACGATTCGACCACGCGCTCCACTGCCTCACGCGTCGGCACACCGTCCGATCGGCTGACCTCGGTTCCAGTAATGTCGTATGAGTCGGTCGTCAGGCCGAACCGGATCGTCGCCTCATAGTGTTTCTCCGATGCGGAAAGGAACCGAACCAGCCGAGTAGCGCGCCCGCAGGCGAGCGGCAGCACACCGGTCGCGTGCGGATCCAGCGTTCCGGTGTGGCCGATGTGGGACGCTTTCAAGCATCGCCGTGCTACGGCAACGACATCGTGCGAGGTAAGACCCTGCGGCTTGTCGACGACGAGAACGCCGTCCATCATGCCCGCTCGATGGCGGTGGCGATCTTCTGCTCGAAGAGCGCCTGCAACGTCTCGAGGTCGCCGAACGCGCTGCAGCCTGAGGCGTTCTTGTGACCTCCGCCGCCGAACTCCTTGGCGATCGCATTGATGTCGATGTTGCCCTTCGAGCGCATACTCACGCGCCAGTCGCCAGGGCCGATCTCCTTGAAGAAGACCACCGCGAGGATCTCCTTGACCGTGAGTGGCAGGTTGATAAGACCTTCAGTGTCCTCGTAGGTGCCGCCGCATTCCTGGGTCAGCCGCTTGTCCACAGATAGCGTGGCAATCCGGCCCGTGCCGTCAAGATGCATCCGATTGAGCACGGCGCCGAACAGCTTGAGGCGGCCGAGGTTGTTCGCGTCGAAGATGCTGCGAGCGACAGCTGGCGGGCTGACGCCGGCCTCCATGCACTGACGACAGATGTCGAAGGTCCGCGGCGTGATATTCGAGTAGTGGAATGACCCGGTATCGGTGAGGATCGCGACGTACACGTGCAGCGCGATCTCATAGGTGAGCGGCACACCCAGCTCGCGCACGAGATCGAACACCATTTCGCCGCATGCAGCCGCCGACAAATCCATCCAGTTCAGCGCGCCGTACAGCACGTTGCCCGGATGATGATCGATGTTGATCACATAGCCACGCTCGACGCCCTCAATGCCCGGGCGCTTCACGTCGCCGCATTCCATGACGATCACCGCATCGCCCGGATCGCCAATCTCGCTGACGATCTCGATCTCCGGGACGCCGGGAAACACCATCAATGGTGGCGGTGGCGCATCGCGGCTGACCACGCGTGCGTCTTTGCCGAGGCGCCGCAGCGCATAGGCCATTGCCAGCGACGAGCCGACGGCATCGCCATCCGGCCGCGAATGCGACGTGACGACGAATCGCTGCCGCTGGCGAATCGCATCCGCCACCTGTGCCCGCGTCGCCTCAGCGCTCGCTATCGTCATTGTCCTCGTAGGCCGGGTCCTGTTCTTTGGATCCGGCAGCGGCATTCCGCTTTTCCTCTTCCTCGTGCAGATCGCGAATGATCTGTTCGATGCGATCCTGGTGGGCGACTGATTCGTCGAACCGGAATTCGAGCTCGGGCACGCGACGCAGCTGCAGGCGTCCGCCGACCTGGCGACGGAAGAACGGCGTCGCGCGCTGCAGCGCCTTGGCGGTATCCTTCCGCGCCTTCTCGTCGCCCATCGTCGTGTAATAGACGCGGGCCAACTGCAGATCGGCGGTGACCTGGACCCGAGTGAGGGTGATGAACCCGATGCCGGGATCGTGCACTGCGCCGCGGCTGAGCAGCTGGCTCAGCTCCTGTCGAATCTGATCGGCAACGCGATCCGGACGATGTCCTTGCGCCATTACTTGAGAAACTCGATTTCCGTTCGCGTCACCAGTCCCGGTTCGACGCGGTCGATTTCATCGGCGGCCGCCGCCAGCGATTGTTCGACGTGGTCGTCGGTGTTCGAGATGGCGACGATGCCGAGTGTGGCGCGCTGCCAGAGATCCTGATGCTCGACTTCGGCGACCGCCACGTTGAACTTCTGCAGGCGATCCTTCACGCGCCGAAGAACCATCCGCTTGTCCTTCAGTGATTGCGAATAGGGCAGGTGCATGTCGACGTGGAGTACCGCGATTCTCATAGATCGTTCGGGGCGTTCGATCCGTTCGGGCGTTCGGATCGTCCTCGCGCCGAACGGTTCGAACGTTCCGAACGACTCGAACGTTCCGAACGGCTAGGCCGTGACGGCGACGCGCTCCATCGAAAAGACTTCGATCACGTCGCCGACCTTCAGGTCGTTGTAATTGTGCAGGCCGATGCCGCACTCGAAGCCGGACTTGACCTCGCTCACGTCGTCCTTGAAGCGCCGCAGCGAGCCGATCTTGCCTTCGAACACCACCACGTTGTCACGCAGTAGCCGCGCCTGGGTTTCGCCGGCCCGCGTGATGCGTCCGTCAGTGACCATGCAGCCGGCAATCGCGCCCACCTTCGGCACCTTGAACACTTCGCGCACCTCGGCGCTGCCCATGCGCACTTCCTTGAACGTCGGTTCGAGGAGGCCGGTCATGCCTTTCTTGATTTCCTCGGTGACGTTGTAGATGACCGAGTGCATCCGGATATCGACTTCCTCGCGCTCCGCCATGTCCTGCGCGTTGCGATCGGGCCGCACGTTGAACCCGATGATGATCGCATTCGACGCCGAAGCGAGCAGCACGTCCGACTCGTTGATTGCGCCAACGCCGGAGCGGATGATGCGAATCTTGACTTTCTCGTCCGACAGCTTGTCGAGCGTGTCGGCCAGCACTTCGGCCGAGCCCTGCACGTCGGCTTTGACGATGAGCGGCAGTTCTTTCACGCCTCCTTCGGCGATCTGCTCCTTGAGCGATTCGAGCGTGAGCCGTCCGCCCTTGGCGCCGAGCGCGCGTTCCTTGGCCTGCGCCTGACGGAACGTCGCGATCTGTCGCGCCTTGGCCGCGTCAGCAACCGTCTGGAACGGGTCGCCGGGCTGCGGCAGGCTGGTGAGGCCGAGCACTTCGACCGGCGTGGCCGGTCCGGCTGACTTCGTCGGACGTCCGCGATCGTCGATGAGGGCGCGCACTCTGCCGACCACCGGGCCAGCAATGAAGTTGTCGCCGACGCTGAGCGTGCCGTCCTGCACGAGCACCGTCGCGACCGGACCGCGGCCGCGATCGAGCTTGGCTTCGAGTACCGTGCCCGACGCGCTGCGTTTCGGATTCGCGCGCAGCTCGAGGATGTCAGTAGAGAGCAGAATCATCTCCAGCAACTGATCGAGGTTCTGCCGCTTCTTCGCAGACACCGGCACCATGACCGTCTGGCCGCCCCAATCCTCGGGCACCAGGCTCAACTCGGCCAGCTGTCGCTTGACGTTGTCGGGATTCACGCCGGGCTTATCGATCTTGTTGATTGCGACCACGATGGGGACGTTCGCCGCCTTCGCGTGATCGACTGCTTCGCGTGTCTGGGGCATGACGCCATCGTCGGCCGCGACCACGAGGACGACGACGTCGGTGACCTTGGCGCCACGGGCGCGCATCAGCGTGAACGCTTCGTGACCGGGCGTATCGAGGAACACGACACTGCGGCTGTCGCCGACATCGACGTGATAGGCGCCGATGTGCTGCGTGATGCCGCCGGCCTCGCGTTCGGCGACCTTCGTTTCGCGAATTGCATCGAGTAGCGAGGTCTTCCCGTGATCGACGTGGCCCATGACGGTGACGACCGGGGCACGCGGCCTCATGTCTTCGGGGCGCGACTCGTCGCTCTCGGCGGAGACGAGCTCTTGCTCGAAGCTCCGCATCTCGATCTCGGCGCCGAACTCGCGTGCGATGTCTTTGGCGGTTTCAATATCGACGTTGCTGTTGATGGTCATCATCATGCGCTTCATCAACAGCTTGGCCAGTACGTCCTTCACGCGCACGTCGAGCTTGTCGGCGAGGTCCTTTACCGTCATGCCTTCGGCCAGCGTGATCGTACGGGTGATCGGCGGCGGCGCCGCAGGCGCCGACTGAGCGCTCGGCGCCGAGGGACGCTCCCGTCTGGTCTGCACCGGCCGCGACTGACCCATGGGCCGCTGCTGTCCGAACGGCGGACGCTGCCCGAAGGGCGGACGCTGACCTGGCGCGGAGGGCATGCCCGGACGCGCTTGTTGTGGCTGCTGCGTGCGCACCGGTTGCGACGGCAGGGGACGAGGACCACCAAGCATGCCGGGCGTCGTCGGACGTGGCGGCGAGTAGGGTTGCCGCATCTGTCCGGGGGCACCGGGTCGAGTGGCGCCGGCAGGCTTCGCGGTCGCTCCCGGCTTTGCCGTCGCACCGGGTGGCTGGGCCGCGGGCGGCTGAACCATGCGCGGCTGA
>DAINQP010000298.1:0-4558 GCA_036742665.1 Vicinamibacterales bacterium | reverse complement strand
GTTAGGTGCCGTCCTCTCGGATGGGCCGACAGCGGTTGAGTCGCCCACACTCTCATCGCCTTGGGTTCCTAGGGTGCCGCTGCTCCCGGTGATTGCGCTCGCCGTCGCGGTCATCGTCGCGTTTGTCTGGGTCCGGCGCGACGAAGTGCTTGGCCGCGAAGCGGCGCCGGCTGCAGCCGGACATGCCGTGCAATGGCCCGTGCAATTGACTACACATGCGGGTCTCGATCTGCATCCCGCGATCTCGCCGCATGACGATGCGATCGCGTACGTCTCGGATCGGACCGGCGCGTTTGAGATCGTCGTGCGCGCGCTCGATGGATCCGCGACGGAAATGCCGCTGACGAGCGATGGTGCGCAGAACGTCCAGCCGGCCTGGTCACCAGATGGTCGTTTCATCGCCTATCACTCGCAGCGCGGCGGCGGGATCTGGATCGTTCCCTCGCGCGGCGGCACGCCGAAACAAATCGTCGCCGAAGGTTCTCGGCCGGCATGGTCACCTGACGGTGCCCACATCGCTTTTCAGTCCGACGAGCACGCCGATGCCGCGCCATTCGGCTTCGCTGCGCAGAACGGGTCAACGATTCAGATGGTGGAGATCGCGGGTGGAGCAGTCACGACGCTGACGCACAGCGGCAATCCGACCGGCGGTCATGCCGCACCGACATGGACTCCCGACGGCCGCTTCATCTGCTTCGCCGTGTTCGATTCGGGACCATCGAACGGGCTGTGGCTTCTCGATTGGAAGAATGGTGACGTGCGGATCGTACACCGCGGAGACGACGTCTACGAATCCGTGTTCGCGCCAGACGGATCGTCCATCTACGTGGCCGGTGGAGATGCACTCATCACGCGGCTGCCCTTCGATGCCACGACGGGTACCGTGACCGGCAGCCCCGAGATCATGCCAGTGCCTGGCGTGCCGGGCGTGCGCGGGCTATCGATCTCCCGTGATGGTGCTCGGCTCGCGTTTGCCGGGCTTGGCTTGAGCAGTCAAATCTGGGTGCAGCCAGTACGGGCCGAGGGGGCACCGGCAGGAGAGCCGCGAGCGCTGACCAGCGATACGAGCCGCCGCAACTCCGTGCCGGTGATATCGCCAGACGGGACAAAGGTCGCCTACATCTCGTCGCGGCGCGGCGAACGGCCGGATCTCTGGATGATGGACGCCGACGGACAGCATCCACTGCAGTTGACGTCGGATCACGACTTCGAATCGCAACCAGAGTGGTCGTCCGACGGCACGCGCATTCTGTATCTCGCCAGAGGTGGCGACGAAGAGCGCGTGGTGGCGCTTGACGTTGCGACGCGAACCATTCGTCCGGTCGTGCCGCTTGCCGCGCTGCGGCCCTCGTCCGTTATGCCGCCGCGTGTCGCCCCGCTCGCCGAAGTGCGGCTGTCGCGTTCGGAGACACGAGTCGCGTTCTCGCTTCGCGAGCCGCCGACCGGCCGCCGCGTGCTTTACACGACAGACCTCAAGCCACTTTCCCCACGTCGTCTGACCGATGGGTCCACCTCGATCGGCTATCCGTCGTGGTCACCTGACGAGCGGCATATCGCCGTCGAGATCAAGGACGGCAGTTCCACGCACGCTGGTGTGATCGATCTCGAGACCGGCATGCTTCGCCGGCTGACATATGCGAGCGGGCAGACCTGGGTACGCAGCTGGTCGCCGGATGGCCGCCGCCTCGCGGCAGCGGTGCTGCGCGATGGCCAGTGGAGTTTGCGTGTGCTGGACGTAAACAGTGGCCGCGAGCAGATGATGACCCCGCCTGGTCCACCGCGCGCGTTCGTCCGCTATCCCGATTGGTCGGCGCGCGGCGATCTCGTCGTGTTCGAGCGCTCCGAAATGACCGGCAACATCTGGCTGCTCGATCGACGCAAAGCTGATCACTGACCCACCGAAGTCGCACAACCAATCGAATAGAATCTCGCCATGATGACGAGAGGTGAGATGCGCGCCATCATCGGCTTAGTGCTCGTCTGCGCAGCGGTTGTCGCAAGTCGCGCGCAAACGGATCCGATCGCGAACGTAACCGGCGGGCAGATTCGCGGTACCGCGCTCGGCGGCGGCGCCGTGTTCAGGGGGATTCCGTTCGCGGCGCCGCCAACGGGGGAGCGCCGGTGGCGGGAACCGATGGCAGTGCAACCGTGGACCGGCGTTCGAGACGCGACGAAGTTCGGCGCGATCTGTCCACAGGCGCCGACGCCGATCGTTGGAGAGGCCATCAAGACCGCCAGCGAGGACTGTCTGTTCCTGAACGTGTGGACGCCGCAATGGCTCACGGCGGACGCAGCGCGGCCGGTGATGGTGTGGATTCCGGGCGGCGGCAACTTTGCGGGCGCCGCGTCTCAGGCGGTCTACGACGGCGAACCTCTGGCGCGGCGCGGTGTGGTTCTCGTGACGCTCAATTATCGCCTCGGGTCGTTGGGATTCTTCTCGCATCCGGCACTGACGCGGGAATCGCCCCACAAGGCGTCAGGCAACCAGGGCATCCTCGATCAAATCGCCGCGCTGCGGTGGGTGCGGGACAACATCGCGCGATTCGGCGGCGACCCGAAGAACGTCACGATCTTCGGAGAGTCAGCCGGCTCGCTGGACGTCAGCGTGCTGATGACATCGCCGCTGTCGAAGGGACTGTTCCATCGCGCGATCGCTGAAAGCGGCGCGGTCGTGCTGGTTGGAGAGCCCTCAACACTCGCCGAAGCCGAGAAGCGTGGGCAGGCTGCCGCCTCGCGCTGGAAGGTTCCGGGCGACGCGTCGCTGGGCGCATTGAGAGCGGTCTCGACCGGCGACATATTGACCGCCGAGCCGAATCTCTTTGGCGAGGGGATCGCCAACATGTTCCCGAATCTTGGAATCACCGTCGATGGCTACGTGTTCCCGGGCAAGCCCGCTCAGGTGTTCGCCGCCGGCGGTCAGCATCGCGTGCCGATGTTGATGGGTAACAATGCGCGTGAGCAGGTGCCCGGATCAGTTCTGGCGAAAGATCTGCCGCAAGCCATGACGAACGCGTACGGTCCGCTCGCGCCGCGCGCGCTGAAGCTGTACGTCGGCGAACCAGATCCGATCTACGGGACGACAGCGGAGCAATGGGGCACTGACACGTCCTTCCGCTGTTCGACGGTGGCGCAGGCGATGTGGCACGCGGCAGCGGGCAATCGGGCGTTCGAATACGAGTTTGCGCTGGTGCCCCCGGAGCGCGCGGCGCTGGGCGCGACGCACGCCTCCGAGCTTGCGCACGTGTTCGGCACGTATGCTCAGGGCCTCGTGGCAGTAGGACCACCAGCGCGGGCGACCGAGGTCGATGCGCGCGTGTCCGATCTGATGCAGCGCTACTGGACGAATTTCGCGAAGACTAGTGATCCCAACGGCCCAGGCCTGCCGAAGTGGCCGAAGTTCACCGCCAAGTCTCGCGACTACGTCGAGTTCGCGACGTCAGGTGCAACGGCGAAGCAGGGACTTCGCCGTCCCTATTGCGACCTGTTCATGGAGAACGTGCAACGCGTAATCGGGAAGTGAGCTACTTCAGGTTCGAGGTTCTCGCGACGACCGGTGTATCGATCGTTACGTCCCACTCGAATCGCTGGCTCGGCACGTCCTCGACTTTCAGGTCACAAATCGAGAACGCGTTGCTCGTCAGACGCAGGCGGCGGCCATCGAAGTCGAAGTGCTGCACAGCGCGCCTGGCATCCTCTCCCGTCTGGACGACCGCGCAGGGGCGTCCCGGCAGTGCGAGATCCATCGCTGACACCACGCCGTTCGGATCGACGGTGATCTGCAGGATCGCTTCCCAGTTCCGAAGGAGCTCGGGTGCGTGGCCCGTCGCGGCCTGCTGCCTCTGAACCGGTGTGAGATCAAACGAGTAAAAGTAGATCCGTATCCAGGACGACGCCGGAGCACCGGCGCGTGGCTCGACGGTGGCCACCACCATCGGCGTGACACTCGTCAGATCATCAACCGCGAATCGCGCCGACTGAGCCGGCGAGAGCTCGAGTGACGTCAGCAGGGCGAACGCCCAGAAGAAGACCTCCATAAGCCATCTCGCTCCGCAATGCGGATGCCACACGCAAAAACCTGTGGCGTGCGACAAATAACGGTAATTGGACCCCAGGGAACCGTGGAAAGTTCCCGTGGGCCACGAAATTTCGGGGGCAGCAAGGCCGACACGGCCCGTCCAAAAGGACGCGCCCTACTCGATCGACTTGACGATGTCCTCGACGACCTTCTTGGCGTCGCCGAACACCATCATCGTCTTGTCCATGTAGAACAGCTCGTTGTCGAGGCCGGCGTAGCCCGCCGCCATCGAGCGCTTGTTGACGATGATCGTCTTGGCCTTGTAGGCCTCGATGATCGGCATGCCGTAGATCGGGCTGCCCTTGGTGTGCGCGGCCGGGTTGACGACGTCGTTGGCGCCGAGGATCACGGCGACGTCGACCTGGCCGAACTCGCCGTTGATGTCTTCCATCTCGAACACCTGGTCGTAGGGCACCTCGGCCTCGGCCAGCAGCACGTTCATGTGGCCCGGCATCCGGCCGGCGACGGGATGGATCGCGTACT
>DAINQP010000297.1:0-4622 GCA_036742665.1 Vicinamibacterales bacterium | reverse complement strand
CTTCCTTGCTGCGCATCGAATGCGTCTCGCCGGTGGATGAGTCCCACAGGCGCGTCTCCTGCTTGACGCGTCCGCCGCTCTCGACGATCTCGATCTGCCGCTCGATTTCGAACTCGAGTGCCTTTTCCACATAGCGGAACGAGTTGACGTTTTTGACTTCCGCTTTGATTCCGAGCGTGGTCTGCCCCATGGGCCGCACCGAGACGTTGGCGTCGCAGCGCAGGCTGCCTTCTTCCATGTTGCCGTCGCTCACCTCGAGCCACACGAGGATGTCACGCAAGCGGCTGAAGAATTCAGCGGCTTCGGCCGCCGACCGCATGTCGGGCTCGCTCACGATTTCGATGAGCGGAACGCCGCTGCGGTTGTAGTCCACGTAGGTGCGTCGATCGGAATCGGGAAATCCCTCGTGCAGCGACTTGCCCGCGTCCTCCTCCATGTGAATGCGCGTCAAGCCGACGTGTGTCGACACATCGTCCACGGTAATGTCCAGCCCGCCGCCGAGCGCGAGCGGCCGCTCGTACTGCGAGATCTGATAGCCCTTCGGCAAGTCCGGATAAAAGTAATTCTTGCGAGCAAAGACCGACGAAGCCTGCACGCGGCAGCCGAGCGCCAATGCGGCCTTGACGGCATAATCGACCGCGACGCTGTTGAGGACCGGGAGTGCGCCAGGGAGACCGAGGCAGACGGGACAGACCTGCGAATTCGGCGGTGCACCGAAATCAGTACGGCAACCGCAGAAGATCTTGGTGGCCGTACGAAGCTGCGCGTGGATCTCCAGTCCGATGACAGCTTCGTACGGCACGAGAAGGCCTTCTAGACTCCCTAGGCTTTCGGACCGGCGGCCTTCACCGGCGGCGCAACGTCGTTCTCGAACGTCTTGAAGTTGTCGGAGAACATCTTCGCGAGCTTGGCCGCCTGGTCGTCGTACTTTGCCGGCTCGGGCCAGGTGCTGCGCGGATCGAGCACGCTGTCCGGCACGCCCGGGCAGGTCACCGGGATGTCGAGATTGAAGACGGGATGCTTCTTGTACTCGACTCGATCGAGCTGCCCGGTCAGCGCGGCCGTGATCATCGCGCGGGTATAGGCGATCTTCATGCGGCTGCCGACACCATACGGCCCGCCGGTCCAGCCGGTGTTGACCAGCCAGACGCGCGCGTTGTGCTTGGCGATCTTCTCGCCGAGCATCTTCGCGTAGACGTTCGGATTGAGCGGAAGAAATGGCGCACCGAAGCACGTGCTGAATGTCGCCTTCGGCTCGGTCACACCCTTCTCGGTTCCGGCGACGCGAGCGGTGTATCCCGACAGGAAGTGATACATCGCGCCGTCCGGCGTCAGGCGTGCGATCGGCGGGAGCACCCCGTACGCGTCGGCGGTCAGCATCACGACGTTTGTCGGATGACCACCCTTGCCTGACAGTTCCGCGTTGTCGATGAACGTGATCGGATACGAGCCGCGCGTGTTCTCGGTGAGCGACGCATCGTCGAGATCGAGCGCACGCGTATCCGGGTTGACGACAACGTTCTCGAGAATCGTCCCGAACCGGCGCGTCGTCTCATAGATCTGCGGTTCGGCCTCGCGCGACAGCTTGATCACCTTCGCGTAGCAGCCACCCTCGAAGTTGAACACACCGGTATCGCTCCACCCGTGTTCGTCATCACCGATCAGCCGACGGTTCGGATCGCTCGACAGCGTCGTCTTGCCCGTGCCTGACAGTCCGAAGAAGAGCGCGGTGTCGCCGTCTTTGCCGATGTTGGCCGAGCAGTGCATCGAGAGCACGCCCTGCAGCGGAAGGGTGTAATTGAGGATGGTGAAGATCGATTTCTTGATTTCGCCGGCGTAGTGCGTGCCGCCGATGAGCACGAGCTTCTTGCCGAAGTGGACGAAGACGAAGACCTCGGAGCGCGTCCCGTGCCTGGCCGGGTCGCTCTTGAAGTTCGGCGCATCGATCACCGTGAACTCGGGTCGATGCGCCGCCCGCTTCGCCGGATCTGTCTCCGGCAAGAACATGTTGCGCGCGAACAGATTGTGCCACGCGAATTCATTGACGATGCGAATGGGCAGCTTGTATTTGGTGTCGGTGCCGGCCCAGGCGTCGAGGACGTAGAGATCCGTGTCCTGCAGATACGCCATCATGTCCGTGTGGAGCGCGTCGAACTTCGCTTCCTCCACAGGCCGGTTGACGGTGCCCCAGTGCACGTGCCGTTCGCTCGACGGTTCCTTGACGACGAACTTGTCGTTCGGCGACCGTCCGGTGTGCTGACCCGTCTTGGCGACGAGTGGCCCCTCAGCGGCCAGAATGCCCTCGCCTCGGCGAAGAGCCTCCTCGTACAAGGCGGCCGGGCTCAGGTTCCAGTGGACGCGTCCCGAACGAAGGATGCCAAGAGCTTCGAGACCGTGCGCCCGCTCAACCTGGATAGCCATGCTGTTTGACTCCCCTCCGTTGCCGACAGTTGGGCTCGCTCATATCCAGTGCAATTTCGCGAGCCGCAATTGTGACGAAAACGCCGATCGTACTGGTCCGTTCCGGGTCAGTCAACTGAGTCCGTGCAAGCTCGCGTTCGGCGAGCCGTTCCGGGCAGTCCCGAGGTATAGTGTTGTCAGGGAAAACGTTAGTCCCTGGGAGGGTAAACAGCCGTCAGCGGCTGCCGTATTCCAATGAGAACGCCTCCTCGACGCATCGCCAAGCCAGGGCTCGAGGCTCGATCGGTGTCGGCAACCGCACCGAAAACGCCAGCACGAGTCCAGCCGCCGCCGACGTCCAGGGATTCGGAACTGGCCGCCGCCGTCAAGGCCCTCGTCCTCGCGGGCGATCGTGACGCGGCGCGCGACCGTTTCGCCGACCTGGTCACCCGACAGCAGCGTCGCGCCGTGCGCATTGCGTACAACTACTTGCGCGATGCTCACGACGCCGACGAGGCGGTTCAGGACGCCTTTCTCAAAGTGTTTATACACATCACCAGCTATCGCGAGGAATACCCCTTCGAGGTCTGGTTCACGCGCATCCTCGTGAACGGCTGTCTCGATCTTCGCAAGGCGCGCACCCGCCGCCTGCGCTGGGCGCTGCCCATGTCGTCGCAGCCCAATTCGCTGGCTCCGCCGGAGCCCGTCGCACAGCAGCCCAGCCCCGAAGATCGTCTGATGTCGAGCGAGCGGGCGCGACAGATCACGTCTGCGGTCGAGCAACTCCCGGATCGCCAGCGGCTCGTCTTCACGCTGTGCCACATCTCCGAGCACACGACGAGTGAAATCAGTCAGGCGCTTGGCTTGAGTGAAGCCACCGTGCGGGTGCATTTGTTCCGCGCCGTCCGCAAACTCCGCAAGCTGCTCCAGCGGCCTCATGCGGAATTACCACCGCGTGCAGATGCATCGCGCGGACGCGATCCGGAGACGCCAGCGGTATGACGACGCGCGTTCACCTCTCCGACGATCGTCTGATAGAGCTCTGCCTCGCCGATCCGCTCGCACCAACAGACGAACCGCACCTTCGCAATTGCGAGCGATGCGAGCACCGCCGTCTCGTGCTGGCCTCAACGCTCGGCGATGTGAGCGAGCGTGTGATGAGCGAGGTGGATGCCGCGTTCCCCACTGTTCGGCTCGCCCGTCAGCACGCGCGCATCATGCAGCAGCTGGATCATCTCGGCCGGCCGGCGCGCGTCATCGCGTTTCCGGTCGGACGCACGCAGGAACCGGCGCGGCCATCGGTGCGCCGAACGCGGCGTTGGATCGCCGCGACGGGAGCCGTTGCCGTCGCGTTCCTGGTCGGGGTTTTTACCGAGCATCTGGCCCATCAACTCCCCGTTGGAGGACGCGTCGAGACGCGCCTGGCCTCACGTGGGCCCGATACGCCGGTGACGCGCACCGTCGTCGCGTCGATGTCGGACGACGAACTGCTCGGGCAGATAGAACTGGCCGTCGGCAGCACCGGCCCCGCCGCGCTGCGGCCGCTCGACGCACTCACGCCCCGCGCCTGGGACGACGTGCGTTAGGCATTTGCCACCGCTAATTTTCCGCCGCGGCCTCGATATGAAGCACGAGGTCGCCGGCGTCCTTGCCGCCAGCTATCACAGCGATCTCGTCGCCGACATCAAGGCGTCCGAGTTCACGTTTCAGTCGGGCCGGCTCACCATTCACCTCGCACGCGAGTTCGGCTTCTGCTACGGCGTCGATCGCGCAGTGGACTACGCGTATCAAGCGCGGCAGCGGTTTCCAGATCGCCCGGTCTTTCTGACTGGCGAAATCATTCACAACCCACACGTCAACCGGCAGATCCGCGCGCAGGGCGTCCGTTTCCTCACCGACCCCGGTGAATCGGTCGACGCGCTCACGCCGAACGATGTGGTCATCGTGCCCGCGTTCGGGATCACCGTGGAGGTCCTCGAGACCCTGGTGAACCGCGGCTGCACGCTCGTCGATACGACATGCGGGTCGGTGCTCAACGTCTGGAAGAACGTGAAGCGCTACGCGGAGCAGGGCTTCACGTCGGTGATTCACGGCAAGTACTGGCACGAGGAGACGCGGGCCACCGCCTCACAGGCGCAAGAAGCCGGCAACAGTCACTACCTGGTCGTGCTCGACCGGAGCGAGGCGACGCTGGCCTGCGACTACATCCGCGGCCGCGGATC
>DAINQP010000296.1:0-4645 GCA_036742665.1 Vicinamibacterales bacterium | reverse complement strand
GCCGGAGTTGCGCTGGGGCGGCGACGCTGAGGGCGGGGCGCCCTTTGTCGAAGCCGACCCCGCCGACCCCAGGCGCGTCGTTGGCTTCGAAGTGGACATCGCAGCGATGCTCGCCGAAGGCCTCAAGCGGACGCCCCGCTTCATCCAGACTGGATTCACGACGATCGATGCGTCGGTCGCGCGCGGCGACTTCGACATCGGTCTGAGCGGCATCGAAGACAGCTTTGCGCGACGCACGCGGCTGGCGGTGACAGTTCCCTACTACCGGTTCCGAGAGATCCTCACCGTGCGTGCTGCCGATGCCCCACGTTATCGGACGCTCGCCGAGTTGCGCGGCCGTCGTGTGGCGACCCTTGCGGCAACGCTCGCGTTCGACCTGCTCACCGCTGCTGAAAAGGACCACGGCGTCGTCGTCGTTCCCTACGAGGACGATGTGCACCCGTATACCGACCTGGTGGTCGGACGCGTCGATGCCGTACTACTCGACGAAGTACTCGCCGAGCGAGGTGTTCGTCGCCATCCCGGGCTCACCAATCAGTCCACCAGCGTCGGCGTCGGTTACTACGTAGGGATCCTGGCGCCACAAAGCATCGAGCTTCGCAACCAGATCGACGCCATTCTCAAGCAGGCCATGCGTGATGGCAGGCTGGAGGCGATCTTCCGGCGATGGAAGATGTGGAACGACGATCAGCGGAATCTGTATGCGCGCGTGACCGCCGATGAATCCGGGTCGGCCCCGCAGACGCAAGGCAGCGCAACGCAGTTGTCGGTGTGGGATGCGACGCTGCGGTATTTGCCATCGCTGCTGACCGCCACTGTCATCACCCTGGTGCTGTCGGTACTGTCGATGGCGCTGGCAGTCGTCGTCGGCGTGTTGATCGCGAGTGGGCGCGTGTATGGTCCGGGACCGGTGAAGGCGGTGCTCACTGGCTGGGTCGAGCTGATCCGAGGGACGCCGCTGCTTCTGCAACTGTTTGTGATCTATTACGGACTGGCGACAGTCGTGCAGCTGCCGGCGTTCCTTGCCGCCCTGATCGGGCTCGGGCTGAACTACGGCGCCTACGAGAGCGAGATCTATCGCAGCGCACTCGAATCAGTTCCACCAGGTCAGCTCGATGCGGCGCGCACACTTGGATTCAGCGACCGTCAGACATTGATGCTCATACGGGGTCCCCAGGCACTCCGCCTTGCGCTGGCGCCGATGACCAACGACTTTGTCGCGTTGCTGAAGGACAGCTCGCTCGTCTCGCTGATCACCGTCGTCGAGCTCACGAAGCAGACCACGATCTTTGCGTCGAACATCGGCACCTGGTTCGTGCCCGGTTTGTTATGCGCCGCACTGTATCTGGTGTTGTCCCTGCCCGTGTCGCATCTCGCCCGACGGCTTGAGCGGGCCTGGAAAGCGGGTCGGGAGTCATTTTCCGGTGGGGGTGCAGAAGGAAAGTGACTCCCGACCCCTTTCTCGCCATTCGCGATCTGGAGGTGCGACGTGGCGCGCGATCTGTCGTACGTGGTGTCTCGCTGGACGTCCCGCGCGGAGAGATCCTGGCGGTGATGGGCGCGTCAGGTGCGGGGAAGACCAGCGTGTTGCGCGCGGTGGCCGGGCTCGACCCGATTGCCGCCGGCAGCGTGGCCATCGATGGCCTGCAGCTGTCCGCCGGAGCCTTGCCGCGGGGAGAGGCGCTTCGCGAGTTGCATCGGCGCGTCGGCATGGTCTTTCAGTTTCATCATTTGTTCGAGCATCTGACCGCGCTCCATAACGTCTGGCTGGCGCTGGTGCACGTGCAGCGTCAGCCGCAATTCGAGGCCGAGCGCAAAGCCCGCGAGCTGCTCGACCATCTCGGCGTCGGCGCCAGAGCGGATGCGGTGCCGCGCGAGCTGTCCGGCGGAGAGGCGCAACGTGTGGCGATCGCCCGGGCTCTGGCCGTCGGTCCACCCTTGCTCCTGATGGACGAGCCCACGGCGTCCCTGGACCCGGCGCGACGCGGCGAGCTGGCCGCCACGCTGCGTCAACTGGCCTCTGACGGACGCACGCTCGTCGTCGCCACGCACGACGAAGAATTCGCGCGTTCGTGCGCACACCGGGTGCTGATCATGGACGAGGGGCGAGTCGCCCACTGATAAGATTCCGACTGCTGATGTCTACGGAACCACAGTTCGCCACAGATTCCCTCTACATTGAGCGCGACGTCGATCGGAAGATTCGTTACCGGAACAAGCTGTACTACCGGTTCAATCACTGGCCGATCTGGATTTTCGTGTTCTTCATCGCGCCGGGGCCGCTGACCTTCGATCTCTTCGAGCGCGGCTTTGATTCCCGCCTGCTAATCTGGCTCGGTCTGGTGCTGATTGGCACGGCGATCGCCGGCCTGCGAGGCGGTTTGCCGGGCTGCGAGCCGCGGCCGTACATCATTCGCTTCACAGAGGATCGTCCAAACCCGCTGTATCGCCGCGTGTGCTATACGACTGCATGGGGCGAGGTCATTGCCTTCGCCGTGTTGAACACCGCCGGTCTCACATACGCCATCGCGACGGGTGAGTGGCACCTGAAGCAGATGTACGAGATTGCCTATTTCCCGATTGCCGGATCGATGTGGTTGCTCGGCGCACTTGGCTATTTGCCGCGCGTCAAGCGGTCGACCAAGGGAGAGGGACACGAGCGCCGCTACTTTTACGGATCGGTGTGGGCGGTGGCAATCGCGCAACCCATCCTCTGGCTGATGTGGAAGGTGGTACCTCAAACTCGCGTGGGCGATAGCGTCAAGCTCATCGTGTTTGTAGGCATTCTCGCCGCCGTCGGCCACATGTCGCGGCTCGGGATGCTGCCGCGTACCAGACCGATCGTCCCCGGTGAACTCGCCGTATCGGACTGACAAAACCATGGCCTCTATCGATGCGCTGACATCCGCCACGCTCAAGCATCTGCGCGAAGCGTGGTGGGACGATGCGTTCACGGCATTCCTCGAAGAGACACTCGCACCGCGCCCTGGTAACCGCATTCTGGACGTCGGTTGCGGCGAAGGGCTCGCCGAAGTCGAGATCGGGCGGCTGCACATTTCGCAGTTGCGGCTCTTCGGCGTGGATTTGGTGCTATCAAAGGTTGCCGCGGCACGGCAGGAAACGCTGGCGCACAACCAGCGCGTCGGATTTGCGGCTGCCGACGCATGCCATCTGCCGTTCAAGGACGGCGCATTCGATTCGATCTACAGCGTTGCTGTCCTCCAGCACGTCGACGGGGTCGATACGGCCGTCGCCGAGTTCGCGCGTGTGACCACGGCGAAAGGCCGCGTGGTGGCTGTCGAACCTGACAATACGGCCCGATATGGATTCAGCTCGACACCGATGGGCCAGCGGGCGTTCGAGTTGTCGGCGCAGTTTTTCATCAACCTCGACGGTCTCCGTGGCGATCGATCGGCGATTGGTCCCACGCTTCCCGAGCGGTTCGCACGCCAGGGCATTGAGCCGCTCTCGGTTCGGCTGTTCCCCGTATCGCGAACGATTCTCGGTCCACCGTCGACGTCGATGTGGCAGGCGCGCCGCGAGGTCGTTGAAGGCGCGCTGAAAACCGCCAGATCAGACGCTGCGGCGTGGCTCGGGCGTGAGTACCTTGACGTGCTCACCGGATACGAACGCGAAGCGACTGCCGCCGGGTCCTCCTTCGTCGAGATTCAAAACACGATGCTCTTCGCGACCGTGGGGCAAAAGTCTTAGTGGAAGGCTACGAGGGCTGGGACCAGTACGCGCCGTTCTATGACTGGGAGAACGCGCGCACGTTGGGTAAGCGCGACGTGCCGTTCTGGCGGAATCTCGCCTTGCAGGCCGGTGGTCGGGTCCTCGAGTTGGGATGTGGCACCGGCCGCATCTCGCTGCCGCTCGGCCGCGCCGGTGTCCGTCTTGTGGGAATCGATCGCTCGGAACCGATGCTGGCGCGCGCCCGTGCGCGCACGAAGCGGGCGCGTCTCTCAAAAAATATCTCATTGATCCGCGGCGACATCAGGTTCACGCCATTTCCGGGGACTGCCTTTTCAATGGTGATGGCACCGTACGGCATTCTGCAGTCGCTGCTCCGCGAGCGCGACCTGAAGGCGACACTCACCGAGGTGCACCGGGTGCTCGAGCCGGGCGGCACCTTCGGCATCGAACTGGTGGCCGATCTCCCGACGTGGAAGGAATACAAGAAGCGGTTAAGTCTGAAGGGATGGCGTGGTCGACGAGGCGGTGCGCATGTCACTCTCTTGGAGACAGTGCGTCAGGATCCTGCCCGCCATCTCACCACCTTCAATCAGGAGTTCACGGAGCAGCAGGGCAGCCGGAAGCGCGTTCACCGCTTTGCCCTGACCTTTCGCACGCTCTCAATCCCGCAGATGGTGCGCCGCCTTGAAAAGTCCGGTTTTGAGATCAGCGCGCTTTTGGGTGACTACCGAGGGCGGGCATGGGATCCTCGCGCGGATGTGTGGGTAATTCTGGCTCGCATGCCGCGCGGTTAACAGACACAGGTCGTCCGCGGGCTCGGCGCGGGTCGCATGGTAAAATGCCGGGTCCGGTTTTCCCCTGTATTTACTGGGAGTTGTAGCCCATGTCTGGCCATTCCAAGTGGCACACAATCAAGCATAAGAAGGGTGCCGCCGACGCCAAGCGCGGCAAG
>DAINQP010000295.1:0-4815 GCA_036742665.1 Vicinamibacterales bacterium | reverse complement strand
CGTGCACGGCTGGATGAACGCCTACGTCGGCGTGCTCGACCATCCGTACTTCGCGGTGTCGAAGGAAGACGGCGCGTTCGAGATCAAGGGCCTGCCGCCGGGCAACTACACGATCGAGGCCTGGCACGAGAAGCTCGGCGCGCAGACGCAGCAGGTCACGATCGGTCCCAAGGAATCAAGAAAGATCTCCTTCGTCTTCAAGGTGTGATGCTTCATCTCTTTGCGATGCTGGTCGCGGCAACGACCGGCATCCTGATCTTCGCGGGTGGCCTCGTCACAAGCACGGAGTCGGGTTTGTCGGTACCCGACTGGCCAAACACCTACGGCTACTTCATGTTCTTCTTCCCGCTCGAGAAGATGGTGGGCGGGATCCGCTACGAGCACACGCACAGACTGATCGCCAGCGCCGTCGGTTTTCTCATCCTCGTTCTCGCGGCGTGGCTCTGGCGTGCGGAGACCCGCCGATGGGTACGCCGGCTCGGATATCTGGCGCTTGCCGCGGTGATCACGCAAGGCGTCCTTGGTGGTATCACGGTGCTGTGGTATCTGCCGGACCCGATCTCGATCGCGCATGCCAGCCTTGCGCAGATCGTTTTCTGTCTGACGATGACCATAGCGCTGGCCACGTCGCCAGGATGGAAGCGCGCCTATGCGGACAACGGATCGGTCCCGGATGACCTCGTGCTGCAACGCGTGGCAGTCGTGACAACCGGGCTGATCTATCTGCAGATCGTCGTCGGCGCGACGATGCGGCATACCGGTGCGGGGCTGGCGATACCTGACTTCCCTCTCATGTTCGGTCAGCTGATTCCGCCGCATTGGGACTCGAAGATCGCGATCCACTTCGCGCACCGCGTTGGTGCACTGATCGTGAGCTTCGCGATTCTGGCGACCACCGGCCATGTCCTGTATCACCATCGGTCACGCAGTGAGCTGCGGCGCACGGCGCTGCTACTTCTCGCGCTGCTGGCGACGCAGGTCACGCTCGGCGCTCTCACGGTGCTGAGCAAAAAAGAGTTCATCATCAACTCGCTGCATGTCGTGACGGGCGCATCGGTGCTGGTGACGTCGCTGGTGTTGACGCTCCGAGCTCACCGCGCACGATTTACCGCGGACATTCGTAGAGCTGACGCTTCAGCGTCCGCGGACACGAGCATCGGGCGGCTGGCCGGAGATCACGCGTGACGACCGCCAATGCGGCCGTCAACCGACACGCCGTCGCCGGCACCAGATCACGCGCCGCCGACTTCGTCACGCTGACAAAGCCGCGGCTCAACCTGCTCGTCCTCATCACGACGCTTGGCGGCCTGTATCTCGCGTCGCCGGAGGGCGTGGCCACTTCGCTGCTCGTGCACACACTGCTGGGCACCGCGCTCGTGGCCGGGGGCGCAGCGGCGCTCAATCAGGTGTGGGAACGCGAGACCGATCGCTTGATGCGACGCACGAGCGTGAGGCCGCTGCCGCAGGGTCGCGTTGGTGTGAACGAAGGCACGTGGTTCGGCGTGCTGCTCACCTCAATCGGTCTCGTCGAGTTGACGTTCGGCGCGAATTCCACTGCCGCCGTCGTCGCCTGTGCCACGTCGGCTAGTTACGTCCTGGTCTACACGCCGCTGAAGACACGAACCTCACTCGCCACCCTCGTCGGCGCCGTTCCGGGTGCGCTGCCGCCTGTGATCGGCTGGGCCGCCGCGACCGGTGACATCTCGCTGCCTGCGCTCGTCCTCTTCGGGATCGTCTTCTTCTGGCAGATGCCGCACTTCCTGGCGATTGCATGGATGCATCGCGACGACTACGCGCGCGCGGGCATTCCACTGCTTCCGGTGCTCGAGCCGGACGGTCGGCGAACTGGTCAGCAAGCGTTGCTCTACGCGGCAGCGTTGTGGCCGGTCAGCCTGCTGCCCGCGGTCGTCGGTCTGGCCGCTGCGCCGTACAGCATCGTGGCCACGATCCTTGGCTTCATCTTGATCGGGTTGAGCGCGCTCTTCGCGCGCGAGCGCTCGATCGCCAGCGCGCGGCGGTTGTTTCTCTTTTCGATCACGTATCTCCCGCTGCTGTGGGGCGCCCTGGTCGCCGATCGTCTGTGGATCTGACCGTCTCTGCTCTTCCTCACCTCAACGCGCTGCTCAACGCTACCTCGGCCGTCTTTCTCCTTAGTGGCTACGTGCTGATCCGCAGTGGGCATGCTGTGGCCCACAAACGTTCGATGATCGCGGCACTCATCTGTTCGACTGCGTTCCTGACGAGCTACGTCATCTATCACTTGCACGCAGGTTCGCGCCCCTTCTCCGGAACCGGTGCGATACGTGGCATATACTTCGCAATCCTGATCACCCACGTCGTGCTCGCAGCTGCGATCCTGCCGCTCGTGATCATGACGGCCACACGCGGCCTACGGTCGCAGTTCGACCGACATGTCAGGATTGCTCGATGGACGCTGCCTCTCTGGCTGTACGTCTCGGTTACCGGCGTCATCGTGTATCTGATGCTCTATCAGCTGTACTGATAGTCGTCAGCCTCGTCCTGTCCCTCGGATTACCCGCCGTTCACGCGCAAGCCTCGACGATCAGCTCGGCCGACGCGACCACGTTGGTTCCCGGTATTCCGCTGGCGACGCCGGTCACGATTCACCCGCGCCTGATCTCCGCATATGCGGCATTGCTCGCGGCAGCGATGCTGAGCTTGCTGTATCTCTATCGCGGGCGATCGTTTGTCGTCTATTGGATCGGAAGCTGGCTCCTGGTTGCCGCCGGGTTGGGAATCGTTGCGCGTTCGTACTCCGATCCGACGTTGTCCAGCGTGCTCACCGGTCTCGCGCTGCTCTTCACCGTGGCAGCTGCGGGATTGATGCGCTTGTCGATCGAGTCATTTCCTCAGCATTCGGTACGCTGGAACGGTCGGCGCATCACGGCGATGTCGGCGGCGGCATTGTGGTTTCTCGTCGCACCTTTTGCGGTTCCGTTATCGACGGTTGTCCTTAGCGGCACGCTTGCGACGGCCGGGCTGCTTGCATGGTCGGGGGTTGGATATCTGCAGCTCGCGCGACAGGCACGCTCGGCTGGCGCGCTGGTGATCGGCATCGGCCTCACCTTGATCGCCAGTAGCCATCTGTTCGCGAGTGTCATGTCGCTGTTCGTGAACTTCGGTTCCGGGCAGCGCCTGTCCGCGGTCACGGTAATCACCACGCTCTTTATCGCATTGGGCATGCACATCCTGGTCTTCGAAGACATGACTGACGAGTTGCGCCTGGCCAATCGACGTCTTGCCGGCGCGAACGAAGAGGTGCGTCGCCTCGCGATCACCGATGCCTTGACCGGGTGTCACAACCGTCGGTTCTTCGACGAAGTAGAGCGACGTGAACTCGAGCGTCATCGTCGATACGGAACGGCGTTGTCGGTGGTGTTCATCGACGTGAACCACTTCAAGCGCCTCAACGACACCCTCGGCCACGACCGCGGCGATGCCGTGCTCTGGATAATCGGCAACCTGCTCAAAGGCCAGGTCCGCCAATCGGACTATGCCATCCGGTGGGGAGGCGATGAGTTCCTGCTGCTGCTCTCATGCGGGGTGGAGGAGGCCCAAACCAAGGCGACCAACCTGAAGGCCGCCTTCGAGCAGGAACGTATCGGGGCCGGACTGCCGGCGTACCTGGGGATCAGCGTGGGGGTGGCACCGGTCTCACCGGAAGAGGGCCTCCGCGCCTCGATTCGCGAGGCCGATAGCCAGATGTACGGCGACAAAATCTCCGAATCCGGCGTGTAACTCCTTTCGATCTAAGATTCTGGTATGCCCTTCGCGACTCATCCTCGCCCGCTCCGATGTCGCGGCCGCGAGATCTCAGTCGAAGGACGTTGTGAGTCCTACACCGACTATCATACGGACCACAAAGACGCCTCAGCGTGACGGGGACGCGATGGCCCCGTTTGAGGAGGATATCCATGCGACGCGCCGCGCTTGCTCTCGTCACCCTCATCGTCATCTGCCTGGCTGCTCCGGCACTCGCGCAGACGGCAAGGGCCTCCGGCACCGTGAAAGATACGGCCGGAAAGACGATGAAGGGCGCCACCGTCAGGGCGACGAACAAGGACGCGTATCCGTCGCAGATCACCTCGACGACCGACGACAAAGGACGCTGGGCGATGATCGGTCTGAGGACCGGTACGTGGACGTTCGTCGTCGAGGCGCCGGGGTATGCGAAGCAGGAAGCCCAATGGCCGGTTCGCGTCGCCGGCACTATCCCGATGCACTTCGTTCTCGCCCGGGACCTGGGGCCGATTCCCGGCGCTCTGACCAAGAACGTTCAGCAGCAGCTCGCGGCCGCGAATGTGATGCGTGACAAGGGTCAGCTCGATCAGGCGATCGTCGCCTACGAGCAGATCCGCGAGCAGAACCCGAAGCTCACCGCCGTCAACCTTGTCGTTGGCAACGCGTACCGCAAAAAGGCATCGCTCGAGACCGATCCCACGGCGCGTCGCGCGCTGTTCGATCGCGCGATCGCGTCGTACACGACGATGTTGGGCGATGAGTCATCCAGCGAGCGCGCCAAAGCCGAGATCGAATCCACACGCACGGAAGCCGCAGGCACTCGATAAACCATGCCGACGCATGCGCCGGCCAGGGCCATCCGTCGATGGCAGGCCGCGGTCATCATCACGCTCTTCTTTGCCGCGGTCGCCGGATCGGCGGCGGTGGGCTGGTGGTACGCCCGCGAATCGCCGGCGCATCAGGGCCCGATCCTGTTGATCTCGATCGACGGCTTGCCGACGGCGGAGCTCGCCTCGTACGGCGCCGAGCGCACGGACACGCCGGCCATCGATG
>DAINQP010000294.1:0-5146 GCA_036742665.1 Vicinamibacterales bacterium | reverse complement strand
AATGGAACACCTGGGTACGGGAGCAGGTTCAGCGCCGTCATCTCCTGCTCGTGGATTTTCAGCGAGCCCTGGCGGATTTGTCGGAGCGTCGGCAACCCCAGTATGCAATGCAAGATGGTATTCACTTAACGAAAGAAGCGTATGACGTGATCACCGCGCACGCTGAATCGACATTGAGAGCCAACCTGCGATGATCATCGGCGACCGGAGATAATTTAGCCGCCGACATACCGACGCGTCCGCCGACGCCAACAGAACCCGAGACACGCGCCGACACCGACGAGAAGTATCGTTGTGGGTTCGGGTACACCCACAGGCCCGGTCACGGCATAGGCCTCCAAGCGACCGATTGAAAAATCAGTTCGGCCGGCTTCGCCGAAGATGTTGAGCCCGCTCGAACTCGCATATTGATCGGTGGGCGTCGCCGAACCCGACGTAAAGAAGGCGCTCGATGTGCCCGAAAAGAACGTCAAGTCGCCAGCTCCCATCTGGATGCCAAGGCCTGAATCGACCAGCCACGCCAAAGGGCCCGTCTGCTGAATAGCGGTGTTGGTCGTGAAATTCACAATCATGGCATCGCGCGCCGCCGGATCGGCGACCAAGTACCTTCCCGGCGAGCCCTGTCCAGGGCCGGCCACAACGACGTTCCGATCGAACTCCCACGGACTAAACGCGCCAAGCAGATAGGTCGTGTTTCCAACTGTCGCTTCTGCCAGCACGAGCGTTGGGCCGTCGATCCCCTCAAGTGCGAGCCAAAACGTATTCGTGTTGGTCTGGTTCTTGTCGGTCACAAACATGAACGACCAGGGCGAGCCGATCGAGCCACTGAGGAATGTCTCGCTGGCCGTCGTCAGGAGCGGTGCGGCCGTCGCAGAACTGACCAACAACGAACCGGCAACGATACTCAAGACGCCGACGCGGATACCCATTGCGAGAAGTCCCTTCTGTCCGATCGGGGAAACATTTTTCGATTGTGGGCCCAAGCACACTGTCAGCGGCGAGAACTGTAAGACCTAGGCGGCCGCGTGCTCGCGACGTCCTCGCGTGGGCGCGGGCGCGACTGATTCCGACTCTGCAGCGCGACGCCGACGATCGTTCCCGCCGTATTCACGACGAGGTCCACAAGAGTTGGAGTCCGCGTGTGCGAAAACACCTGTATGAGTTCAGTCGTCAACGAGCACGCGAACCCGATTGCAATGACGACACCAGCTCGGTGGGAACGGCGGCCTAGCATTCCGAGTGGAATATAGAAGAGAAAGTTCAGAACGGCATCGTCAATCGATCGCAGCCGTGGAATCAGCGACCATCGAATCACACCCCAGTGGGCGTGATTGGTCATGCCGTTCCATGGAATCCCGAAGCCGGCCCACGCCAGCCCCCACAGAATGAGGAGAGAGACGCGTAGCCTTGACGGCATTCTGCATGTGATATCCCTGAGCGGCACCTGATTGATTCAGAATTTTCGCACAGACGAAATGCAACTCGGCTATAAGTTCCGCCAAACATCGATCCGAACGTCGCGGCGATCAAGACAGAGGCGCTCGACGATGACCGCTGCGAGATCGTCGCACTCCTTCGCGTCTGCAAAGGCGTCGCGATTGGGCATGACGTATTAGGGGACACCGCGTGGCGTTTATCAATGACCCGCGTCCCCACGCGACCCTCCACGGCCTGCCGCAGGCTGAGATTGACTTGACCGCAAGTTCACGTGAAATGGCTGCCCCCGGTGAAGCTGCGGCTAGTCGTTTCAGGCAAACCTCGGAGCGATCCCCGTGGACGTGGCACGAGCGCCTGCATCTGTCGCTGCTGGCGCACCCATTACGGAAGGAATTCGGCGCTTCGCGGAGTGGTTCCGGCAGACAGCGGCGCCTGACTCGCGGGTATCACCATCCATCCGATCAGATAGGCGATTACCCCGCCGACGATCGCGCCCGGATAGATCGCCAGCACCACACTGACAATGCGGACGACGGTCGAGTCCAGACCGAGATATTCGGCGAGTCCACTGCAGACGCCGGCGATCTGACGGTCGGCGACCGATCGTGTGAGCCGTGAGCCTCGATAGAGATGCCGTTCTTGAGTCAATGCAACCGGAAGCAGGATCCAGCAGACGGCGTAGACAAGAACGCCGCCTAGGAGGAGGCCGGGAACGATCGAGAGAATGATCCAGGCCAGCCGAATGATTGTGACGTCGGCGTCGAAGTAGTCGGCGAGGCCGGCACATACGCCGCCGATCCGGCCCTCCTCTGGAATGCGGGTCATCCGACGGGCTTGCGGCCGCGAGCCAACCGCTGCACCGCAGAATCGGCAGAAGGAAGAGCCGTCTTCGAGCTCTTTGAAACAGCGTGCGCAGGTCATGGTCGGTCCCTCTATAGATTCATACGGAGGACCCTACCAATCCAGTTTCAGCGGCCGAATTCCTCGAGGAAGCCTTTCAGCCGTCGCTCGACCTCGTTGCGGAGCCCACGCTTGGTTGCAGTGGCCGCGTCTATGGTGAGCCGCGGTGCCGCAATCGTTCCGCCCAGTCGTGCCGGCAACACCACCCGGTTGCCTTCGCGCGTGAATCTGATGAGGTCGGTTCCTGCCTGCTTCGACAGCTCCTCCGAGAGCGAGAGGTCGGCCATCCCGCCGAGGGCCTGCGAATCCACGTTCAACGTGACAGACCCGACGAGGTCCGCATCGCGCGAACGAAGTGAGAGCGGCTCGGCACGCAAGATTTGGTTCGCGAGCGAGAAGCTCGCATCGATCCGTTCGAACTGGTCGGTGCCCTCGGCGGTGTCGGCCGCCGGCCGGCCGAAGAACAGCACCACCGTGCGAACGAGATTCAATCGGCGGATCGCGCCGTTTGCGATCGTCGCGGTGCCCATGCCGCGCGCTGATTTCAACACCGCTGCGACATCGGGACCCGAGCCGCTGAAGGTGCCTGCGCCTGTGAGCGTGCCGCTGATCGTGTCAGGAGAACCGCCGAAGGCGGCGAGTTGCGCCACGTTGAGATCCTGAAGCCGCGATTTGATCGTCAGCGCGAGCGTCTTTCCGAGCTGCGCACTCACGGCCCCCTGATATCGTCCGCCAAACAACTGGAACGTGAGCGGAGACAGCACGACGCGCTCGCCGTTCATCTCGAGATCGCTCGCGAACTGGCGCACGGCAACGCCTCCCGCCGTCGCCGTTTCGGCGCTGACTCGAGCCGCGATCTTCATTGGCGCCGATGGTGAGGCGGTCGTCCGGCTGCTTGGCTGCGGCGGTGTGAAGGCGTCAGCGAGGGCGAGCAGTTCATCGACATCAAGCTTGTTCGCCTTGGCCTTCAGTCGCGCCTCGACACTTGGTGCAAGATCGACCTCACCTTCCGCGTCAAGCGTCGTCGCTCCGGAGCGTGCCTCGAAGCGGTGAAGTGTTAGACGATTGCCGGCGAGGGATGACTCCGCCGAGACGCGCACTTCCTTGCCACGACTGACGACGACGATGTCGTCGAGCGCGATAGTGCGAATCGATACGATGTCGACGACGCTCGGGGTGGTGCCGGACGTGTTTGCAGACGTCTCGGCTTCGCCGCCGGAGGGGATGGTGAACGGCAGCGGCATCTCGATGCGGCTGTTCGCGATGGTGATTGCGGCGTCCTGGATGCGCCGGGAGAGCAGCTCACGAAAGTCCGTCGACACATCCACATCGGCGAGCGTGACACGCGCCGGGTCGCCGATGCGCACGTCGCCGAGGTGAATCGCCGTCCGCGGAAAGATCCCCGCCCGCGCACGTCCGATCTTTACGGGCTGGCCGAGGAACGCCGTCGCCTGCTGCTCGATCGCGAGGCGCAGTCCATCACCGGAGAAGAACCAGTACACGAACCCCGCGGCGCACAGCATCAGCACGATGACCGCGAGTGCCAGGTAGAGCAGAAGCTTGCGCATAGGTCGGCCTCGACGCCAAACGTAAGATTAACGGAGAAATGCCTGAACTGCCCGATATCCTGCTGTATCTCCACGCGCTTCGTCCACGCGTGGTCGGTCGGCAACTGCAGCGCGTTCGGCTGGTCTCGCCGTTTCTGCTGCGCTCCGTCGACCCACCGCTGGCAGCGATCGAAGGACGCACGATCGTCAACCTCCATCGATTAGGCAAGCGCGTCGTGTTCGAGGCCGAAGGGGAGCTGTTTCTCGTCTTCCATTTGATGATTGCCGGTCGCTTTCGCTGGAAGGCGGCCCGTGCGCCGGTGCCCGGCAAAGTCGGACTGCTGGCGATGGACTTCGAGCACGGCACGCTAGTGATGACGGAGGCGGGCACGAAGCGCCAAGCGTCGCTGTATGTCGTGCAAGGCCATGAGACGCTGGCGCGTCACAACCCGGGCGGCCTCGAAGTGCTCGACGCAAGCCTACCGTCATTCGCCGCAGCGCTCACGGAGGAGAACCACACGTTGAAGCGCGCCCTGACGGATCCACATCTCTTCAGCGGCATCGGCAACGCGTATTCCGATGAGATTCTCCACGCCGCGGGTCTGTCGCCGTTCAAGCAGACGTCGAGCCTGACCGACGAAGAAATTCGCCGGTTGTACGAGGCGACGCGCGCGACGCTGACCACGTGGACGAAGCGCCTGCAGGAAGAGACGGGCGATGACTTCCCTGAGAAGGTGACGGCATTTCGTGAGGGCATGGCCGTACACGGCCGCTTCGGCAAACCGTGTCCGGTCTGCGGCTCTCCCGTCCAACGGATCGTCTATGCCGCAAACGAGGCGAACTACTGCGTGAAGTGCCAGACGGGAGGCCGGCTTCTGGCGGATCGATCGCTGTCACGTTTGCTACGCGACGACTGGCCGAGGACCCTCGACGAACTCGAGCAGCGAAAACGCGGCGGTTAATCGGCCCGAGTACGAGCACGACTCCCAGTCGACTGCGGGTTCGAGATCCGGTGGTACGTTTCGGCGTTCCGCTCACGCATGAACGTACTCTGGCACAATTGCTTCCTTCCATCGATGGGTCATCAGTGGCGATCGCGATTCGTCGCGTGCGCGCGTCAGGACGCCGTCATGTGTGTGTGCGTCGCGGCGCTCTTGACCGCGAACATCGCGGCGCAGACGCCGGAGTTGCGCTGGGGCGGCGACGCTGAGGGCGGGGCGCCCTTTGTCGAAGCTGACCCCGCCGACCCCAGGCGCGTCGTT
>DAINQP010000293.1:0-5177 GCA_036742665.1 Vicinamibacterales bacterium | reverse complement strand
AAGGCCCTTCGACTGTCGTCTCGCCCTCCAGCTTGAGGCCCAGTTCGATGAAGAATGCCTTGACGGCTTCGAGATCGTCGACAACGATGAGGACGTTGTCCATCCGTTTCAGCGTCATATCCTTCCTTCCCTCGTTTCACTGCTGATGCCCGAGCCAACAGAAATCAAACCTTCACTGGGCCGGACTTCTTGCGAGTATCGTCGAGCGGGTTCTGAACGGGTGAACGCTCGAAAGCCACTGCAGCGTTTATGGGGGAAACCTCCGCGTAAGTCGGCTCGCGGCTCAGGACCCCTCGGTCGCGGTCGGCAGCGGATGTTAACCAGACGGTGACCCGGTACGACCAGAGCTGTGGCCCCATACAAGGGCGGATCGTTCTCAGACTGGACGACGGCACGACGTATACCGTCGAGTCGAACGGGCTGAACGCACTGACGAGAGACCGGGTCCTCGAACCCGCGAAAGCAGCGGTGGTGTTTGGGGCTCGCGTCGCGGTCACGGGCAATCCGATAAGAAGCACGGCCCAGATACGCGAGCATTTCCCGGACTACCCGACCGAGGTGAACCCGAACACCGTCGACCCGAGGCTGATGCACGGTGTGGGCAACAGTTGGAGCTAGGCGTCGCGCCCGGTCCAGAACCCTCCGGACTGCACGGGCAAATAGCAGTGCCGTCCGCTGATTCCTGCTCTCTTAAATCTCTCTGACGCCACCGGCTCGCGTCAGAAACCAGGACGCGACAATCGCCAACAGGAGACCGTTGACGATGAGCACGGTTGGAGCGCCGGCGAGCGTCGCCGCCCATCCGCCGACCAGGCCGCCGAGCGGAGAGCCGCCGCGGAACGCCACCATGTAGATGCTCATCACGCGGCCGCGCATCTCGTTCGGTGCATTCAGCTGTACGAGCGATGAGAGCATTGCGAACACCATCACCATGCACGCGGCGCAGCCGAAGAGCAGAACGGCATTGATCCAGAAGATGCGCGTCACGGCGAACAGCGCGATGAGCACGCCGAAGACGACCTGCAGGATCAGCAGCGTGCGTCCCATATGCCTGAACTTCCCGAGCCAGGCGACGACGAGCGCGCCGGTGACCGCACCTGCCCCGGCAAACGACATCAGATGTGTGTACTGCGTCACGCCGCCGCGAAACACGTTCTGCGCGAACAGCGGCAGGAAGGTGAGCAGCGGTCCACCGAGAAACGTCGCGGAGAAGCCCAGCACGGCGAGGCTGAGGAGCGCGGGATGGGTGCGTGCATATTCGAACCCGCTTTTGAGTTCGTGATGCATGCGCGTTTTTGCCGTGGGCGGTATGTGCCGCACATGCAGTAAGAGGATCGCGACGATGACCGCAAGGAATGACAGGCCGTTGAGGCCGAAGCACGCCACCATGCCGAAGGCGGCGAGCGCCGCGCCTGCGAGCAGCGGACCGATCACGCGCGCCAGATTGAACTGAATCGAGTTGAACGCGATCGCATTGGGCACGTCGTTCTTGCCGACGAGCGACGGTAGTAGCGACTGATACGCCGGTCCGCCGAAGGCCTGCGCGAGGCCGGTGACCACCGACAGGGCCAGCACGTGCCAGATGCGCACGACATCCCAATAGACCAGCGCGGCCAGCATGAAGGCCGCGGCCATCTGAATGCACTGCGACGAGAGCAGCAGCCGTTTCCGATCGTAGCGATCGGCAACAACCCCGCCGACCAGCGTCAGCAGCAGAATGGGCAGCTCGCCGAGGAAGGAATCGAGTCCCAGAAAGAACGCCGATGACGAACCGGTGATGGTCAGCACCAGCCAGCTCTGAGCGACCTTCTGCATCCAGGTGCCGATGGTCGAGGTGAACGCCCCGAACCACAGCACGCGAAAGTCGCGATAGGTCAGCGCGGTGGCAATGCGGCGGAATCCAGTTGGAGGCGGCGGCTCGGGTAGAGAAGTTGCCTCAGCAGGGGGAACGGCGACAGGGGTACTCAAGAAAACCCCAGTAATTTTACTGCTTGATCCGACATCATATTTTCGCTATATTTTCGCTTCTCGGAAAGGCGAACATATGGCGAATCACGCATTGGCTGCTGTGAAATCGGCTCTTCGCGAACGCAAGCTCGATCGCACGTTGACCACTGCGCTGGCTCCGCTGGAGCGGATGGATCCGTCGGCGCTGGTGCCGATGGATGTCGCGCCGCTCGATGCGTGTTTGCGCGGTGGTCTCCCGCGCGGCCAATTGTCGGAACTGGTCGGCGCGCGCTCGTCGGGCCGGATGACGCTGTTGCTGCAGATGGTGGCCGCAGCGACGGCGCGCGGCGAGATCGTCGCGCTCGTCGATACGCTCGATCGTCTCGATGTGGCGTCGGCGGCGGCCGCCGGCGTCGATCTGTCGCGGCTGTTGTGGATCCGCGGCCAGGAGCATCCTATCGACCGCGCACTCGATCGTGCGCTCAAAGCGTTGAACCTGGTGCTTCAGGGTGGCGGCTTTGGCGTGGTTGCGATCGATCTCGCCGACGTGCCACTCGCCGCGATCAGGCAGATCCCCTTCAACACCTGGATGCGCGTGCAGCGTGTGATCGAGGGCAGCGACACGGCGTGTGTGCTGCTCGCGTCTGAGCCGCTGGCCCGCAGTGCCGGCGGGCTCACTGTCACGCTGGCTGGACGTGCCACCTGGGTCGGGACATCCGATCGCAGTCATCGTCTGTCAGGTATCGATGTGCGTGCGCGGGTGGTCTCACCGCGGAAGCGTATCGATGGAGAAGCGGCGGTTGGCGCCATCACCACAGAGGCCACCGATCGCGATCTTCCGATCGCGCGGCACGGACGGTAGGACGTCATGTTCGGTGCGATCTACGCTGCCGAGGGCAGCTCTCCCGAGGCCGTGCTCGCGGTCGCGCAGGAATTTTCTCCCCGCGTTGACAGTGTCAGCGACCCGCGCGAGATCGTTCTCGATCTGAGCGGCCTCACGCGACTGTTCGGCGACGCACGAACGATTGCCGAGGAGCTGCGGCGCACGGCCGCCGATCGCGGTGTGCAGATCCGCGTGGCGATCGCCGGTACGCGCATCGCTGCACGCCTGATGGTCCGCCACCGCGCCGGCCTGTCGATTATCGAGCCTGGAACTGAGGCCGCAGCGCTCGCGCCTCTTCCGATTGCGCTGCTTGGCGAGATAGTGAACGACGTCAATTCCCAACTTGTGCTGAAGCGGTGGGGGCTGCGTACGTTAGGCGACCTCGCGGCATTGCCGGCCGACGATCTGGCGGCGCGCCTCGGGCAGGCCGTGCGATGGCAACGGCTCGCGCGCGGCGAGGACGCCACTCCGCTCGTACCGTCTGTCCGTGAAGAACGCTTCGAACAGTCGCTCGATCTCGAGTGGCCGATCGACGAGCTCGAGCCGCTGGCGTTCGTGCTCGGCCGTCTGCTCGAACCGCTCGAAGCGCATCTCGAACGCCGGGGCCGCGGTGCCGCGGTCCTGCACGTGCATCTGTTCCTCGTCAAGGCCGCTGGCGAGACGCGTGAGGTGCACGAACGTTCGCTGCAGCTGCCGACGCCGATCCGCGACGCGCGGACGCTGCGCACGCTGGCGCTGCTCGATCTCGAATCACATCCGCCCGCCGGTCCTATCGATCGCGTGGTTGTCGCCGTTGATCCGACGCCGGCGCGCATCGTCCAGTTCTCGCTGATCACGCGGCCGCTGCCGTCGCCGGAGCAGCTGTCCACGCTCATGGCGAGGCTGCAGGCGTTGATGGGCGAGACGCGCTGCGGAGCGCCGGCACTGGTTGACGCATGGACACCCGGCGCGTTCGAGATGACCCCCTTTGCGCCTCGCGACGGGAACGTCAGAGAGCCGGCCGCATCACCTGTGTCGCTCGCACTACGGCGCTTCCGTCATCCTGTGCCCGCGCGTGTGCGCGTCGCCGACGGCAAGCCGGCGGGCGTGACGATCGATCGCCGCGGCGTGAACGGTGGGGGCGTGAAAGTGTGTGCCGGCCCCTGGCGCACGTCGGGGCATTGGTGGCGAAAGCACGAGAGAGACGGATGGGATCGCGATGAATGGGACGTCACGTTGACCGATGGCGCGACGTATCGGCTGTTCCGCGCGCGCGACACCGAGCAATGGTTTGTGGATGGAGTTCTTGATTGAAAGCGACACGTGTACATCGAGCTCCATTGCGCATCGGCATTCAGTTTTCTCCAAGGCGCCTCTTTGCCCGAAGCGCTCGTCGAGCGGGCGGCGGCACTCGGCTATCCCGCCATCGCGCTGCTCGACGCCGACGGCGTGTATGGCGCACCGCGATTTCATAAAGCGGCGAAGCAGGCTGGTCTTACAGCCATCATCGGGGCGGAACTCACGATAGACGGCGGGTCTACAAAGCAAGACCCGCCCTACGCTGTCGGGAAACAGTCGGGTGGCAGTGTAGGGCGGGTTCTGTTTTCCGGACCCGCCGCTCACCTCTGGCGTCTCCCCGTCCTGGTCTCGAGTGCCGAGGGCTACCAGAACCTCTGTCGTCTGGTAACGCGCATGAAGATGCGCGCGCCAAAGGGTGAGGGCGCGCTGGCGATCGACGAGCTCGACGGCTTCACGTCCGGGCTCGTCGCGCTCGCTGGTCGTCCGGTCCTCGACGCGCGGCGACACGGCGTTGGTGGCATGCTCGATCGGTTGGTCGGTCTCTTTGGTCGCGATCGTGTGTACGTCGAGCTGCAGCGCCACCTGCTTCGCGACGAAGAGTGCGACAACGAAGCGCTGACCGAGCTGGCCCGTGCCTATCGCGTGCCGATCGTCGCCACCAATGGTGTCCGGTTTGCGACGGCGGGGGAGCGTCCGCTCTTCGACGTCCTCAGCTGCATCTATCACCGCACCACGCTCGACACCGCTGGCCGGCTGCTGGCGCGCAACGCAGAGCGTTATCTCAAATCGCCTGAAGTGATGGCCGAACTGTTTGCCGATCGTCCCGACGCGCTCGCCGGCACGACGGAGCTGGCCGAGCGGCTCGAGTACACGATGGCGGATCTCGGGTATCGATTCCCGTCATATCCGGTGCCACCGGGCGAGACCGAGATGTCGTTCCTGCGCCATATCACCGAAGCTGGCGCCCGTAACCGCTATCGCCCGTATCACGACAAGGCCCGCGCGCAGATCACCCGCGAGCTCGATCTGATCGAAAAGCTGGATCTTGCCGGCTACTTCCTGATCGTCT
>DAINQP010000292.1:0-5253 GCA_036742665.1 Vicinamibacterales bacterium | reverse complement strand
CCACCGTTCACAGTATGTGCGTCGATGCGGCCGCGCACGTCTTCGACGACGATGCCGCCGTTGGTGGCGTCTACGCGAATGTCCACCTTGCGCGGCACCTGCAGCTCGAAGGCGACAGACCAGTAGCGGTCGTCATCCCAGTCTCGCGAGCGGCGATCCCGGCGGTCGCGCGGCCCGTCCGCCTGTATCCGTCCGCCGGTCGTGGTGATCTGGATCTGTTTCGCGACTTGCGCAGCAGCGTCGCGACTGTCGTCCCTGACGGTGACGCGTGCGCGCATCTGGACGTCGGATCGATCCCATCCGCGAATGAACACGCCACCGTTACCGCGTGCGTCCAGGTCGATCGTACTCTGGTTGCGCAACGTTTCTTCGCGCACCTCACAGAAATCGGCGCGGCGCTCCTGACGGCACCATTCCTCTTGAGACAATCCGAAAGAGCGATCGCGATCGCGGTCTCGCTGGGCGGGTACAACCGCCGCCGTAGCCATCAGCAGCACGGCGGTCACTAACAGGGCGCGATGCATAACATCCTCCGGCCCTCTTGGACGAAGTACGCGGGCGAGGAGTTTACGAGCGGGTGGGACCTTTTTCGACGGGTCGTGCCGGATCGGCCGACCACTCGGACCATGAGCCGGCGTACAACCGGGCACCGCGGAGTCCGGCGTGCGTCATGGCGAGCAGATTCTGGCAGGCCGTTACGCCCGAGCCGCAGTACATCACTGCCTGCGACGGTTCGTGCGATCCCAGCACCTTCAGGAACTCGTTACGTAGCTCCTCGGGCGGGAGCAGCGTGAAATCATCGCCGGCATTCGATCGGTAATACCGGTTCACGGCCCCGGGAATGTGACCAGGCATGCGGTCAATAGGCTCCGTCTGGCCTTCGTATCGTTCAGGCGAACGGGCGTCCACGAGCAGCGTCTTCGGGTTGCCGAGCTGCGCCCTTACCTCGTCTACGCTGACGCTCATCTCCGGTCGGAGCGACGCGACGAACGTGACCGGCGAGTGTGTGTCCTCGCCTTCGCGGACCGGACGCCCCTCACGGATCCACCTCGCCCACCCGCCATCGAGCACCGCCACGGCATCGTGACCCGCGTAGCGAAGCAGCCACCACAGACGGCTCGCGTACATGCCCGAGTCCTGGTCGTAGGCGACAACCTGCGTGCCGCGTGCGATGCCCAGGCGGCCGAGTGTCGCGGTCAGGGCCGCGATCGATGGCAGCGGATGCCGGCCGTTGCTGCCCGTCTTCGGCCCGGCCAGGTCGTGACTGAGACTGGCGTAAACCGCGCCGGGAATGTGCGACGTCAGATACTGCTCGCGACCCCACTGCTCGTTCTGAAGGTCGAAGCGGCAGTCCACGATCACCCAATCGCGCGCGAGATGCTCGGCAAGAGTGTCGGTGGAAACGATGGTGGTGTGCACGGTGATCGCGTAGGGCCGGTCCCTTTGGACCGGCCGTCATGCTAACGCTGATTCTGAAGCGCCGCGATGCGATCTTCGAGCGGCGGGTGCGTCGAGAACAGCAACGCCCACCCGCGCACGCCGTTGATCTTCATCGTGGCGAGGGCTTGATGGCTCGGATCCACCGCTTCGCTGTTGACAGCCAGACGCCGCAGCGCGCCGAGCATGCGCTCACGTCCGGCCAGATGCGCACCACCGGCGTCCGCCCGGTATTCACGATAGCGCGAGAACCCCGCCGTGATGAGCGACGCCAGGATGCCCAGGACGATCTGCAGGACGATGACGACGAGGAAATACATCCCGCCACCGCCGCGGCGGTTGTCGTCGCCGCGAGTAATCACCGACGCGATCACCCGCGCGAAGAACATGACGAAGGCGTTCATGACGCCCTGCAGCAGCGTCATCGTCACCATGTCGCCGTTGGCGATGTGCGAGATTTCGTGCGCGAGCACTCCTTCGATCTCTTCTTGCCGCATGGCGCGCATCAGGCCAGCCGACACGGCGACAAGGCTGCGGTTCTTGCTGGGGCCGGTTGCGAACGCGTTCACCTCACCGGATTCGTACACCCCGACTTCCGGCATCGGAAGGTTCGCCTGGCGCGTGAGCCGTTCAACAGTCTGGTACAGCCAATCGAGTTGCGGCGTGCCGGTGCGGCCGTCGATCAGGTGAACGCCGGTGGCGCGCTTCGCAATCCAACGCGACATCTGCAACGAGATGAACGCGCCGCCCATGCCCCAGACCAGGCAGAACACCGCAAGGGATCCCACGTCGGACCCGCCGCCGACGCCGAGCACGGTGACGACGACCGTCAGCGTCAGGACAACGGCAAGGTTGGTGAGGAGAAATAGAAAAATCCGTTTACCCATGATGGTTCGAGAATAGCACCTCGTCCCGTAGGACGCTGCGCGATCGCCCGGCGGTCCAACCCAAGGCCGTTCCCACCTCAGCCGCATTGTGTTGGTAGGACATGTGGATTGATAGCGCAGCAATGCGTATATTGCTGCAATGACAATGTGGCTGCCTAATCTCGAGTCGCGAAAAGGACCCGTTTACCGGGCGATTGCCGACGCCATCGATGAAGACGTGCAGAGCGGCGCGTTGCGCGCGGGGTCGAAGCTGCCGCCGCATCGTGACCTGGCCGGCCACCTCGGGGTCACGGTAACGACGATCACCCGTGCGTACAGCGAAGCGGCGCGGCGTGGGCTGATCAATGGCCACGTCGGTCGTGGCACGTTCATCCGCGGCCAGGAACCGTACGACGATGCGAGCAGCGAGAACGGTGTGATCGACCTCAGCATCAATTTCCTGATGCCGGACAAAGAGGTCGCCATCCTCGGGGCGCATCTCTTCCAGCGACGCGCGCTGCCCTGGACGCAGCTGTTTGGCTATGCGCCTCGACGAGGGCATCAGCGGCATCGTCAGGCGATGGCCGCATGGTTGAAGCAGCTCGGAATGCCGGCCGACCCTGAGCACATCGTGCTGACGGCTGGTGCGCAACATGGGCTCACGACCGCACTCGGCTCGGTGCTCTCTCCCGGGGACACGCTCCTCATGGAGGAACTGACCTATTCGGGCGCGCGGATGATCGCGCAGCAGATGCAGTTGAAGATGCGCGGCGTGGCCATGGATGGCGAAGGGATTCGCCCCGATGCGCTCGAAGCCGCCTGCCGCTCGACGCGTGCGCGCGCGCTCTATTGCATGCCGCGGATGCAGAACCCGACATCGGCGGTGATGTCCGAACGGCGCCGACGCCAGATCGCGGCCATCGCAGAAAAGTACCGGCTGATCGTGGTCGAGGACGACACCTACGGGTTCCTGTCGCCGGAGCGCACACCGCTGGCGCCGCTCATTCCGCACCGCACGCTGTTTGTGACCAGCCTGTCGAAGAGCCTGTTTCCTGGCCTGCGGCTCGGCAGCGTCGTCGCGCCACCGGCGTTTCTCGAGAAGATTGCCGGCGTGGTGTGGACGACGATGATCAGCACGTCGCCGATCGGGGCGGACCTGTTAAGCGGATGGATCGAGGACGGTACCGCGGCGCGCATTGCCGACTGGAAGCGCCATGAAGGCGCGGCGCGGCAGATCATGGCGAAGCGGCTGCTTGCCGGTGAGCGTTACCAGACACATCCGCAGAGCCATCATCTCTGGTTGTCCTTGCCGCCGCGATGGTCGTCGGATGGCTTTGTCGCGCAGGCCCGGTCGCGCGGTGTGGTCCTGAACGCGTCGTCGGAGTTTGCGGTTGGCGATCAGCACCCGAAAGCGGTTCGACTGTGCCTGGGGACACCGCGCACGCGTGCCGGTCTCGAGCAGGCGCTGAACCGCGTGGCCGAGTGCTTGAACGATCGGGTGCCTGCGGCACGTGCCGTGGTCTGACGGTTAGTTCGGCAACGCCTCCGCCAGGCGATGCAGAAAAAGCCCGACGTCGGTTACGACCCCGACGGTCTGCTGCGATCCGCGATCGCTCAACTTGGTGACGACCGCGGGATTGATATCGACGCAGACGACCCGGACCCAGGACGGCAGCATGTTGCCCACCCCGATGCTGTGCAGCATCGATGAGAGCATCAGCACGAGCTGCACATTGTTCGACAGCGCCAACGCATACTGCTCCTGCGCCTGAACCAAATCCATCATCGTTTCCGGCAGCGGTCCGTCGTCACGAATGCTGCCGGCGAGAACGAACTCGACGCCGTGCTTCACGCATTCGTACATGACGCCCGACTTCAGCACTCCGCTTTCGACGGCCGCTCGAATGCTGCCGGCGCGATTGATCGTGTTGATGGCCGCCATGTGATTACGGTGACCCTGCTCGACCGGCGCGCCGGCCGCCAGATCGATGCCGAGCGAAGTGCCCGAGAGCGCGAACTCGATATCGTGCACCGCCAGGGCATTACCTGCGAGCACGACGTTGACGTAGCCGTGGCGGATTAACGAGGCGAAATGCTCGACGCCGCCAGTGTGGACGACCACTGGACCGGCGACCACCGCGATGCGTCCGCCAGCGGCTTTGACCTCACGCATCATCTGCGCGATCCGGGCGACGCTGCCTTCGACCCTCCGCTCAGACGAGACGTCGTTGCTCATGAACGCGAAGCCCAGACGATCCCGTTCGCGGAACTCCGGCGTCACCCGTATGCCGTCGTGACCGCAGACGATGCTTTCACCGGCCTTGACGTCGCGCAGCTTGCGGCAGGCGGCCATCTGCCCTGTGACCACGATCACGGCGTCCATGCGCTGGCTCTCGACGTCTCTCCACTGGCCGCCGAGCCGAACATGGGTCCGGTGGTTTGTCGTTGAATAGAAGTCGTCGGGGACGCAACGATCCTTTTCAGCTGGTTTGACCAGAACGTCGCGCTCGCGAACTGGATGTGCGCCGAATGTCGTGATCTGTTGCAAGAGGTCGTCGAGCGACGCGCGATCGCTCGTCGTGATTCGCATCTGGATGCGCGACGGATCGTCGTTGGTGCGGCCGATGTCGAACGTCAGAATCTCGTAAGACCCCTTAAATTCAATGATTTTGTCGAAGAGGGCGGAGAGCAGGCCGGAGTCGATGAGATGGCCCTGCGCTTCAATCGTGTCACTGGCAGACATGGCCTGCATTTTACCGGCTGAGCTCGTCGAACACCCTTAATCCAGGCGCTGCGGCGCGACGAATTTGTAGCCGACTCCGCGTACCGTCAAGAGGATCTTCGGCGCCGCCGGACGGTCTTCGAGATAACGGCGCAGACGCACGATGAAGTTGTCGATGGCCCGCGTGTCGGTACTCTCGTGCAGTCCCCACACGTCTTCGAGGATCGT
>DAINQP010000291.1:0-5273 GCA_036742665.1 Vicinamibacterales bacterium | reverse complement strand
CATTCCTGCGTCGTCGGCTGGCGTTTTGTCATCACCCGCAGATCATTGGATGGCCACGGGGTGGCGGCCTCGCTCACGCGGTCGCCATCCTGGACGAGCACCGCACCGAGCACCGAGCGAACATCACGCGTCGTGAGTTGTTCGAGCTGTTCGATGTCGGCAATCACGATGCGCATCTGCGACTTCGTACTCAGCACCGGGCGCGCTTCTGCATCCACCGACGGCGCAATGACGCAGTCAATCTTCGTCGAGACGATGGCCTTGGCCGTCTCGATGTCTATTGGTCGATTCAGACCAACGACGGCACCAAATGCAGACAGCGGATCGGCCTCGCGCGCACGGACGTAGGCGTCGCTGGCGCGTGATCCGATCGCCGCGCCGCACGGGTTGGTGTGCTTGATGAACGCCGCTGCGGGCTCGCCAAACTCGAGCACAATGCGCAGCGCCGCATCGAGATCGAGCAGGTTCGTGTAGGAGAGTTCCTTGCCCTGCAGTAGCTCTGCTCCGCCGAGACCGACGTGCGACTCGTCGGAATACCACGCTGCGTGCTGGTGCGGGTTCTCGCCGTAACGCAGATCGCCGCGCTTACGGAGTCCGAGCGTGATCGACGCTGGATATCCCTGCGTCGATCCGCGCACGAACGTGCCGCCTTCATATCTGACCACGTCGAGCTCGGACGCGATCGCGGTGTCGTAGGCGCCGGTGTGCGCGAAGGCCCTGCGAGCCAACTCGAATCGAAACTCGCGTGATGGTCCGTTCGGATCATCGAGCTGCGCCAGCACGTGGTCGTAGTCAGCGGGTGAGACGACCACGAGCACATCTTCAAAGTTCTTGGCCGCTGCCCGCACCATGCTTGGCCCGCCGATATCGATCTCTTCGACAAGCGCCGCAAAGGGTGTCGCCGGATTGGCGGCGGTCTTCACGAACGGATAGAGATTGACGGCGACGAGATCGATCAAGGTGATCCCGTGCGTCGCGGCGGCATCGAGGTCCGCGCCATGACCACGCCTCGCCAGGATGCCGCCATGGACCTTGGGGTGCAGTGTCTTGACGCGGCCGTCCATCATCTCGGGAAATCCGGTGACGTCGGAGATGCCGACAACGGGCAGCCCCGCCGATTCGAGCGCTTTCGCGGTGCCGCCAGTGGAAATGAGCTCGAAACCGCGCTCGGCAAGGCCGCGCGCGAAAGCAACAAGTCCGGATTTATCGGAAACGCTCAGAAGCGCTCTAGGCATGGGAATCGGCGTGTGCGAAGGCGTGTAATTTTGGCAATAGCGCCAGCTAAATGCTTGACACTGATTTAACGCACGCTTAGCATATGCCTGCGTTTGAGGGATGTTCCCTCAACGTCGAAGTCGAGACCGCGTCAAGTGTCGCGGTCTTTTTTTGTGTCCCGAAGCTCATCTTTGAGTTCGGATCGCAAGCGACCAAGCGGCGTCCTCAACGGAGCCGCACAGCAAGCAGGGAAGAAGAACGATGCGCATCACAGGCAAGGTCAAGTGGTTCAACAACGCCAAAGGTTACGGGTTCATCGAACGCGAGGGAGGCAGCGACGTGTTCGTGCACTACTCCGCAATCAATGGCAACGGCTTTCGGTCACTCGAAGAAGGCCAGGCGGTAGAGTTTGAAATCGTCGACGGCCCCAAGGGTCCTCAGGCTGGGAACGTCACCAAGCCCTAACCACTTCTGACCTACCCGGCGCCGAGGCCAGCGGCGCCGGGTGCTACCCTAAGTCTTTTCCTTATCGCCCTTCACGCTGCGTGCAGTGAAGGCGACCTTTCCATCTTTCATCGCCACACGAAACGCGACTTCGCCGGTGCCCTTCTTTTTCATTTGATCGACCTGCGTCTTAATCAAGTCGGCGAACTTGTGAAACGGAATCGCGTCCTGCCCGGCCTGACGACGCATCTCGGCGAGGTTGTCGTACAGCTGGTGCAGCTTGTCCATCTCCTTCAGTGGATCCTTGAAGGTCGCGACGTGCACGACGCGGTTCTCCTTCTCCGCGGGCGTCGCTGCCGGCTTCTCGGCCATCGGGCGCGGCTGCACGAAGGGACCCGGCCGGCCCTCGTCGCGCGAACGCTGCCCGCGATCCCACAGGTCGACGAACGATGTGTATCGTGCCTGAAGTGTACTGAACCTGAATCGGTGTCCGGTGTTGTTGATGTGCAGCCGGTCCATCCGCTTGACCATGCCCTCGACGCGCTTGCGTGTCTCCCACGGCGGACGCGGCAGGCGCCCGGCAAAGTACATGTTGTACTCGGCCTCGAGTCGCTTCAGTTCAGCGTCGAGCGTCCGCAGTTCACGTTCGATATCTGGAGCCTCGTCCGACACGACCTCGACATTGTGTCATAGCGATTGTTTCTTGGTTTCCGGGAGTTCCATGCGTTCACGAGGTTCAGTGGGTCCCCACACTCATGTGAGATGTGACGAGGGAGAGTTGAAGTCAGGTCGATTTACGTTTGGACGGGTAAGCGCATTCAGTAGCGCCAGCTCTGTACAGTGTGGCCCTGCCCCGCTTACCCACCGGCTGCACGAACCCGGCTTCTCGCAGCGAATACGTCATCTTCTGGGCCAGATCGAGCCGGACGCCTATCGCTTCAGCCAGGTCTCGCGACGTGAACGGCTCGTTTCGAGTTGGAAGAAGCGCGAGCCAGTTCGCCGGCGCCTCGAACACCCTTCGCTCCACAACGTCCAGCAGACGGCGTTGTTCAGTGACCCATCCTCGCGTACGCCATCTCCGCCGACCCTCGTACCGTCTGCTCTCTTCCTCTCGTGTCATCAACACTTCCAGCGAGAAATTCCCGTGCGAAAGCATCCGAGGAATGGCGACGAGTTCGCGGAACAGATCCTCCACTCGCCCTCGCTTCGGTGACTTTCGCCGGGTACTGAAAGCGCTCCCGGCCCTGGGCGACTGCACGATCCATTTCTCTTGGGCGATCGGGTAGATCAGCCGGACTCGATGGGAAGACACCAGCGTGGCGAGCTTCGACTTGATGGCGCCAAAATGCCGCGTCTGGATTTCCAGCAGAACGTTGTCTCGAACGATGTCGATCACGAAGCCGTCAACCGGGACTTCGAATCGATCGCCAGGCTGCGCGTACCACTGCTTGAGTGATGCGTGCAGCGGCTTCTCGTTCAGCAATCCGATGCGCGAAATGGAATCCGACAGGCGCGTAAACGATAACACCACGCGGACGCGCGGCTTTAGGCTGAGGACAAGAGGCTAGAAGATCGTGGCGATCGACTTGCCGGCGAAGTCGAGAACCGGCGTCGGGAGGATTCCGAGGTAGAAGATCACGACAATCGACAGCGCCAGCGCCACCATGCCGAAGCCCGTGACGCGCGCCGGCTCCTGCGCGCCGTCGCGTTCGGCCATGTACATCATGACCACGACGCGCAGGTAGAAGAACACCGAGACGACGCTGGTCAGGACACCGATGATCGCAAGCCAGTAGTAGCCCGCGCTCACCGCCGCCTGGAAGATGTACCACTTGCCGATGAAGCCGGCGGTGGGCGGGAGACCGCCGAGCGAGAGCAAGCAGACGGTCATCAACGCGGCCAGCACCGGGTTGCTGTGCCAGAGTCCCGCATAATCGCGCAGGCCGTCGTTGGCGCGATCGCGCGCGCCGAGCATTGCGATCACACCGAACGCGGCGAGGTTGGTCACTGAGTAGGCCAGCAGATAGAACAGGATCGCGGCCTTCCCCACCGAGTTGGCCGCGACGAGGCCGACCAGCAGGTACCCACCGTGCGCGATGCTCGAATACGCGAGCATCCGCTTCAAATTGCCCTGCGCCACACCGACGACCGTCCCAAGGATCATCGTCGCTGCCGCGAGCACCGCCACGATCGGCGCCCAGCCAGGACCAGCAGCCGACATATCGCGGAATGGCTCGAAACTCGACAGGAACACGCGGACGAAGGCGGCGAACGCCGCCGCCTTCACACCGGTGGACATGAACCCGGTGACGATGGCGGGTGCGCCTTCGTAGGCATCAGGCGTCCACATGTGGAACGGCACTGCGGAGATCTTGAACGCGAAGCCAACCAGCAGCAGGCCGAGCGCGATCAGCACCATCGGTTCGCCCGCCATCGACTGCGCCGACAGATACTGCGAGATCGCCGACAGCCGCGTGCTGTGCGTCACGCCGTAGGTGAACGCGATGCCGTAGAGGAAGAACGCGCTGGAAATGGCGCCGAGCAGGAAGTATTTGAACGCAGCCTCGGTGCCAGCGAGATTATCGCGCCGGATACCGGTGAGCACATAGACCGCCAGTGACAGGATCTCGAGTGCGACAAAGATCACCAGGAGATCGGTGGCGGTCGCCATCATCATCATCCCGACGATCGAGAACAGCAGCAGTGCGTAGTATTCCCCGGCCGGCAGGTTGTCGCGGTGAATCACCTGCGACGAGAACATGATCGTGAGGATGCCGACGAGGGCCAGCACCAGCGTGACGAACAGGCCGAAGTTGTCGGCGACGATGACGCCGAAGTCCTCGCGGAAGGCTTCCGGCGTCGGGTTCCAGAGGATGACCGCGGAGGCGGCCGCTCCGACCAGGCCAATGATGCCAAACCATCCCACCGGCATGCGCGGCCCTTTACCCCTGAGTGCTTCTCCGGCCATGGCGGCCAATGCGCCCAGCGTGACGCACAGCATTGGCACGACCGCGTCGATCTGAAGGTTGGGCATCGCTACTGCACCCCGACTCTTTGGACGCCGTCCGCGGCGCGCACGGGCTGACCAGTGTTCCGGGCACGCACGGGCTGCGCCGTCTGCACTCGCTCGACCACCTTCTTCACCGACAGTTCCATCGGCGCCAGGAACAGCGACGGGAACACACCCATCGCAATTGCCAGCGCGCATAGCGGCAGGACGCTTGCCCACTCACGCGGCTGCAGATCCGGCAGCTTGGCGTTCTTGTCGTTGGTGATTGGGCCGAGATACACGCGCTGGAACATCCAGAGCATGTACACCGCCGACAGAATCACGCCCAGACCCGCGACGACGACGAAGCGCGGATCCCAGAGAAACGCGCCGAGCATCGTCAGGAATTCGCCGATGAAGCCGTTGAGCGCCGGCATCCCGATCGACGCGAGCGTGATGATCAGGAACGCCGCGGTGAGCCGTGGCATGCTGTTCTTCAGGCCACCGAACTCTGAGATGAGTCGGGTGTGACGACGATCCGAGAGCATGCCGACGATCAGGAAGAGCCCGCCGGTGCTGACGCCATGCGCGAGCATCTGGTAGACGGCGCCCTGCATGCCCTGCA
>DAINQP010000290.1:0-5286 GCA_036742665.1 Vicinamibacterales bacterium | reverse complement strand
TGGCCGCCTCCGTCTGTCCGAGCTCGTTACGCTGGACTCGTCGTCGCCGTATTACACGAACGGCACGACGCGATCCCGCTTTGATGCGCAATCGTGGGGCGTCATGCACTACATGCTGTTCGGCCTGCCCGACGGTGGAAGTCGGGTCAACCAACTCGCCGAGCTTCTCCTGAAGGGTTCACCGTCCGTGGATGCGATCCACAAGGTGTTTGGCAGCGTGGACGCCCTGGAGACGGCGTATCTCAACTATCACAAGAAGCCAATCACTCAGTACGCGCGGCTGAAGGTCGAGACCAACGCTTCGTCGAAGAACTTTCCCGTTCGCGCGTTGACGACTGGTGAATCGGCCGGCGTGCACGCGGCGGTGCATGCCACGTTCGGCCGTCCCGTCGAGGCACGTGCGGCGATCGCCGCGGCCGGTGCCAATCGAGGCGTCGGCACCTACGACGTCGAAGCTCTCCTGCTCGATCGCGAGGGCAAACGCGATGAAGCGCGCAGCGCTTACGCCAAGGCGGTGGAGTTGAACTCCGAGAGCTTTTACACGCACTATCGGCTGGCGACACTGCTGTGGACCGCCAGTGCTGACGCGGATCTCCTTCGCCGCCTCGAGACGCTGCTCCGTCGGTCCGTCGCGCTCAACAACCTCAATTCGCCGTCGCAGGCGTTTCTCGCCGACACGATCGCTCGCGGATCCACCCCCGGCGACGCGGTGCCAATTGCGATGCGAGCGGCGTCGTTGGATCCGACCAGTGCCACGGCGCGAATGACGCTGGCGCGCGTGCTCGGACGAGTGGGCCAGCGCGACGAGGCCATCGGTCATGCCCGCGCGGCACGCGTACTCGCGGGTACCGATGACGAGCGCGGTGCAGCCGAGGAGCTCATCGCGTTCTTGACCCCGCGAACACTGTGAAACACGGTCCACTGGTTCCAACGGCAGCATCGGCTTCGTTCGTCCCGTAAATCGGGCAAACCGCCGAAGCGAAAAGATCAGTTGGTTCGCCGCTGGCTGCCGAGCTACGACCCCATTCGGCACACTTGGTGCTCCTCTCTTAGTGATGCGTGTCGGCCGAGCTCATTAAAGCCATCAAGGAGGGGAACACATGGCCAAAGACCTGGTTGCGTACGGTATCTATCCGGACCGTGTAGCGTTCGAGCGTACTCTCGAGTCGCTCCGGGCCGCCGGATTCCGCAACAGCGACATCTCGGCGATTCTTCCCGAACGCGATCGAACCACTCGTGATCTCGCCCACGAGATCAACTCGAAGGCGCCCGAAGGTTTCACCGCCGGTGCCGGCACAGGCGCGGCGCTTGGCGGAGTGCTCGGTTGGCTGGTCGGCATCGGTGCCTTGGCGATTCCAGGTATCGGCCCGATTGTCGCCGCCGGCCCGATTGTGGCTGCGCTGGCCGGCGCGGGTGCCGCTGGCGTGACGGGCGGTCTTGTCGGGGGCCTGATCGGCGCGGGTATTCCTGAGGTCGAAGCCAAGCGCTACGCGGGCCGCGTGCGAGAAGGCGCGTACCTCATCTCGGTTCACTGTGACGACAGCAAGTGGGCAAAGAAGGCTGAGGAGATCCTCGAGGCGACCGGCGGCAAAGACGTCGCGAAGACCTCGGAAGCGACCGCTGACTACAAACCGTAACGGGGCTTGTGGCCGCGGGGGCGCTCGCCCCCGCGGCGTCTCGTCCCTTACTGCGGCGGCAACCCTCCGACATACGCCGAGATATTCAAAATGTCATCGTCGGTGAGCTTCGCAACCGGGCGCTTCATCAGCGCCGCGTCAGGTCCGTTGCGATCGCCTTCCTTGAAGAGATACATCTGGCGCGCCAGATAGATCGGATGGACGCCCGCGATGCGCGGCACGTTGCCGAGCCCTTTCAGTCCTTCACCATGGCAGATGCTGCACTGCACCGACTTGCCTCCGCCGCCATTCTCGACGAGTGCTTTCCCTTTGGCGAGGCTGCCGGGGGGGACATACGAGACAAATCCTATTTTGGGATCGCGCAGGCGCGCGCGCGTCTGATCTTCGGGCAACGTGATGATGCGCTTGCCGATTGGTTCCATGCCGGAGGCCTTCGGATCGATGAATCGCATGCGACCCTGGCCGACAAAAGTCTTCGGCACCATCGCCGCTTCGACCACCCGCGACCATTTCACGCGTGGCAGCGCCGCGAAGTACTCGGCGGCCTGACGCATCTCCTGATCTGACAACTCGGCAGAGATGCCATTCATGCGTGCGTAGTCCTTGCGGGCCCCCGACTTGAAGTCCTGCAGCTGCTGGTAGACGTAATCGGCCGTCGATCCAGTGACGTCGCTCGATTCGGGATGGCCGGTCCCCGACATCAGATGACACGAGCCACACGCCAGCGCCATGCCATGACCCTTCTGCACGATCGGCGGCGCGGCCTTGTGCTCGTCAGGAAACCAGTCGGGCGGATTGAGGAGATCGTCGATTTCCTGAGGCGTGTACTTCTTCGTGCTGCCGGGCACTGATTTCTGTCCCGGAGGCTCCGCTGGCAGCGTCCCGGCCTGCACCGGAAACGCCCATGACGGCTCCCGCGCGGGAACCGAAGGCAGCGCGGTTGGCGTACCAGGCGCCGGCTGTTGCGGCTGCTGTGACTCAAGCGCCGTCGTAGCCAGCGCCACCACTGCGATGACAAGCACCCATGCCCGAGTCGTGCTCATGCTCTCCTCCGCGCCACAGTCTATAGCAGGCTCTGGCGTTTGGACTCGAGCTTTCGGCTCAGGGTGTGGCTCTGCGCCTTGTGCTCGTCAGGTGTGTGATTCCGACTTGATCTCCGTCAGCATCACCGGCTGCGTCCCGAAATTCTCGAGCACGATCGTGTTGCCGGCGGGAATGATCTTCGTCGCGTACGACAGCGTGCCCTTGCCCTTGCCGTCCTTGCCGATTTCCATCTGGATCACCGTGAACGGGTAATCAATCGTGCGCGGCCGGTTCGTCGCTTCCCAGAAACCGATCGGCCGATCGGTGGCAATCACGATGCGGCGACCGCCGTCGGGCAAGGGTTCCTGATACGCGTAGTGCAAGTCGTAGCCAAGCGAGTCTGGCGTCTTGATGATGCCGACCGGCTTGGTGTCCTGCAGGGCGTCGAGCAATTTCTCGGCGCCGTTCTTTTTCAGCACCGCGAGCAGCGACGCGCGCTCGGCAGCGGTTGACCACCTGGTGACGTCAATCTGGACGATGCCGGATCCGCTCGCGCGTTCATTGTTGACCACGGCAATGGCGGTGAAGCGTTCTTTTTCGCCCAGTGTCTGCGCAGCAGGGATGGCGCTCGCGATCAAGAGCGCGGCCCCAATCAGCATGGACCACAGTCGAGTTCCAGTCATGGGTTGTGCCTCCATCATGCAGTAATCAATCAAGAAAGGTGCCGCCGATCTGTTCAACGTTATGAGCGCGACCGTAGGTCGCACGACTACAGTGCAGAGCCCGATCTAGGAGCTCGCAACACGACGGCTCGAGATCGCGCGGCGCTACCTCGATCGCATCTCCGATCGGTGGGACGTCGCGATTGACCGGTTGAGGCGCTGGTCGAGGACTGACGGTCAGCGGACCAGATCGGGTCCGCCCATCCGGGCGAACGTGAGCGCCGCGTCCGCCTCGAGGCGGCGGCTTCGCTGGAGTAGCTCGCCGTACCCCGGCTCGGCATGAAGCGGCGTCAGCCACGCATCTATGCTCAGCGCTGCAGAAAGCAGGAACCCGCGGTCGAGGACGTCGTTTAGCGCCTCGAGTGCGCGCACGCGTTCGCCGAGCTGAACCAGTTGCCGGGCCATATAGAACACGGCCTCCGGATCGGGAAAATGCCGGATGCAGAACTCCGTGGCTGCGAGGCTCTCGTCGCGCCTGCCCTCGAGGAGCAGCCGCAGCGAGCGAACGAAGTTCTCGATCAACGGCGGCCGCTTCATGCGCTCCATCTCCCGCAAATACGCCAGCGCCTCCTCAGTCCTGCCGATCGACGCCAACACCATGGCTTCGAAGTAGAACCGGCCAGATCCCTTCAACGCGCGTTCCCAATCACCGAGCAGCCAGTAAGTGTGACGCACGCTGGTTGCGATCGCCGGGTCGAGCTGCGCAGCACGGGTATGGGCGGCAATCGACGCCGTCAGCAGTCCGCAGTAGCGGCATGCGTGAACCAGGCCGGCCCACAATTCCGGATCGCGGTCGTTGACGTGTGCAGCGGTCAGTAGCCGCACAAGTGCATCTTTCGAGCGACCGGTGTCCGACTCGAGCTGCGCGTACGCGCGCGTGACCGACGCCAACTGCGGATTCAACGTCAGCGCGCGCTGAAGGCACGACTCGGCCCGCTTCAGGTGTTCGTCGGCATCGTCGCCGCCAGACTTGCCCAGCACCCGATAGCATCGACCGAGGTTCGCCCACGCCGGGGCGTACAGGGGATCGGTCTCGACACTTTGCAGATAGAGGTCGCGCGCCAGGCTAGCGGCATCGAGTGACGCCAGCGTCGCCTGCTGCTGCACCTGGTTCGCGCGCAAGTAGAACTCGTAGGCCGCCGGATTCGCCGGCACGTCGTGCTTCAGCAGCTGCTGCTCGCGAGCGGTCAGTGGGAGCGACAGCGACGACACGATGCGCTGGACGAGATCGTCCTGCAGCTGGAATACATCGCGCAGCGTGGCGTGCGCAGAGTGCGACCAGAGGACTTCTCCGCCCGGGGCACCAACCAGCTGCGTCGTCACGCGAATCGCATCGCCAGCGCGCAGCAGCGTGCCGGTCATCACCACGTCAACGTGCGCCTCCGCGGCGATGCGCGCAAAATCGATCTCGCCGCCGGCGAAGCGGGCGGCGCCCGCGGTAGACCGTACGCCGAGCGATCGCAGTCCGGCCAGCGAACTGGCAATCGCGTCCGGAAGACTGAAGGCGAGGAAGTCAGTCTCAGGGTCGGGACGGAGCACGCGGAACGGCAGCACGACCAGCCATGTCATCGCCCGGGCGCGCGGGACGGCCTCGACATCGCCGAGCCCAAGACACGCTATGAGATCCTCGGCGGCGGCCGACGCCGAGGCTGGCCGGTCGCCGGGATTCTTCGCCAGCAAGCGTTGCACGATCCGGTTCACCGACTCGATCGTGCGCGAGCCGCCCAATGCCGCCGGTGCTTCGTGCAGCGTGGCGTGCAGAACGTCGACGCTCGTGCTGCCGGCAAACGCTGGCGCGCCGGCGAGCATTTCGTACAGCGTCGCGCCCATCGCAAACAGATCGCTGCGTGCGTCGAGCGTGCGCCCGTGAATCTGCTCAGGCGACATGTACCGCGGCGTGCCCA
>DAINQP010000289.1:0-5470 GCA_036742665.1 Vicinamibacterales bacterium | reverse complement strand
AAATCGCACTGGCATGGTTGCTGGCGCAGAAGCCGTGGATCGTGCCGATTCCCGGAACGACCAAGCGGCAGCGACTCGAGGAGAACATCGGCGCGGTCGATATCCAGTTAACTGCGGACGACCTGAGCGAGATCGATCGTGCTGCGTCGCAGATCGAGGTGAAGGGTGCGCGCTATCCCGAGCATCTGCAGAGAATGGTCGGGCGCTAACCTCAATGCCGATTCACCCGGTGTAATCAGCGACCGTTCACAACTACGGAACCTCGTATCGCGTGCGCAGACGTTCGCGTGCGACGTTCGTACGCCACGGAGATCGGCTCAACGCGAGATAGAAGACGAAGCTCAGACCGAATGTGACGAACCAGGCGTACGTATACAACGAATCGAGCAGATTCGGATTCGACACATGTCCGCCCGGCGTGAGCGCGGCTCGAAGGAACCCAGGAACCACCGGCACGATGCTCAGCGCAAGGGCCCAGATTGCACGATAGTTGACGCCGTTGCTGTACGCATAACAGCCATCCAGCTTGAACAGGTCGGCTGGAGACAGCTGGCGCCGGCGCAGCAACCAGTAGTCGGCGATCAACACGCCTCCGATCGCACCCATCAGGCTTGAGTACCCGATGAGCCATGTGAAAATGTATGCGGCTGCATCCGCGTACAGCTTCCACGGCATCATGACAATGCCGATGACGGCAGTAATAAGCCCGCCAGCCACGTAGCTGATGCGGCGGGGGGCAAGACTCGAGAAGTCGTTGGCCGGCGAAACGACGTTTGCCGCCATGTTGGTCGTGAGTTGCGCCAGCATGACCACGAGCGCGCCGAACACGAGCACCGGCACACTGCCGATGCGCGCGATCACGGCGACCGGATCCCAGATCGCTTCGCCGAACACCACGATCGTGGCGCTCGTCACCGCAACGCCAATGAAGGCAAAGGCCGTCATCGTTGCGGGCAAGCCGAGCGCCTGACCCAGCGCTTGCGAGCGTTGGCTGCGCGCGTAGCGCGTGAAGTCCGGAATGTTGAGGCTGAGCGTGGCCCAGTAGCCGACGTTGGCCGTGAGTCCCGCGGGAAACAATTCCCAGAATGGCGTGTGCGTGGTCTGCAGGCGCGCCGATTCGCTCAGAATCCGACCGAGGCCGCCGCCGCGGTTCGCTGCCCACGCCAGCAGCAGCGCTCCGCCGAGAAGGAGTAGCGGCGCCGACCACCCTTCCAGCTTCTTGATGCCGTCAAGTCCCTTGAGGATGATGGCGACCTGCACGATCCAGAAGAGCGCGAAGGCGATCCAGATGTTGCCCGGCACCCCAGTCCACGCAGGCCACGCCGCCATCAGCAACGCCTGCAGCGCTAGACCGCCAATCCACGTTTGAATACCGAACCACCCGCACGCGACGAGAGCGCGTAGAATCGCCGGAACATTCGCGCCTTTCACGCCGAAGCTGGCGCGGCACAGGACGGGAAACGACACACCGTACTTGGTACCGGCGTGTGCATTCAGAATCATCGGGACCAGGACGATCGAGTTACCGAGAAGTATTGTGGTCATCGCCTGCCACCACGTCATGCCCTGCTGCATGAGGCCTGAGGCAAGGGTGTACGTGGTGATCACCACGCTCATGCCGATCCACAGCGCGGCGATGTGATAGGTGGACCAGGTGCGCCGGGCGAGCGGCGTCGGCGCAAGATCAGGATTCCAGAGCGGACTCGCCGAGACGTCCTCGGACAGCTCGACGAAATCCTGCCCTCCGGGCCTCGGCACGTGGTCAGCCTTCGAGGCGGCCTGCGGGTGCGTCGGCGGCGGCATACCCTTCTGCTTCATAGCCGCCGTGATATGTCTCGCCATCTGGTCGGCGAATCTGGGAATGGGAGACGATACGCGCGCGGCGCAGACCGAGGTAGTCATCCACGGTGTTCCATCCGTGGCGATCCATCGTCTCGGCCATACCCGAGACCAGACGTTTCAGCACGTTTGGCCCGATGGCGTGATCGAGCATAGCTGCGGTGCAGACTTGCACCGTGCCGCAGCCGAGGAGGAAGTAGTTCAATGCGTGAGCGAATTCCGCGACCCCGCCGATTCCAGAGAATGCCTTGTCAGGGAACGCCTGGGTCAGCTGGGCCATTTTGGCGAGCGAGAGCGGCAGGATCGCAGGACCGCCCAGGCCGCCGCTCGAGACGAAGCCGTCGACGTTCATCTGGAACTCGAGCGTCTCGGGATCGATGAGGGGCAGTGATGGAAATGTGTTCGACGAGGAGATAGCGTCGACGCCTCCGAGAAACGCGCCGCGCGCCTCGACGGCGATGTCGGTGGTCGACGGTGTGAGCTTCGCCCATATCGGCACGCGAGCCACTTCTTTCACAGCGCGGCTGACGACGGAAATGATTTCGACGTCCTTGCCGATATTCGACCCCATGTCCGGACGATCCATGTGCGGGCACGACAAATTCAACTCGAGCGCGTCGGCGCCTTCACTTTGACAGGCCTGTGCCAGGGTCTGCCAATGCGTCAGCTCCTCATCACTGCGCGAGCCGGCCATGATCGACGCCACCAGCACGCGATTCGGATAGGCCTTCTTGATGCGGCCGATGCGAGGGACCCACCAGTCGAGCGTCTTGTCGGAAATGAGCTCCCAGTTCCACGATGAGAGCAACGCCGTCCCCGACCGCTTCTTCATCGAGAGGCAGGCCGAATCGGGCGTCGCACGAAAGAACCCGGTCTTCGGGCCGGCGACGTTGACGACCGGATGAAGTCCAATGGTCTTTGTCACCACTCCGCCCCATCCCGCGTCGAAGGCCCGAAGAATATTGTTCTCGGACTCGGTCGGCGGCGCGGACGCGAGCAGGAACGGGTTCTGGAACCGGAGCCCCGTGAACGATACTGCTAATGTGGCCATGCTTGAGCCCTCGAAGAGCCCTAAGTGCTAACTATAATTGACCCGGTTCCGCGGCTCCAGACGCCAATCGCCGCCCGGGGCCAGCGCTCCTTCCGGAGAATTACATGTCCAGACGCGTGATCGGTGGCCTGATTCAGGCCTCCGCGCCGCTGACCAATCCATCCGAACCCATCGAAAAGGTCAGGCAAGCGGCCATCGACGTGCATCTGCCGCTCATCGAGGAGGCCGGCCGGCTCGGCGTGCAGATCCTCGGGCTGCAAGAGGTGTTCAACGGGCCGTATTTCTGCCCGTCGCAGGACGCTCACTGGTACGACCTGGCGGAATCGGTGCCAGGGCCCACGACCGACCTCATCGCTCGACACGCGAGCACCCACGGCATGGCCATCGTCGTGCCGGTGTTCGAACGAGAGCAGGCAGGCGTCTACTACAATACAGCCGCCGTCTACGATGCCGACGGCACATATCTCGGCAAGTATCGCAAGAATCACATCCCGCACACATCCGGGTTCTGGGAGAAGTACTTCTTCAAGCCGGGGAATCTCGGGTATCCCGTCTTCAAGACGCGGTTCGCAACGATCGGCGTGTACATCTGCTACGACCGCCACTTCCCCGAGGGTGCCCGGCTGCTCGGATTGAATGGAGCCGAGATCGTCTTCAATCCTTCGGCCACCGTTGCTGGACTCTCTCAGTATTTATGGAAGCTGGAACAGCCTGCGCACGCCGTCGCCAACGGCTACTTCATGGCGTGCAGCAACCGCGTCGGGACGGAGCCGCCGTGGAACATCGGTCGCTTCTACGGCTCATCGTACTTCGTCGATCCGCGCGGCAATTTTTTAGCGGTCGGCTCTGAGGACAAGACCGAGCTCGTCGTCGCCGAGATGGATCTCGACATGATCGAAGAGGTCCGTCGCGTGTGGCAGTTCTATCGCGATCGCCGGCCCGAGACCTACGACGCCATGGTGGAGCAGCTCCCGTGACGCTGCTCATCACGCGCGGCACCATCGTCACCGCCACCGATCAGTATCGCGGCGACATCTTCATCGAGGGCGAGACGATTGCCGCAATCGGTACCTCGCTCACGATGAGTGCGGACCGCACCATCGACGCCGCCGGAAAGTACGTATTTCCCGGCGGCATCGACGTGCATACGCATCTCGATATGCCGTTTGGGGGAACCACATCCGCAGACGATTTCGAGTCGGGCACGGTGGCAGCCGCCCACGGTGGGACCACGACAATCGTGGACTTCGCGATTCAATACAAGGGACAGACGCTCCATGACGCGTGGGACACATGGATGAAGAAGGCCGAGGGCAAGGCCGCGATCGATTACGGCTTCCATATGATCATCACGGAGCTGTCGGATCAGGTCGAGCAGGAGATGGACGCGCTCGTCCGCCAGGGCGTGACCTCGTTCAAGCTCTTCATGGCGTATCCAGGCGTCTTCATGCTGGACGATGCCACCATCTTCCGGGCACTGCTGCGGACCGGGAAAAACGGTGGAACGATCTGCATGCACGCCGAGAACGGCGGCGTCATCGACGTGCTGGTGAAGCGCGCGCTGGCCGATGGGAAGACCGCCCCCAGATACCACGCGCTCACGCGACCGGCTCGCGCAGAAGGCGAGGCGACGCATCGGGCGATTGCACTCGCAGAAATGGCCGATGTGCCGATTTACATCGTGCATCTCTCGGCGGCCGAGGCGCTCGAGATGGTGACCGAGGCGCGCGATCGCGGTTTGCCGGCGTATGCCGAGACGTGTCCACAGTACCTGTTTCTGTCGTACGACAACTACGAGGAGCCCGGCTTCGAGGGTGCGAAATACGTGATGAGCCCACCCCTTCGCGCCAAGGACACACAGGATCGCCTGTGGCGCGGGCTCGCGTTCAACGACCTGCAGGCCATCTCGACCGACCACTGTCCGTTCTGCATGAAGGAGCAGAAGACGCTTGGTCAGGGCGACTTCTCGAAGATTCCTAATGGCGCGCCCGGCATCGAAACGCGCATGAGCCTGGTGTACGACGGCGGCGTACGCACCGGACGGATCTCGCTCAACCGCTTTGTCGAGCTCACGTCGACATCGCCGGCGAAGATCTTCGGCCTGTTTCCGCGCAAAGGGACGATCGCGCCAGGATCCGATGCCGACATCATTGTGTTCGATCCTGACAAGAAGATCAGGTTATCCGCGCGGACGCTGCATATGAAGGTCGACTACAACCCGTACGAGGGTCGCGAGGTCACCGGCGCAACCGACACGGTCGTCTCGCGCGGGCGAGTCATCGTCGACGGCGGGACGTTCACCGGCCGCGTGGGCGCCGGGTCCTTCTTGAAGCGAAGCCCGCGATGACCGGCGACGAGATCATCGCGCTCACGAGGAAGCACACGATCTTCGAATGGGCCGTGCAGGGCGCGGTCGATCCGATTCCGGTGGCGCGGGCGAAAGGCGTGTACTTCTGGACGCCCGAGGGCAAGCGCTTCATCGATTTCAACAGCCAGCTGATGTGCGTCAACATCGGCCATGGCGACCCGAGAGTCGTCAACGCGATTCAGCGTCAGGCCGAAGTGCTGACGTACGTGACA
>DAINQP010000288.1:0-5645 GCA_036742665.1 Vicinamibacterales bacterium | reverse complement strand
GCTGCTGACTGTGCTCGCGCCCGGCGACCATCTACTCGCGCAGGACTGCTTGTACGGCGGCACGCTTGACCTGCTGAACACGGAGCTCGCGGCACTCGGCATCGAAGTGACGTTCATCGACGCCGATGGGGCGGCGTCATGGGCGGCGCTGGTGCGGCCCAATACGCGGGCCATCTACGTCGAGAGCCTCACCAATCCGTTGCTGCAGGTCGCCGACCTGGAAGCGGTCGTCGAGTTCGCGAGGACGCATCGCCTCGTGTCGCTCATCGACAACACGTTCGCGACGCCGGTCAACTTTCAGCCGATCGATCGCGGCTTCGATCTCGTGCTGCATAGCGCGACCAAGTATCTCAACGGCCACTCCGATATCGTGGCCGGTGCCGTCATTGGTTCGCGAGAATGGATCGACCGAATCACGCACCGCTTGAACCATTTGGGCGGCTCGCTCGATCCACATGCCGCGTTTCTGCTGGACCGTGGACTCAAAACGCTCGTCGTCCGCGTGCGGCATCAGAATGCGTCCGCGCAACGCATCGCCGAGCGGCTTCAGGCTCACCCCGCCGTGGCGCGCGTCAACTACGCCGGCCTGAGCAGTCACCCGCGGCATGAGCGTGCTCGCCGGCTGTTCCGAGGTTTCAGCGGCATGCTCAGTTTCGAGGTAAATGGCGGCGCCGACGCAGCCGATCGGTTTATGGCGCACACGAGCCTGCCGATCGTCGCGCCGAGCCTCGGTGGAACGGAGACGTTGCTGACACGGCCATCTCTCACGTCACACGCCGGCGTAGATCGGGAACAACGTCGCAAGTCCGGCATCACCGATGGGGTCATTCGCATGTCGGTAGGGCTGGAGTCAACGGACGAGATCATCGACGACTTGGTGCAGGCGCTCGACCGAGGGGCGGTAAGCACCACCACATAGCCGCCTTATTTACTGCTGCAGGTCGGAGACTTCGCTCTTGGGGGCAGTGCCCAGCCGAAGCTGTCGTCGACACGCCGTATCGAAGAAGGCTATGGAGATCTTATGACCGGCGTGCTACCCCACTGGTCAGGCTCAATCCCTGGGCGGCACTCGGTCATGGAACTCGGGACTGTTTGCGAACGTGGTCGCATCATCTTCGGCACGCGGCATGGTCTCCGGTCGGCGAGGCTCGATGCCGCGTTCCTGTCCCGGCTGATTGGCGCCATCGCCCTCCCTCGGCGCTTCTCGCCGTCCGCTTTGTCCGTGCTCACGGTTGACGTGCTCGCTGTCGCGCTCTTGCATCGATCCCTCCGGGATGTTTCGCGAGCAACCTCCATACCGCGCGATCGGAACTGCCTCGACTGTCGAATACGGGGTATAACAGTTGCTCGTTGGGAATCATCGGCGAAACACCTGAACACACTGACGCCGATCGTACGAGCTCGACGAGTGGGCCGCAAGGATCAGCCGAATCCCGTAAAGGAAGGCATCGTGACCGTGAAGACTATCGGTCTCATCGGCGCAGGACATATCGGGAGTCAACTGGCGCGCCTGGCCGTGCAGCACGGCAACGACGTCGTCATCAGCAACTCGCGCGGACCGGAGACGTTGAATGACCTGGTGCGAGAGTTGGGATCGCGGGCGCGTGCAGGCACCTCGGCCGAAGCTGCTGAAGCCGGCGATATCGTTGTCGTGACGATACCGCTGAAGAACATCAGCGACGTACCGGCCGCACCACTGGCCGGCAAAATCGTGATCGACACCAACAACTACTATCCACAACGCGACGGACACATCCGCGAACTCGACAACGAGGAGACGACGACGTCAGAGCTGGTGCAACGGCATTTGCCGGGCGCGAAGATCGTCAAAGCGTTCAATCACATTTACGCGGCCGCGCTGACCTCTGATGGCCAGCCTGCGGGCACGCCGAACCGGCGGGCACTCGCGATTGCGGGCAACGACGCGAATGCAAAGCGCGTCGTCGCGGAGCTGATCGATCGGTTCGGGTTCGACGTCGTGGATATCGGTCCTCTCAGCGAGAGCTGGCGCATTCAGCGCGACACGCCCGGTTACGGGCCGCGCCGGAACGCGGAGGACCTGCGTCGCGATATCGAGGCAGCGCAGCGACCAGTGCGCGCGTGACGGCGGAATCAACCGGCCTTGCGTATCGATCGTGCAGCTCCCGTGAGCACCGTCCTTAGGGCGATGCACCGGTATCAACCGGACCGGCTCGGACAGCGCGGCGCTGTGACGCTGAGCGGCTGGCGTGGCACACTCTTTCCGTGCGGCTCGCGGTCGGCATTCTGCTGAGTGTCTTCGTCGTCGCGGTTGCGGCTACGACATATGTGCGGCAACGGTTGCAGCCGGTGCCAATCCCGCCACTCGAACGCGACTGGGAAGCGACCGTCGCGGTCCTCGCCGGCGACGGCATTCAGGACGCGAAGGACGGAACAGCGCAGCGTGCGCGTTTCTCGGAACCTTTCGGGATTGTGGCCGCCCCGGACGGGACGATTTTCGTCGCCGACGCGGGTGACGCGCACCGAATCCGGCGTATCTCAACCGACGGCAACGTGTCCACGATTGCCGGCGGCTCGATCGGTTTCTCGGACGGCCTTGGCACAAGCGCGGCCTTCAGCACACCGTCGGGCCTGGCACTCGGCCCTGACGGCACGCTGTACGTGGCCGACACCGGCAATCATGCGATTCGGCGTATCACTCCGAATGGCGAGGTTTCGACGCTCGCCGGCGATGGGGGTCCGGGTTATGCCGACGGTCCTGCGAATCAGGCTCGCTTCAATGGGCCGATCGGGATCGCCGTCGCTCCCGATGGCCGCGTCCTCGTCACTGACACCTATAACGATCGCATCCGAGTAATCGATCGTGGCATGGTGACGACGCTGGCCGGCTCGGGTCAGCCGGGCGCAGACGATGGCGTCGCGGATCGAGCGAGCTTCGATACACCGACAGGGATCGCCATCGATGCGCGCGGAACTGTCTATGTCGCCGATTCGGGCAACGGCGTGATCCGCACTGTCGACGCGCAGGCGCACGTGACCACACCAGCGTGGGCGCAGGGTGACGGGTTCTTTCGCCCGATCGGTATTGCGGTCGGAATCGATGGCGACTTGTACGTCGTCGACGAAGGCGGTCGTATTGTCGCGATCGGCAGTGACGGAAAGGTTCGGACGCTCGCCGGCACCGGCCTGGGATTCCGCGATGGACCCGGCCGGATTGCTCAGTTCCGACGCCCTTCCGGGGTGGCCGCACTTCGTCCCGGTTATCTCGTCGTCGCCGACGGCGGGAACGCACTCGTACGGATGGTCGCAGCGAAGTCGCAGCTCGGGTTGCAACTGCCCACGTCTCCTGCGATTCGTCCACACTTCAACGTGGAAGCATTTGCATCCGTACCGCTCCTGTGGCCGGTGATGCCGTTTTCCGGCCCGCACGAAGTGGCCGGCAGTTTTGGCGAGGTGCGCGGCGAACGCAGCGAACGTTTCCATCGAGGCATCGACGTAGGAATCAAGCAGGGCACGCGTGTCTACGCGGTCCGCGACGGCATCGTCTCGAGCCCTCTCTCAAACGACGGCGTGGGTGCGCTCGACGAGTGGCTGCGCATCGGTGACGTCACATACGTCCACATCCGCGCCGGTCGAAGTCGCAACGCGTTGCTTGAAGATTCGCGCTTTGCAGCCGCGCATGACGGCCGAAAGCTGAAGCGCCTGCGGGTCAAACGCGGCGCGCGCTTCGCTGCAGGCGAGCTGATCGGTACCGTCAACAGGTTCAACCATGTGCACATGAACATCGGCTGGCCAGGCGAGGAGCATAATCCGCTGCTCTTCCGTCTTGTGCGCTTCGAGGACACCGTGGCGCCGACGATTCCTCCCGACGGGATCCGCCTCTACGACGAATCATGGCATCAGCTGACGACGCGGGTGCAGAATCGGGTGATGGTGCAGGGCCGCGTGCGCGTGGTGATCGACGCTTGGGATCAGGCCGACGACAATGTCCCCTCGCGACGCCTTGCTCCGTTCGAGCTCGGGTATCAGATCCTCAACGCCGACCGATCCCCAGCGGATGGGTTCGAAACACGGCGTGCCTCATTGCGCTTCGATCGCGTCGGGCCGAATCCGGATGCTCCACGCCAGGTCTACGCCGCCGGAAGTGGGATCCCGTTCTACCGCGGGCGTCGAACCCGGTATTTCTACATCGTGACGAATCGCCTCGATAGAGGAGACCCTGCGGAGGGATTCTGGGATAGCAGCCGCATGCCGCCAGGCAACTACATTCTTCGCGGCTGGGCGGCTGATGTCAGCGGCAACATGGCAGAACGCGATCTTCTGGTGACGCTCGGCGCAGCCGACGGAGAAACGCGATGAGCACTATGCACTCGGTCGCGAACTGACAGTCGCACGGAGTAGAGATTCGAGGAAAGGCCAGACGTTCTCGGCGATGCGCCCCGCGCCCGCAGCGTTCGGATGCACTCCATCGGAGCCATTCATCTCTGGCACCAGTGCCACCCCGCTGAGCAGGAACGGAACCAGCGGCACGCTGTGCTTTGATGCCGTTGCGGGAAAAATGCGATGAAACGCGACCGTGTAGTCCCAACCGTGCGTAGGCGGCGTCTCCATCCCGCACAACAGGACTGCGATGTCTCGCCTCTGTGCCACTTCGATGATCGTGGACAAGTTGCGTGACACGATTTCCGGCGCGACGCCGCGAAGCCCGTCATTGGCGCCTAGAGCAACCACCAGGACGTCGACGTCTGGTCCAAGCAGCGGCTCGACGCGCCGCACGCCTCCGGTCGTCGTGTCGCCGCTTACACCCGCATTCACGACTACCCACGGGAGCTCTGCGTCGTCGACCATCCTCTGCAACTGAGCAGGAAAGGACTGCGCTGTCGACGGCGACACAGCGAGGCTGTCCCCTAGCACTACCAGGCGGTGGACGGAACCGGAGCTGGCAGCCGATGCGGCGGTCGGGATGGGCGATGATCCGGTGCCGCAGGCGATACACAAGAGAACGATGATCAGACTGAACCTTAGAGTCGCCTTCATGTGATTACCCTAAGGTTACCAAGCGAGCCGTCCGACCTCCGTTCGCGGTCACAGCGTCCACTCGAGCGCATCCGAATGACCGATGCCTCTTCTGGGTCGAAATTGATTCGTCCTGCTTTCTGGTCGGCCCTACCCTCTCGTCTTGCCTGGTGTTTGGGCGCTATTGTTCCCACGTTGTTCCTAAGCCCAATACGCCCACCGGCGAGTAGCCGGAAGTTCTCTATAACGTTCACACCTCTCGACGGTCTGTCACGTCTTCATCCCCCAGTGCCCGCATGGATGACGTCCTACACAACATCCTGCACGGTCAGGACATACCGTCCCACCGCACCGCGATGATGCGGATGCCGGTGAATTGCCTGCGTCACGCGCTCCGCGTAGACGCTGCGCGTACCGCTTGCCGGCGCCTGCTCGATCGACTTTTCCGAGCCTGAAGGGACAACTGGCGCTGATCAGCAGAGACGTCTCGCTATCACCGAGCTGCTTGGTCACGCAGATCCTCAATGACGAGAATCCACGCGCCATTTGTTGACAGCATCCGACTGCATCACACTTCTTGGGTCTTTCCCAACTTCGCGATCATCCGCATCAGAACGGCGATGTCCACGGGCTTCGCTACGTGCCAGTCA
>DAINQP010000287.1:0-5680 GCA_036742665.1 Vicinamibacterales bacterium | reverse complement strand
GAGCAGCAATCGAACGTGCTGATGATTTCGCAGGCCTCGTCAGAGAACAACATCTGTTTCGTGATCAGTGCGACGGAAGCGCCCGGTGTGCTGCGCGCGCTGCGAACGGCGCTCGAGCTCGAGTTGTCGCGCGGCCACATCGAGGAGATCGCGGCACAGCCGGTCGCCGTTGTTGCGGCCATCGGCGACCGGATGCGAGGCACGCCAGGGATCGCGGCGACGGTATTCGGCGCGCTCGGTGCCGAGCGAATCAATGTGATTGCGATTTCGCAGGGGTCGTCCGAGCGGAACATCTCGCTGGTCGTTGCCGAATCCGACGCGACCACCGCCGTGCGGGCGCTGCATCAGGCGTTTCGTCTCGAGCGGGCGAGCGCGTCCGTTCAGTAGCCTCTCCACTGACTCATGCCCGTTCGTGACCTCATCATCGTCGGCGCTGGTCCGTCAGGTCTTGCCACTGCGATTGCCGCCAAGCGTCAGGGACTCGACTATCTCATCGTCGAGAAAGGTGTGCTGGTCAATTCGATCTTCAACTTTCCGATGCACATGGTGTTCTTCACCACGCCGGAACTGCTCGAGATTGGTGGACTGCCACTCATCACTCCGTACGACAAGCCGACACGGCTGGAAGCGCTGCGCTATTACCGCCGAGTCGTGGACACCTATGACATCCAGGTCTGCTATCAGGAGGCAGTGACCGCAATCGAACGCGATGACGGTGGTGTGTTTGCCGTCACGACCACCCGTCGCGGTGTCACGCGTGAACGTCAGGCTCGTGCGGTGGTCCTGGCCATCGGATACTACGACCTGCCCAACTATCTCGGTGTGCCGGGTGAAGATCTGCCGCACGTATCGCACTACTACACCGATGCACATCCGTACTACCGCCAACGGGTCGTTGTCGTAGGCGGCAAGAACTCAGCGGCCGAGGCGTCGCTCGAACTGTTCCGGGCGGGTGTCCATGTCACTCTCGTGCATCGACACGCCACGCTCGGTGATTCGATCAAGTATTGGGTGCGGCCCGACATCGAGAACCGCATCAAGGAAAAGGCGATCACGGCGCGCTTCGAATCGACCGTCGTCGCGATCACGCCAACTGCCGTGGTCATCGACAACAAGGGCACGCGCGAGGAGATTCCGGCCGAGGGCGTCTTCCTGTTGACCGGCTATCATCCCGATGTTGACTTGATGCGGCGCGCCGGCATCGAATGTCATCCAGAGACTCTGGCCGCGACGCTGAATTCCGAAACGTACGAGACCAACGTGCCCAATCTATTCATTGCTGGTGGCGCGATCGCCGGCCGTCATACAGGGAACATCTTCATCGAGAACGGCCGCTTTCACGGTGAGCGCATCATCAACGTCGTCGTGGAACGGCTGACTCGGGACTGAATGCCATGTCCGCTCTGCCGTGCATCGTGGCGAGTACGGTGCTGGTGGGATGCATGACCGCTGCGCAAAGTAATGACCTGGATCTGCGTGCCCGCCGGCACGAGATGGTCGAACAGCAGATCCGTCAGCGTGGAGTAACCGATGCCCGCGTGTTGGACGCGATGCGCACCGTGCCGCGCGAGCGCTTCGTGCCACCCGAGTTGCTCCGCCAGGCCTACGACGATGGACCGCTGCCGATCGGGGGAGGACAAACCATCTCGCAACCGTACATCGTCGCCTACATGACCGAGGCCTTGAACGTGGCTCCGTCGCACAAGGTACTTGAGGTCGGCACGGGCTCTGGATACCAGGCTGCCGTGCTCAGCGAGCTGGTTCGCGAGGTGTTCACGGTGGAGATCGTCCCGGAGCTGGCTCGCCAGGCAGAAGCGGCGTTGCGGTCGTTGAACAAGACGAATGTCCACGTCCGGACCGGTGATGGCTTCGCGGGTTGGCCCGAGGAAGCGCCTTTCGATCGAGTCATCGTAACAGCGGCGCCGGAGGCAATCCCGCGTCCGCTCATCGAGCAGCTCGCAGCTGGAGGAGTGCTGGTGGCGCCGGTCGGTACCCAGAGTGCTCCGCAGTGGATGACCATCGTCGAGAAGACCGCAAAGGGCGTCGTGGAGCGGCGGACGATCCCCGTCCAATTTGTCCCGTTTACCAGGACGCCTGGCCGTTAACCTTTCCCGGCAGCCCCCGTATTTGGGGGTATGTATCGTATTGCTCAATCAACGCTCATCCTGGTTGTCCTGGCGCTGAGCGCGGCCCGCCTGGCTGCGCAGGAACGACCGGTGGCGCCGTCCCCCCAGCAGATACCGGTTTTTCAGGAGACAGCCAGCGCACGGGAAACGCGGGAGCAGCTCGTGCGCCTGCTGCGTCAGCACCCGCCAGCTGTCGGGGAAGTCCTGGAGCGGGATCCATCGCTGCTGACTCGGGCTGACTACCTGTCGCCGTATCCCGTGCTGTGGGCGTTCCTGCAGAAGCACCCCGAGATCGCACGGAACCCGTCGTTCTTTCTGGGCGACTTCCGGTACTACGAACCGGGTCCTCAAAATACCTCTCTCGAAATGTTCCAGATGATTCTCGCCGGCGCTGGCGTCGTGATGGGCGTGTCTGCGTTCCTGGGGGTATTCGTGTGGGTGGTGCGCTCGATCATCGACCATCGGCGATGGCTCCGGTTATCTCGCGTTCAGGCGGAGGTCCACACCAAGCTTCTCGATCGGCTCACAACAAACGAGGATCTGCTCTCGTATATCCAATCGCCAGCCGGACGACGATTCCTGGAATCCGCGCCGATCACGATGGAACAGGAGCCTCGCGCGACGACGGCGCCGGTCGGGCGCATCATCTGGTCATTGCAGGCTGGTCTTGTGCTCGCTGCACTCGGCGCCGGCTTCTGGTTCGTACAGCAGAACGTCTCACCCGAGGCCGCTGAGGGATTCTTCATCATCGGAGTACTCGCTATGTCGCTCGGCGTTGGATTCACAGCATCGGCGCTGTTGGCCTACGTCGTCTCGTCGCGGCTGGGTCTGGTACCAAGACCAAAGAGTACGGAAGCGTGAGGAACGGTATGCGTGCGTTTGCGCTCACGGAGATGGAACGCACGGGGGCCTTCGAGGACGCCGAGCGAACGTTCCAGATGACCGAAGAAGCGTTTCGCGTCTTCTACGAACAGACTGCGCGTCCGATCTGGGTCTATCTGGCGCGTACGACCGGCGATGATCGGCTCGCCGACGACCTCCTGCAGGAGACTTACTACCGGTTCCTGCGGACGCGAACCGCGTTCGAGAGCGACGATCATCGCCGTCACTACCTGTTTCGCATCGCGACCAATCTCGTTCGAGACCAGTGGCGCCGCGCCCGTACGGACGCCGTCGAACTCGGTGAGGCATCAGACGTGCCGGAGGCATGCGAAGACCACGCCGTGGGTGACCGCGCGCTGGGGCGCATCGACGTGACCCGTGCCCTCGAACAATTGAAGCCGCGTGAGCGATCGATCCTGTGGCTCGCCTATGCGCAGGGTTTTTCCCACGAAGAGATCGCCTCCCAGCTTGGATTGCGGACCGGTAGTCTGAAGGCGTTGCTGTTTCGCGCGCGCCGCCGTCTGGTCAGCGTGCTGGGTGATCGTTATCGATCTGGAGGGCGCCGTGGCTGATCCTGTCTGCATCCACGAAGACGATATCGTTGCGGCCGTTTTGAGCCGTCGCTGGGATCGCGCGGACGACGAGTTGAAGCAACACGCCGTGGATTGCGAAGTCTGCCGTGATGTGGTCGCGGTGGCGCGCCTGCTCTCGGCCGATCGGGAACACGCGCGTTATGAGGTTCGCGTGCCCGCAGCGGGTCAGGTGTGGTGGCGGGCTGCGGTGCGTGCGAGGCTCGACGCTGCGCATGCCGTCGCACGACCTCTGACCTGGTTCCATGGAATCGCCGGCGCTAGTGCCGTTGGTGTGGCGTGCGCGGTGATCGGGATGGCGTGGCCCTCGCTGCGGGAGATGGCCTCGTGGTTCACGTTCGAGGCGTTCGGAGCCGATTCACGTGTGGCGGATGTTGCGGCGTTTGTGATGGCGGCCATGCAGCGCAGTCTGCCCCTGGCATTCATCGTCGCCGCGTGCATCGTCCTCGCGCCGGTTGCACTGTATTTCGCACTCGCTGACGACTGATTCGTGCGTCAACGCGGGCGTCGCGTGTCGGGTTTCCCGGATCGCCCCACTGACATAATCGTCATCGGGCCGATCAAACCTTGAATCGAGCGGGCCTCCGCCTTCCCCATAACCCGCTGTCAAATCACAGATAACACACCACTTAGAACTCCACGCTCAAGCTGTACACTTTTTTGCTGTCTCCACGCTCCGAGGAGGGCTTCCCCCCGCCACTCCTGCGGACGTTGAGACCATGGAACCACGACGTAGAACATGGCGGCGCACTGCGGTCACGTTGGCCGCCCTCCTCCTGACCTTGGCCGCTTCGCGCCTGGCCGCTGCGGACACGATTACGCTGATGTGGGATGCGATCGCCGATCCGTCGGTCAGCGGCTACATCGTCTACGTCGGCACGCAGCCGGGCACCTACACGCAGAACGTCAACGTTGGTTCTGCAACGTCCTACAGTCTCTCGACGGCCGTCGCCGGACAGTCGTATTGCTTCGCTGTCTCGGCCTACGCGGCCGGACCGCTAGAAGGACCAAAGTCCGCGGAGGTCTGCGGCTATAGCAACCAACGGCCGACGCTGACCCATCCAGGAGCGCAGTCGTCAACAGCTGGACAGGCAGACTCGCTGCAGCTGGTCGGATCGGATCCCGACGGTCTCGCGGTCACGTATTCCGCAGCCGGCCTGCCTCCCGGACTGACGCTCGGCTCGTTTACGGGATACATTTCCGGCACGCCGACGACCGCAGGCACTTATTCGGTGACGGCCACCGTCTCGGACAGTGTCCTGACTGCCTCGCAGACATTCTCGTGGACTGTCGCTGCGGGCGACACCACAGCGCCGACGATCTCCATCACCACTCCGACAACCTCAACGACGCATGCGACGAGCACGGCGACGCTCAATGTCGCTGGTACCGCCGCCGATGCTGTCGGCGTGACGCAAGTGAGCTGGGTCAACGATCGCGGCGGCAGCGGCGCGGCGACCGGCACGACGAGCTGGAGCGTGACGGGCATTCCGCTGCAGAGCGGCGCGAACGTCATCACGGTGACTGCGCGCGATGCCGCAAACAACACGAGCACAGATTCACTGACGGTCACTTACACGGCCTCGGATACCACGGCCCCCGTTGTCTCCATCACCACGCCGACGTCGGTTGCGACGTACACCGCGAGCACGACGCCAGTGACGGTCGGTGGCGCAGCGAGCGACGCCGTCGGTGTGACGCAGGTCACGTGGACCAACGACCGCGGCGGTAACGGCACTGCGATCGGCACGACGAACTGGAGCGCCAGCATCGCGCTGCAGAGCGGTGGCAATGTCATCACGATCACCGCGCGAGATGCCGCAGGCAACACGTCCACCGACACGCTGACGGTCACCTATAACGCACCTGATACGACCGCGCCGGCAGCAGCAATCACGACGCCGACGTCAGCCGCGACCTTCGGCACGAGCACGACGCCATTGACGGTCGGCGGCACGGCGAGCGATGCGGTCGGTGTGACGCAAGTCACGTGGGCCAATGACCGCGGCGGCACCGGCGCTGCGATCGGTACGACGACCTGGAGCGCCAGCATCGCGCTGCAGAGCGGTGCCAATGTCATCA
>DAINQP010000286.1:0-5699 GCA_036742665.1 Vicinamibacterales bacterium | reverse complement strand
GATGTAGCCCGCGGCCGGCCTAATCGCAACCAGGCCGACAACGATCGCTGTCGCGCAGCCGACGCTGGTCGGCTTGCCGGTGCGCACGGCATCGAGAATCGTCCACACCACCAGCGTCGCCGCCGGCGCGAGCATCGTCGTCACGAATGCGAGGCCCGCCTGCGGACTCGCCGCCAGCGCGCTGCCGGCGTTGAATCCGAACCAGCCAAACCACAGAAGACCGGCACCGAGCAGCACGAACGGCACGTTATGCGGAAGAATCGACGAGGAGCGGTAGTCGCTGCGCTTGCCGATGACGAGCGCGGCCACGAACGCGGCGGCGGCCGCGTTCACGTGCACCACCGTACCGCCGGCAAAATCCCACGCCCCGAGCTGGGCAAGCCAACCACCGCCCCATACCCAGTGCGCGATCGGCGCGTAGATCGCGATCGCCCAGATGGTGATGAACGCGACGTAGGCCGAGAAACGCATACGCTCGATGATGGCACCCGAGATGAGCGCCGCAGTGATGATGCAGAACGTCCCCTGGAATGCCATGAACAGCATGTGCGGGATCGTGCCTTTGGCCTCGAGACCGACACCGTTCAGAAAGACGTTCGAGAGATCGCCGAGCCACTTGTTGGCGCCGGAGAACGCCAGCGTATAGCCGATGAGCGCCCACGCCACGCCGACGAAGCCGAGCGAGATGAAACTCATCATCATGGTATTGAGCGCATTCTTGGAGCGGGCAAGGCCGCCATAGAAGAACGCGAGCGCAGGCGTCATCAACAGCACAAGCGCTGTCGATATCAGCATCCACGCGGTATCAGCCTGGTTCATGCGTCACCTCACTGGGAAATGGGGTCGGCGCTCTCTGCGGAGTCACCCACGGTTGTGTCGGTGTGAGCAAGATGAGCGCCACATTCGTCTGCGGAGCGACGGGCGCGAGTGGCGGATTTTTCTCGAAAAACTGCTGACAGCCGCAGCGGCGGTTAATCCAGCGAGAGACATTCTTGTATGTCTCACTCAAAACGTCGACAAAGATGTCTGGCCAGAACGAGGAGTGATCGAAAGCGGGGAAATCGGCGGCGCCTGCCGTGGGCTGGCGTCACCGGACGACGAGACATTATTGTCCGTTTCAATTATCTGCTACACATATATGTAGCATCGACACGCCGGGGCCGCCCTGACTATGATCCGTCTTCCCGCTCGCCCCGGGCGGGCCGGGCAGGAGGGATACCCCTATGAAGGTCTACGACGCGGGCAGCATCCGCAACGTGGCGGTCGTCGGGCACGGCGGATGCGGGAAAACCCAGCTAGTCTCAACCCTGCTCTTCGCCGCCGGCGCCGTCAATCGTATCGGCCGGGTCGACGAAGGCACCACTGTCACCGATTTCGACGACGAAGAAATCGCCCGCAAACACACGCTGTCCTCCAGCCTCGCCTACGCCGAATGGCAGAAGACCAAAATCAATTTCATCGACACGCCAGGCTTCGCCAATTTCCTGTCTGACGCTCGCTCTGCGCTCCGCGTCGTCGAAGCCGCCGTCGTCGTCGTTGATGCCGTCGCCGGCGTCGAGGTGCAGACCGAGAAGCTGTGGTCCGAGGCCGCCGCGCTCGGGCTGCCGCGTCTCGTCGTGCTCAACCGGCTGGACCGCGAACGCGCCAGCCTCGACCGCGCCCTCGAATCGCTGCGACGCGACTGTGCCCGCGAGATCATCCCCGTGCAGCTGCCGCTCGGCGAAGAAAAGGCATTCATCGGCGTCGTTGACCTGGTGAAGATGAAGGCGCAGACCTTCGCGGCCGACGGGAAGATGACCGAAACCGACGTCCCGGCCGCGCTGACGGAAACCGCTCAACGCGCGCGCGAGCAGCTGATCGAGATGGTGGCCGAGGCCGACGAGCAGCTGATGGAAACCTTCTTCGCCGAAGGCACGCTCACCCAGGACCAACTGGTGAGCGGCCTTCGCGCAGCGACGATGGCGGGCAAGTTGTTTCCGCTGCTGTGCACGTCGGCCACACATGCCACCGGCATGCAGCCGCTGCTCGAGGCGATCGTCAATTACGCGCCCTCACCTGCCGAACGTGACTTCCGCACCCTCGCGAAAGATGGCGCCGAGACGACGACGAAGGCCTCCGACACAGCACCGTACGCCGCGTTCGTGTGGAAGACGATTGCCGATCCGTTCGCGGGTCGCATCACGATGCTCCGCATCGTGTCCGGCTCGCTCAAGTCCGATGCCACGGTGAACAACGCGACGCGTGAAACGTCCGAGCGACTCGGCCATCTTCTGGCACTTCAAGGCAAGACCCAGACACATGTGCCGGAGCTGAAGGCCGGCGATCTTGGCGCCGTGGCCAAGCTCAAAGACACCCATACCAATGACGTGCTCGCCGACAAGGGCACGGGGATCCGCGTGTCACCGATTACGTTCCCCGAGGCAGTGCTCTCGTACGCGATCGAGCCGAAGAGCCGCGGTGACGAAGACAAAATCAGCTCCGCGATGCACCGCCTCGAGGAGGAGGATCCGAGCATCAAGTACGGCCGCGATCAGCAGACCCACGAATTGCTGCTCGCCGGCCAGGGGCAGCTGCACATCGAGGTCACCGTCGCGAAATTGAAGCGGCGATTCGGTGTCGAGGTGAACCTGAAGCCGCCGCGGATTCCGTATCGGGAGACGATCACCGCGGCCACCGAGGCGCACGGTCGCCACAAGAAACAGACCGGCGGACACGGGCAGTTCGGCGACTGCAAGATTCGCGTCGAGCCGCTGCCGCGCGGTAGTGATTTCCAGTTCGAGGACGACATCTTCGGCGGCGCCATCCCGCGGCAGTACGTCCCCGCCGTCGAGAAGGGCATCCAGGAGTCACGGATCCGCGGCTATCTCGCCGGGTATCCGATGGTGGACTTCAAGGCGACCGTCTTCGACGGCTCGTATCACGCGGTCGATTCGAACGAGTTGTCGTTCAAGATGGCCGGCTCGCTCGCATTCAAAGATGCGATGACCCGTGCCCGGCCGACGATCCTCGAGCCGGTCATGCAGGTCGAGGTCTACGCGCCGAGCGACTTCGCGGGCGACTTGATGGGCGATCTCAACGGCCGGCGCGGCCGAATCTCGGGCATGGACACGCGTGGCGCAATGACTGTGATCCGCGCGCAAGTGCCGATGGCCGAGATGCTGACCTATGAGCAGCACCTCACGTCAGCGACCGGCGGACGCGGCTCCTATCACATGGAGTACTCGCATTACGAAGAAGTGCCGCAGATGCTGCAATCGAAAATCATCGCGGCGTCGAAGGCCGAACGCGGGCAAGTCGTTGCCGAGGAAGTCTAGCTCGCCGTACAACGAAAGGGCCGCCTAATCGGCGGCCCTCACGTCACCCGAATAACTGATTTACGACCCGCCGGCTTTGCGCGGGGTCGTACTCTTCTGAGCCTTGCCGCGCGTCTGGCCTCCGGCCTGCGCCTTAAAGCCACCGTCACCCTTGCCGCCGCGCATGCGCTGCGCCGCACGCTTTATGCGTTCGCCGACGCCCTTCGCCTTCTTCGGCGTCTCCTCGCCCTCGCCTTGCTCTTTCTCGGTCTTGGCGGCGGGGTTGTATTCGCTGCCCACCAACTCGACGTGCGCAACTTCGGCGGAATCCCCGCGACGGTAGCCCACGCGCAGGATGCGCGTATAACCGCCCGGTCGATCCGCGAACCGCGGCGCCAGCGTTTCGAACAGCTTGCCAACGACCTCGGTGTCGGGGAGCTCGGCGAGGACGAGACGCCGTGCGTGCAGCGTCCTTCCGCCGGCGTCTCCGACGGCAATACCGCGCCGCGCAATGGTGATTAACCGCTCGACGAAGGGCCGCAGCTCCTTCGCCTTTGGCATCGTCGTCTCGATCTTCTCGTGACGCAGCAGGGCGATGGCCTGGTTCCGCAGCAGCGCGAGGCGATGCTCGGTGACGCGGCCCAGTTTGCGATGACCTACGTTGTGTCTCATGGCTTCAATCCAATGCTCAACTCATGCTCAATGCTGAATGCTCAATGCTCTGAGTTTGTCATTGAGCATTGCGCCTTAGGCAGTGGGCCTTGTGCTAGTCCTGATGCGCCTGGGCGGGCTGATCGAGGCGCATGCCAAGGCTTAGGCCCATGGTGTGCAGGATCTCCTTGATCTCGTTGAGTGATTTGCGGCCGAAGTTCTTGGTCTTCAGCATTTCGGCCTCGGTCTTCTGCACGAGCTCGCGAATCGTCCGGATGTTGGCGTTCTTCAGGCAGTTGTAGGAGCGAACCGAGAGTTCGAGCTCCTCGACGCTCTTGTCGAGGTTCTCGTTGAGCGCACCGGCGCGCTGCTGTTCGGCCTGCGTGTCCGGAGACTCGCTGGCATCATCCAGGTTGATGAAGATGTTCAGGTGATCGCGAATCAGCTTCGCCGCGAGCGACACCGATTCCTGTGCGGTGACCGACCCATTGGTCCACACATCGATCGTCAGCTTGTCGTAGTCGGTGGTCTGTCCGAGACGCGCCGCTTCGACGAGGTAGTTCACCTTCTTCACCGGCGAGTGGACGGAGTCCACCGGGATCCAGCCGATGCCGAGATCCTCGTCGAAGTTCTTGTCAGCCGATACATAGCCGCGGCCGCGCTTCATGCGCAGCTCCATGTGCAGCTTGCCGCCCTCCGAGATGGTGGCGATGTGGGCCTCCGGCTCGAGGATTTCGACGTCCTGATCGACCTCGATGTCCTTCGCCCGCACGATGCCCGGCTTCTCGACGCGCAGATACAAGGTCTTCGTGTAGTCGACGTGCAACTTCAGCGGAATCTGCTTGAGGTTGAGGATGATGTCGGTCGCGTCCTCGACCACACCCGGGATTGGCGAGAACTCGTGCAGGACGCCGTCGATCTTCACCGCCGTGATCGCCGCACCCTCAATCGAGGAGAGCAGCACGCGGCGCAGCGAGTTGCCGATCGTGGTGCCGAAGCCGCGTTCAAACGGCTGGGCGTAGAACCGGCCGAACCGATCAGTGAGTGTCTCCCGTTCGAATTCCAGGCGCTTGGGACGTTGAAAACCTTTCCACAGCATTGGTGCTTCCTTTCGCTAACGGGCCGGCAGCCCCGGCCTCCAGACCTGCGAGTAATCTCCGCCGGCCTCCCGCTGCAGGTCTGTAAAGCTGCGGGCCGGCGGACGCGATGTCTACTTTGAATACAACTCGACGATCAGCTGTTCCTGCACCGGCAGATTGATCTGCTCGCGCGTCGGCACTGAGCCGATCTTCGCCGAGAACGCGGCCGCATCGAACTGCAGCCACTCCGGTACGCCGCGGCCCTTCACCTCTTCGAGCGCGTGAAGAATCGCCGGCGCCTTCCGGCTGGTCTCGCGCACCGCCACCACGTCGCCCGGCTTCACCGAGAACGACGGGATGTTGACCTTGCGGCCGTTCACCGTGAAATGACCGTGTCGCACCAGCTGGCGCGCCTGCGGACGCGAGGTCGCAAAACCGAGACGATAGGCCACGTTGTCGAGCCGGCGCTCGAGCAATTGCAGCAGCGTCTCGCCGGTGATGCCGCGGGTCCGCTCCGCCTGTTCGAAGTAGAGGCGGAACTGATCCTCGAGCACGCCGTAGATGCGCTTCACCTTCTGCTTCTCGCGGAGCTGCACGCCGTAGCCGGCCAGCTTCGACTTGCGCGTCTTGCCGTGCTGACCCGGCGCGAAGTTGCGCTTCTCGATCGCGCACTTCT
>DAINQP010000285.1:0-5780 GCA_036742665.1 Vicinamibacterales bacterium | reverse complement strand
TGCAGAAACGCCATGCGCAGACCTACCCTCGCCCGTCGCCTGACCACCGCCGCCTTGACGACCTGCGGTCTGTCCGGCCTGTCCCGCTGGGGCGGCCTGTCCGGCTGGTGCTGCCTGTGCGTCACCTTCGCGGCCGGCCGCGCCGCCGCCCTCGCCCTGCCGACCGCCGCGACCGTTGCCGCGCGGGGGACCGCTGTTGGCGCGCTGCCACACGCCGGAGAAGTCGGGCTTACCGTCAGCCGTGCGTGGCGTCGGCGCGTTCCAGCGGACGTTGCCCTGTGCGTCCCGCGGCACGCTGGGATCCGGATGCTTCGGCCATTGCGCGCTCACCGATACCGAGCAGGCCACAATCACGCACACCACACCGGAAACGATGCTCTGCAGTCTCAACATGTCACCTCGTCGCGAACCAGGAGTCCGACTGGTCCTATGCTAATACGACTGCTCTGGCGCCCCGTTGACGACACCAGAGGCGCCGACACGATCCGCCATGTCGGCCCAGCCGGACACGTGAGATCGACATCGCTCGACGGACGACATCGGTGTCCAGTCGATCGCCGACAAACCAGCGATGACACCACTACGAATGCCAGATCATCGGTGATAATTCGCGGGAATGAATCCCTGCGCAATGGGTGAGGAGCCGTATGAAAAGCAGAATCCTGTGGGGTGTGATGGTCGCAGCCAGCCTGTCGAGCGTCGCCGACGCGCACTTCGTCCTTGTGCAGCCGGCCGCCTCGCTCATGCAGAATCGGCTGGGTGATCCCCAGAAGATCGGGCCATGCGGCGGCGTCTCAGCGAATCCCGGACGCGGCACACCGGCGAATCCTGGCGTGCCAAGTGGAGCGGTCACCAACGTCAAGGGTGGCACGGATCTGCCGCTGCTCGTCCAGGAGTCGATCTTCCACCCGGGTCACTATCGCGTCGCCCTGGCCAGGACGATGGCGCAGCTGCCGAAGGATCCAGAGGTGACTGTCGTGCAGACAGCGAACGGACCGCGATCGCAGTCGGCGCTCATTCAGAATCCGGTGGTCGCGCCTGTCCTGCTCGACGGGATCTTCGCCCACACTGAGAAACCCGCGCAGCCACAGGCCTTCGATGGCATGATTCCCATCCCCAACATCAGCTGCCCGGCCTGCGTGCTGCAGGTGATCGAGTTCATGGCCGAGCATCCTGGAATCGCTGTCGACGGTGGTCATAACTACCACCACTGCGCGATGCTCAACATCACTGCGGATCCCGACAAGCCAATCGACAAGCGGTGGTAAATCCTTCTGGCCGGTCGGCCGTAGCCTTGGCGAAGGCGTATAGAACCGGCCCTACGCTGCTGGCGTCAATCGTCGTTCTCCTGATGCCGGCACTCGTGTCGGCGCAGCCGTGTCCTGGCGGGCGACTGCTGCTCCTCACCAACGCAAGAATTCACACGATGGATGTCAGGCGCACCGTCGTATCGAAGGTGCGCATCGCGAACGGCCGCTTCGTCGAAGTGGGCGATGCCGCGAACGCCTCTGGTGGTTGCACCGACACGATCGATCTGCGCGGCCAAACGGTCATTCCCGGGATGATCGACAACCATTTCCACGTGCAGTTGGTCGGCAGCCGGCCCGGCTACGAGACGCGCACGATCGAGACCGCGTTCTCGATCGCGGAAGTGCAGAACGTCATCCGCGAGCGGGCGGAGACCGTGCCCGACGGCGCGTTCATCACCGCGATCGGCGGCCTGCAGCCGCGGCAGTTCGCCGAGAACCGGATGCCCACCCTCGCCGAGCTCGATGCGGCTGCGCCTCGACATCCGGTCTACATTCACGTCGCGTTCAATGGTCCCGCGGCGACGAACTCATTGGGCAAAAAGTTTTTCGAGAGCCGCGGCATCACGGTCTCCGACACTGGAGTGATCGAACAGAACGGTCCCTCGTGGAACGCGCTGGATGCGTTGCGCGCCAACTGGACGCTCGCCGACACGAAGCGGACGATGCGTCAGGTCTTCGGCTATTTCAACAGCGTGGGACTGACTACCGTGCATTCGGTGCTTGGTTCACAGGAGCGTGGGCCGGCGCAGTACTTCGGCACCACCGATCATCGACCGATGCTGGAGTTGAAGCAGGAAGGCGGCCTCACGCTGCGGCTGCGGCTGTTCTTCAACGCCGGCCCGCGGGTAGACAAGAAACCTGGCAATCCGGAGTTGCGCGACGTCCTGGACAGTCAGCTACCCGATCTTGGCGACGATCTCGTGAAGACCACAGGTGTCGGCGAACACATCGTCGATTGGCCGCTCGAAGGCGCGGTGCCGCTTGGTGACGAGTACTACCAGTCCACTCGGCTCATCGCGCAGCGCGGCTGGCAGATGATGGAGCACAGCTTCGACGAGGCGAATCACGTGGCGCGCGCCGACGTCTGGGAGCGCGTGCACAAAGAGTTTCCGCTGACGAACCTGCGCTGGACGATCGATCACGTGAACACGATCACGCCGGCGACGATCGCGCGCATGAAGGCGCTGGCCGTGGGCGTCCGCGCGCACGGGTGGCGTGTATTGAGTGGATCGAAAGGTTTGGCCGGACCGCCCTATCGTCTGCTCCTCGATAGTGGCATCCATGTCGGCGCCGGCATGGACGGCGCGCAGGCCTCGCCGATCAACCCGTGGCTGCACGTGTATTACATGGTGACCGGCCGCAACGTGCGCGGCGAGCTGATCAACGACGGCCAGCAGATCACGCGGCAGGAAGCGGTGTGGCTCTACACCGGCGCGAACGGCTGGTTCTCTCGCGAAGAAGAGACGCTCGGCACGATCGAAGCGGGGAAACTCGCGGACCTCGTGGTGCTGAATGCGGATGTGTTCGATCCCAAGGCCGTACCAGACGAATCAATCCGTCGCGTTCACTCGGTGCTCACGATCCTCGGTGGTCGCGTCGTGTACGGCGACCTGAAGCGACAGCGTTGATCGACACTCACTACCGTATCACCCGTAACTCGCCGCTGGTCAGCCGCATCGGCCCGAACGGCGGCGTTCCCAGACGGCCTGCGTCGATTCCCACAGTTCCGTCGAGCTGATAACCAACCGAGCCACGCGTGGCCAGCTGCCGCACGATCGAAGCGAGGCCGGGCACCTCAGCGAAGTCGATGGAGAGATCGAGCGGCACGACCGATTGCTGGCGTGCGTTGAGCGGCAGGCCAAGAGGAAAGTCGCCAGTCGCGGCGCGCGTTCCCTCAATCGACAAGGTCGCGGCAAGTGTGCTCAACGTGAAGCCGAACGCGTTTGGGTTGGTCACCTCGAGCCAGATTCGAACACCCGCTCCGCCGGTCGGCTGGCGCACCGACGGCGCGATCAGTCGAATCTCAGCGGGCTGACTGTCCGCCTGCCGAAACGTCGGCGGCTGGACGATCTGCGCGAGTGGACTAAGCGTTGCGCACGAGACGGCGAGCGCGGCCACAAAGGCCGCCGCTACCGTTTGGTTCGCTCCCATTCCGCGAACAGCTTTCGCATCCAGGGACTATTTTCCTGGCAGATGTATTCCTGGATCTCGCCCTTGTCGTCCCAGACGATGTCGAAGCCGATCGTCCACGGTTCGGTGTAAGCACCGGGATCGTCGATCGTCGCTTCGTAGCGGAGCGTGTAGAGATCTTTGCGCGTGAAGCGCTCGATCAGATGCAGTTTGTCGGTGTGTGGATCGCCGACCATGTCGATCCAGCTGCCTTCGTTGAAGCCCACGACGTCAACGACGAGCGTGTCCTTCTCCCAGTGTCCGACCGAATGGCCAAGCCACGTCGGGTTCGCCAGGTCAGGCTCGGGATGCTTCCGACCGTCCATGTAGATGATTCGCCAGATGTGCGTGCCGCCTTCATAGATCATCACGATGCGTTTCTGCTCCGGCATCTGCAGAATCTCCATCGGGAACGGTGTGGTCATCAGACGCGGTCCTGAGGGCGGCATGCAGTAGCCCTGCGGGTCGTACTTCGAGAGCTCGGCCCGACGCTGCATCGCCAGCGTTTTAGCCCAGGGCTGATAGGGAATCTCCTTCGGATGCATCAGGACCTGCTTGTAATCCTGGACCTGCTTGAGGTGCCAGTAGCCCTTGTTCGGCTCGATGGGCCCGAGGTTGGGAGTGCCGTCTGCGAGCCGCGGGGCGGGCGGATAGGGTTTCGGCGGCAGCCGCGGATCGGGATTCGCCTGGCCCTGCGCGTTCTGCAGGCACGCGACGACCATCGCAACCGTCCCGATTGCACGAGCGACGTGATGGAGTGTCACGCGCGAAATCATCTCATTGAAGCCGCACAGTTTCATCAGGGATTCATCACGACATCGCACGCGTGGCCGCGCACGCTGAAGCCTCCTTGGGAGACGGGAGGATTCATGCGGACACTGGGATATCTCGCGCTTGGGTTCATGGCGTTCGCGTCGGCACCGCACGCCGCGGTCAGTGAACGGGCGGACGTCACGCCATTCGAATCGGGGCACGGCGACATCGTCCTGGCGGTGCGGCTGAACGGCCAGGGGCCGTTTCGGTTCCTGCTCGACACCGGATCGACGCATACAGTCGTGTCACCGAAAACAGCCGAGGCGATTGGCGCGCCTGTGGTCGCCAGGACGGCGATGGGGTCGGCAGCGGGAAGTCGCGAGACGCTGGTCGTGCGCGTGAATTCGCTACACGTCGGGCCCGTGATCGTCTCGAGTCTTCTGGCCTCGGTGATCGATCTGGCTGAGATCCCTGGAGGCAGCACGGTGGACGGTGTCATCGGTCACGATGCGCTTGCGCCACTTCGCTATACCATCGACTTCCGACAACGTCTCGTCATGTGGTCTCCGAGTCACGCGACGGACGCGCGCGGCAGTTCACTGGAGCTGCAGGAGAGTGGCGGGCGCTTCCTGATTGCGCTGCCTCAGCGGCAATCGCTGTTGCGGCTTGTACCGGATAGCGGCGCGGCATCGCTGTTGTTGTTCGCCCCACATGCTGCGCTGCCGGTCACGTCTCTGCCGACGCTCGCCACGCTCAAGACAATGTCCGGACAGACTGATGTACGTATGGCGACATTGCGCGAACTGCATGTGGGTAGCCTGACGTTCCGCGACGTTGCGGCTGTGGTTGCCAGACGCGATGGTTCCGAGCCGGTCGAGGTCGATGGCCTGCTGCCGCTGCATCTTTTCGATCGCGTCACTATCGATGGCCCGGGCAAACGGCTGATTCTCGAGAAAACCTAGGAAAATGAGGGTCTGATGTTTTTCTGATGATGGCCACGAGGGGCAACCACCGGCGATGCCGCAGCGTCTGTGTATGAGACCGTGCCGGCTGCCTTCGACTCCGCTCAGGTCAGGCAACCGGACATTACGTATTCCGTGCCCTCACGATACCGCTGGGACCATTACGTTCTCGACCTCGACGCCTACCGCCTCGCACGCGACGGCGTTGCGGTCGCGCTTGAACCGAAGGCCTTCAACCTCCTCGCGGTGATGGTTCAGCGGCCGGGTCATCTCTTCACGAAACAGGAAATTTTCGACCTGGTCTGGCCCGGAACCGCCGTCACCGATCACGCCCTTACGCGGATCGTCGCGCAGATTCGTCGAGCATTGGGCGACGAGGCACGCGAGGCTAGGTTTCTCGAAACGGTGCCGACGCGGGGCTATCGATGGATCCATCCAATCGAAACCGTCGATGGCGTCCGGTTAGGTGCCGTCCTCTCGGACGGGCCGACAGCGGTTGAGTCGCCCACACTCTCATCGCCTCGGGTTCCTGGGGTGCCGCTGCTCCCGGTGATTGCGCTCGCCGTCGCGGTCATCGTCGCGTTTG
>DAINQP010000284.1:0-5853 GCA_036742665.1 Vicinamibacterales bacterium | reverse complement strand
CGCAGGCCGAACAGGCGACGCGCCGCCAGACAGTGGCCACGACGCAGGCCGCGGTGCGCACCGCCGAGCTTGCACTCAAACGGCTGATCGTCAACGGCACCGATGACCCGTACTGGGTCGCCAATATCGAACCCGTCGATCGCCCGACGTACACGACGGAGTCGCTCGATGTCGCGGGCGCGGTTCGCAAGGCCCTATCGGCGCGCACCGACATCGAACAGTCCCGGAAACAGGTCGAATCCAACGACGTCTCCATCAAGAATCTCTCCGACCAGCGACTGCCGGCGTTGGATGTCACGGCGAGCTACGGTCTCGCTGGCATCGGCGGGCCGCAGTTCGTTCGCCCCCCGGGAGCGGCGCTCGGTGCCCCGCCCACGCAGATCATCCCTGGCGGCTTCTCCAATACGCTCAGCACCCTCTTCAACCAGAAGGCGCCGACGTGGAACTTCGCGGCGAACTTCAGCTATCCGATCGGATCGAGCACGGCTGATGCGAACCTGGCGCGCGCGCGTGTGCAGCAGCGGCAGACGATCGCCCAGGCACGAGCTCTCGAACTGCAGATCGCGACCGAAGTCACCAACGCTGCGCTGCTCGTCGAGTCGAACCGCGAACGGCTGCAGGCCGCACAGGTTGCACGTGAGTTCGCCGAGAAGCGGCTCGAGGCCGAGCAAAGCCGGTTCGAGGTGGGTCTGTCGACGAACTTCTTCGTCGTCCAAGCGCAGCGCGATCTACGCGACTCCGAGAATTCAGAGCTTCGCGCACTCCTCGACTATCGGCGTGCGCAAGTGGATTTCGAGCGTGTGCAGGAGATACCCGCGGCCGGCGGTATCAGTATCACTCCGATTCAGGCGGGCAGCGGCCAGGCCACGCGCGCGAACGCGGGCGGCGGCGGAAACTTCGGCGGCGGTGGCGGCAATTAATCGGCCGGGTTGATCGAGGAACGAGACTCATCTCAGCGTTATGAGAAAAATTGTCATCGGTGCGGTGATCGCCGGAGTCGCTTTAGCGGGCGTCCTCTATTACAGAAGCTCGCGGAGCGGTTCGCCTACGGCAGCTGCCGGACCGGGCGCTGAAGGTGGTGGTGGGTTCGCTGGCCGCCGCGGCGGTGGCGGTGGCGATTTCGGTGGCGGCGGATTCGGTGGCGGCGGAGGTGGTTTCCGTGGGGGCAGCGGCGGTTTCGGTGGACGCGGCCCAATGGTCGTGGAGCTGGCCAGTGCTCGACGCGCCTCGATGAACCAGGAAGTCCGCGTCGTCGGCAATTTGATTGGCGAGGCGACGGTCGCCGTCGCGCCGCGGACGGGCGGACGCCTGCAGGACGTGTTCGTCCGGCTCGGCGATCGCGTGTCACGTGGCCAGCGCATCGCGAAGATCGAGGACTTTGAGATCGTCGAGCAGGTCAAGCAGGCCGAAGCCGCGCAAGAAGTGGCGGCCGCGACGATTCGTCAGCGTGAAGCGGATCTGCAGCTCGCGCTCACCAACGTCGAGCGCTCGCGCAATCTCTTCCAGCGTCAGCTGCTGCCGAAGCAGACACTCGACGACAACGAGGCACGCTATCAGGCGGCCGTCGCGCAGATTGATCTCGCCAAGGCTCAGAGCATGCAGTCGAAGGCCCGTCTCGACGAGCTGCGCATCAATCTCGCGAACACCGTCATCGTCTCGCCGGTCAACGGCTTCGTGGCCAAGCGGTCGGTCGATCCGGGCGCATTTGTCTCGCAGAACTCACCGATGGTCGATGTCGTAGACATCAGCCGCGTGCGTCTCGTGGTCAACGTCGTCGAGCGCGACCTCAAGGAACTTCACACCGGTGCCGCGGCCAAGGTCGAAGTGGATGCGTTTCCGGGAGAGACGTTCCAGGGCCGCATTGCGCGAGTCGCCCCGGTGCTCGATCCCGCCACTCGCACCGCCCCCATCGAGATCGAGATTCCCAATGCTGATTTCCGCCTGAAACCGGGCATGTATGCGCGTGTCGGCATCACGACGGCGACCAAGAAGGACAGCCTGGTGGTGCCGGTTGACGCCGTCGCCGATCTCGGTGGACGACGCGGTGTGTTTCAGCACCTGAATGGCCTGGCAATTTTCCGGACGGTGGAGCTCGGCACCGAGGGCGAGGAGTTCATCGAAGTCGTCGGCGGCCTGGCCGAAGGCGATCAGGTGATTACGACGGGCGCGCGTGCGTTGCGCGACGGCGATCGCGTGCAGCTCGCGGGCGGTGAAGGACGGGGTAACGGCGGTCGAGGACGCGGCGACGGTACGACGCCGACCGCGCGTGAAGGCGGCGCTCGAGACGGAGACGGACGGTCGAACGCCACGCCAGGTGCAACAGCCGGCCGTCAAGGCACTGAGGCGTCGGGCCAGCGATCTGGCGGCGATGGCTCGGGACGGCGCTACGGTGGCGACGCTTCAGGCCGTCGATCGGGTGGCGATGGGTCCGGCAGGTACGGCAACGGCAGCGGACGACGGTCTGGCGGCGATGGTACGCAGCGTCCGCCGAGCGGTCAGCGGCCAGGCAACGGCGGTTCGTCCCAATAGCGCGTCCTGGACGCGCGGAGCTAGGGCACGTCCTGTGGACGTGCCGCGGGTAGGGGCAATACTCACGTAAGTCAACCAGAGTGTTCACATGAGCATTCCTCGTTTAGCGATTCAGCGTCCGGTCACCATGTTCATGATCAGCGCAGTCATCACGCTGCTTGGGCTGATCTCGCTCACGCGGCTGCCAGTCGATCTCATGCCGGAGTTCGAACAGCCGACGTTGAACGTGCGCACCAGCTACCCTGGTGTCGGCCCGCTCGAGATCGAAGAGCTGATCACGAGGCCGCTCGAGCAGGCGGTGAGCGCGGTGCCGGGCATCGTGCGGGTGACGTCCTCCTCGTCCGAAGGCAACAGCCAGGTGCAGTTGAACTTCGAATGGGGTTCTGATCTGTCGGAAGCCGCCGACGAAGTGCGCACGCGGGTGGACCGCATGCGCGGCCGTCTCCCCGAGGACGCCGACCCGCCGACCATCTTCAAGTTCGATTCGAACCAGCTTCCGGTCGCGCAGATCGGTATTGAGGGTGACTACGACCCGGTCACGCTCCGCGAGATCGCGCAGAATGAGATTGCGCCGCGCTTCGAGCGCGTGGACGGCGTGGCTGCGGTCACCGTCAATGGCGGCGTCCGGCGGCAAATTCACGTCAAGCTCTCCAAAGAAAAGATCACCGCGCTCAACCTCTCGGTGAACAACGTCGTCAACACGCTGCGCAACGAGAACCAGAACACGCCGCTCGGTGAGATCTACCAGGGCAATTCGACATTCCTGGTCCGCAGCCAGGGTCAGTTCCAGAACCTCGAGGACATTCGCAACGTCGTCGTGATGACGCGCGAGTCCGTACCCGTGTACATGCGCGACATCGCTGATGTGCTGGACACCACCGAACAGCGCCGCTCGTTCATGCTGATCAACGGCAAGCCGGGCGTACAGATCCAGGTGCAGAAGCAGTCGGGCAAGAACACCGTGGCGGTCGCCGCGGCCGTGCGCAAGGAAGTCGAGCGAGTGAACAAGGAGGTCCCGGGCATCAAGATGACCGTGACCCAGGACAACTCGGTCTTCATTCAGCGCGCGATCAACAACGTGCAGGAGCACGCGCTGGTTGGCGGCATCCTCGTGGTGCTGATCATCTTCGCGTTTCTCCGCGACTTCCGCTCGACGCTGATCGTCTGCACGTCTATCCCGGTGTCGGTCATCGGCACGTTCGCGCTGCTCTACTTCGGCGGCTTCACGTTGAACACGATGACCTTCGGCGGTCTCGCCCTCGGCATCGGGATGATCGTGGACGCCGCCATCGTCGTGCTCGAGAACACGCACCGCCACCTCCACATGGGCAAGGACAAGATGACCGCGTCCATCGACGGCAGCGAGGAAGTGTGGTCGGCGATTCTCGCCTCCACCTTGACGCACATCGCGGTGTTCGTGCCGCTGCTGTTCCTGTCCGGCACGGCAAGCATCCTGTTCACGCAGCTGTCGGTCGTCGTGATGTTCTCGCTGGCGATGTCGCTCTTCGTGGCCGTGACGATTGTGCCGGTGCTGTGCTCGCGCTGGTTGAAGACGCCGGATGAAGAAGCGGCAGCAACCGGCGTCATGAGCCGCTTCTATCGAATGAGCGAACGATTCCTCGAGCGCATCGACGAAGGCTACCAGCGCGCGATTCATATGGCGCTCAATCACCGGCCTACAGTGATCGGCGGCGCGGCCGCGCTCGTCGTCGCGGCGGCGCTGATCTATCCACAGATCGAGACTGAACTCCTGCCGCAAACCGACGAAGGCGAGGTCAACATCAACGCTGAACTCGCCGTCGGCACGCGCATCGAACGCACCGAGGAAGCGCTGCTGCGTCTGCAGGACCTGATCAAGGAGTACGTGCCGGAGGCTACCACCGTCATCACCCAGGGCGGGGGCGGTGGGAACAACTATCAGCAAGGCGGCGGCAGCACGCATCGCGGCCAGATCCGCGTCATGCTGGTCCCACGTGACGAGCGCACGCGGACCAACGAACAGGTTGCGATCGCGCTGCGGCGGCAACTCTCCGGACTTCCCGGCGTCGTGGTGCGCGCCAATCCCGCCGGCGGCAACAACCAGATCATGCGGTTCCTCAGCGGCGGCGGTAATAACAACGGCGGTTCGAGCCGCCTGCAGCTGGAGATTCGCGGCCACGACCTCGACGACGCTCGGCGTCTTGCCCAGGACGCCCGTGTAATGATGGAAGACACGCCGGGAATTGCTGACGTCAACGTCGGTCGTGAGGAAGGCCGTCCCGAGATCGCCGTTCGCGTCGATCGCCCGAAGGCCGCGATGCTCGGCATGTCGGTGGCCAGCGTGGCCAACACGATTCAGACCAACGTAGCCGGCACCACGGCGGCCCAATTCCGCGAGCGCGGCAACGAATACCCTGTCGTCGTCCAGTTGCGCGAGCAGGATCGCGAGGCGATCGGCGACGTCGGCGACGTGCTCCTGAGCACACCCACCGGCCAGGTCGTGCCGGCCAAGAACGTGCTCCTGCTCAATCGCGAGGCTGGCCCGGTACAGATCCAGCGCAAGAACATGGAGCGTATGACGACTGTGAACGCCGAGATCGAAGTGCCGCTGAGCCAGGCCGTGGACTCGGTGCAGTCCCGTCTCGGCCAGCTGCGCGTGCCGCCCGATTTCTCCATCGGCTTCGGTGAGGAGCTCGAGGAGCAAGCGCGGTCGTTCAAACAGCTGCAGCTTGTGCTGATTCTCGCGGTGCTGCTCGTCTACGCTGTGATGGCGTCGCAGTATGAGTCACTGCGCGATCCGTTCATCATCATGTTCTCGGTGCCGGTCGCGGCGATCGGCGTGGTCTTGAGTCTGCTACTGACCGGCACATCGTTCAGTATGCAGGCGTACATTGGCATCATCATGCTGGCCGGGATCGTCGTCAGCAACGCGATCCTGCTGGTGGACTACATCAACACTCTGCGCCGACGCGACAAGCTGCCGTTGCGCGAGGCAGTGGAGATCGGCGGCCGCACGCGTCTGCGCCCGATTCTGATGACGTCGATTGCGACGATGCTCGGCCTCGTCCCGATGGCAATTGGAATCGGCGAGGGCGGCGAGCTGCAGGCGCCGCTGGCGCGCGTCGTCATCGGCGGCCTGACGGCCTCGACGATGATCACGCTGGTCTTCGTGCCGACCGTGTACACGATTTTCGAAGAGGGTTGGAAAGGACTGCGCTCGGGACTCCCGAAGCACTCGTAGCAGACGACAGCGATTATGAAAAAAATCATCCTGACTCTCATCGTCCTCGCGGTTCTCGGCGCGAGTGTCTATGCCTACTACAAGAGCAAGGCCGTGCCGGAGCC
>DAINQP010000283.1:0-5870 GCA_036742665.1 Vicinamibacterales bacterium | reverse complement strand
ACCGTGCTCTACTCGAAGGACGCGCTCGAGCTGCTCTTCAAGACGGTCGGGGTCGATCGCTGTCTGTTCGGGACCGAGCGCCCCGGCGTTGGCACGGTGAAAGATCCACGGACCGGCCGCTGGCTCGACGAAACTCGATTCACCATCGAGTCCATCGACTGGCTGACGGCAGAAGACAAGAAGAAGATTTTCGAGGACAACGCCCGAAAAGTATTCAACCTCAAGGTGCCGGTGGAGGCCGCCGTATGAGCCGTAGACACTTCGTCGCGATCGTGGCCGTGCTCGGTGCGCTGGCGGCGTGGCCGCAGGCGCAAAATCTGCAGAAGGTCACGATCAATTACCCGACGCGCAGCGGAGCGTCGTGGCCGCTCTACATCGCGAAGGAAGGCGGCTACTACGCGAAGCAGGGCCTCGACGTGGATCTCCAGTTCGGCGTGCATCCCGCCGGCGTGGCGATGCTGACCAGCGGCCAGGCCGTCATGGTCAATCACTCGCTCGAGCAGGGCATGGTCGCCAGCACGCGTGACGGCTCGTTCGCGCTGATGGGAAGCTCGTCGAACAAAGGTCTCTTCGCGCTCATCGCGCAGAAAGAGTTCTCGAATCCAAAGCAGTTGAAGGGCAAGCGTATCGCCGTTGGCCAGATTGGCGATGCACCGTACAACTACACCGTCGCGCTGCTCGGCACGTATGGTCTCGGAGTCCGCGATGTGCAGTGGATCCCCGTTGGCACCGACGTCACGGGCCGCGCCGCGGCGCTGCAGACCAACCGCGCCGACGCCACGCTGCTCACGGCGCCGAACTATTTCCGTCTCGAAGAAGCCGGCTTCAAGAATCTGGCGAATCTCGCCGAGCACGAAGTGTACGCCGCGACGACCTACATGTTTGCCAAGAGCGCGATCGCGGCGAATCCGAAACTACCAGAACAGATCATCAAGGCACACGCCGAAGCCATCAAGCGCTTCTACGACGACAAGGCGTTCGCGGTAAAGACGTACATTGGGTTCGACAAGCAGCCGGAGGCCGACGTCGCCCGCATCTACGACGCCTACGCCAAGGGCAATATCTTCGACCGCGTGCCGTTCGTGATGGACGGCGCTGTCAAGGCGATCATCGCGCAGCAGGTCGATCCACGCCTGTCTGCCGATCTGAAGGGCTACGACTTCCATAAGGTGATCGACAACGGCACGGTCGCGCGCCTGGTGAAAGAGGGGTATTTCCAGTCGCTCTTCGGCCCCGCTATCAAGGCCGAGGAATCGCGAAAAGCCGGACAAGCCTACAAGTAAACAGCGTGCACAAGCTGGAGATCGTCGGCCTCACCAAGCGCTACTACGTCGAGCGTGACGGCCGTCAAGTGCTGGCGCTCTCCGACGTGTCGCTGTCGGTGGCCGACGGCGAGTTCATGGCCGTCGTCGGCCCGAGCGGCTGCGGCAAGACGACCCTGCTGAACATTGTCGCCGGTCTGCTGCGCTATGACGCCGGCCGCGTCATTATCGATGGCACACACGTCGATGGCCCTGGCGTCGATCGCGCCGTGGTCTTTCAGCAAGCGAGTCTTCTGCCGTGGCGGACCGTCGCCGGCAACGTGCGTTACGGCATGGAGATGCAAAGGCGTTTCGATCGGGCGACCATGGACGTGAGGACCGAGCATTTCACGAAGATGGTGGGCCTGCGCGGCTTCGAGCGTCACTATCCGTCGGAGCTGTCGGGGGGCATGCAGCAGCGCGTCAACCTGGCCCGTGCGCTGGCTGCTGATCCGGTCGTCTTGTTGATGGACGAGCCGTTCGCGGCGCTCGATGCACAGACGCGTGAGTACATGCAGGCCGAGTTGCTCAAGATCTGGAGCGAGGCTCGCAAGACCGTCGTGTTCATCACTCACCAGATCAATGAAGCCGTGTTTCTCGCCGATCGTGTCGTCGTCATGAGCGCGCGGCCCGGGCGTGTGAAAGGCGTGATCGACATTCCGTTCGAGCGGCCGCGGACGTTGCGGCTCAAGCGGGACCCGCGCTTCCTCGAAGTTGAGGAGACCATCTGGCAGATGGTTGAGGAAACGCCGGATCGCATCGGCATGTCGAAGGCGGCGAGTTGATGAGCGCCACGACCGAGACGGAACTCGTCGAACAGCCACGGCGCAGCTTTTACGAGCGCCACGAGGCGGCGATCCTCGGCGGCGTCGCGCTGGTGATCGTACTGGCGGCGTGGCAGGCGTTCTGGTCGGCCGGCACGATCTCGCCGTTGTTCTTCACCGGTCCGTCGCAGGTGGCCTACCGCTTCGTCGAGGAGTGGACGAAGGGTCGGCTCAAGCAGGACATGATCTACAGCGGGACCAACTTCGTGATCGGGGTTGGTCTCGCGATCGCCGTCGGCGTGGTGCTCGGCGTGATCATCGGTTGGTATCGCCGCATCGCGATGATCGTGAATCCCTTCGTCACTGCGTTGTACTCCACGCCGCGCGTCGCACTCGTGCCGTTGGTACTGATCTGGTTCGGCCTGGGCATGAAGTCGAAGGTGTTTATCGTGTTCATCAACGCGGTGTTTCCCGTGCTGATCAACACGATAGGCGGCGTGCGCGCGATCGACCACGATCTGCTCAGGGCGGCGCGAGCCTACTGTGCGTCCGACTGGCAGATGTTCACGACGGTCGTCATTCCCGGCGCGGTCCCGTTCATTCTGACCGGTGTCCGTCAGGCGGTGGCGCTCGGGTTGATTGGCGTCGTGGTCGGTGAAATGTTCGGCGGCAGCGAGGGGATTGGCTACATGGTCAACTATGGTGGCCAGACCTTCCAGACCGACACGGTGTTTCTGGGCGTGACGATCATCGCGTTGTCGGGGATTGTCCTGACGTGGCTGGCCGAACGGCTGGAGCGGCGGTTTTCGAGGTGGCGACCTGAAAGATAGTTAGTGGTTGGTGGTTAGTGGTTAGTAGTTTCGCTTGGGAGTTGGGCGTTGGTAGTGGTTGGTAGTGGGCGTTGGGGGTTCAGAAGAATGGCTGATGTCGTGTTGGGAATCGGGTCGTCGCACGGACCGTTGCTGTCCACGCCGCCGGAGCAGTGGGATCTCCGCGCCAAAGCGGACAAGGAGAACAAGAACCATTGGTTCCGCGGGAAGACCTACGACTACCCGGGACTGCTGGAGGCGCGTGCGCCGGGATTTGCCGACGAGATTGCCGTGGAGAAGCGTCGGGAGCGCTTCGTGAAGTGCCGCTCGGCCCTGGAAGCGCTCGGCCACAAGTTCAACGAGGTGGCCCCAGATGCTGTCGTCATCATCGGCAACGATCAACGTGAGTTCTTCAATGCAGGCCTGACGCCGGCGATTACCGTTTATCGCGGCAAGACGATCAGCAACGTCCAGCATCTGAACGAAGACGCGCCGGGATTGAACATTGCCGAGCCGGCCAATTCGCCTGAGGAAGGCGCCACCTATCCTGGCGCCACCGAGCTTGCCGACCACATCTTGCGGTCGCTCGCCGACGAGGACTTCGACCTGGCACAGTCGGAACAGACGCCGAGCGGCGCGCCGCGCGGCGGCATCCCGCACGCCTACGGGTTTTTCTACCACACGATTCTGCAGGACAAGACACCGCCAAGCGTGCCGATCATCCTGAACGTCCACTTCCCGCATAACACACCCAAAGTGCATCGCTGCCTCGAGCTCGGTCGCGGGCTATACCGCGCGATCACGAGTTTCAGCGGATTCAAGCGAGTCGCGCTGATGGCGTCGGGTGGGTTGACGCACTTCGTCATCGACGAAGACTTCGATCGCAAAGTGATCGCCGCCATGGCCGACGGCGATGAGGACACGCTGGCCACACTTCCGGAGAGTTACTTCAAGGTCGGCACGGCGGAGATCAAGAACTGGTATCCGGTGATCTCGGCAATGAATGCGGCGGGCTTGAAGTATCACCAGGTCGATTACGTGCCGTGCTATCGCTCCGAGGCCGGCACCGGCAACGCGATGTGCTTCGCATATTGGCATTAATGTCCGGTTGCCGCCTTCGCCTTCGGCTTCGGCGGGTCAGGGAAGCCGGACACTACGATTGACATATGGACGATACCCTCGCGCGTCTCGGCCGTCTCGATGCCTGCGCCGTCTCGGACGCGCTCGACAAGCTGCAGCTCACTGGTGTCGCCACCGGCATTCAGCGGCTGACCACTGATCGCCGAATCTCCGGTCGGGTCGTCACCGTGAAGCTCGAAAAAGACGACGGCCGCCGGGCGGCGTCGCGACATCTCGGCACGACTGCCATCGAAGCCGCGCAGGGCGGCGACGTCATCGTCCTCGAGCAGCGCAGTGGGGTCGATGCCGCGTGCTGGGGCGGCAACCTCTCGCTCGCGGCGCAGCTGCGCGGTGTCGCCGGTGTCGTCATCGACGGTCCCGCGCGCGACGTCGACGAGGCGCGTGACTATGGATTCACCGTGTTCGCGCGCAGCGTCACGTCGCGCACCGCGCGCGGACGAATTGTCGAGACCGGGACCAACGTGCCCATCGTCGTCGGTGACGTGGCGGTGTCGCCAGGCGACTACGTGGTTGCCGACGGCAGCGCAGTGGTCTTCGTCAAGGCCGCCGATATCGATCGCGTGTTGGAGGCCGCTGAAGTCATCGCCGAACGCGAGCGGCAGATGGTGGTGGACTTGAAGAGCGGCCTGCCTCCCACACAGGTCCTGGGCAAGACTTACGAGACGCTGCTTAAACCGTGAGGGCGGTCAAACGGTGATGAACGACAAGAATCTCGAACGCGCGGCGAAGCTGGATACGACCTCAATCAGTGATGCGCTGGATCGACTTGGCATCGCTGGGCAGTGTCTCAACATCAAGCCGCTCGATCCGAGGTTCCGCCTGACCGGCCGGGCGTTCACCATCCTCTATGGGCCCGCCGGGCAACCGCCTGGCACCGTCGGCGACTACATCGACGAGGTCGAAGCGGGTCGCGTCGTGGTGCTCGACAACGGTGGCCGCGAGAACGCCACCGTGTGGGGAGACATTCTCACATTCGTTGCCCACCGGCGCGGCGTCGCCGGCACCGTCATCGACGGCGCGTGCCGCGACACGTCGCTGTCGCGCGAGCTGGGCTATCCGATCTTCAGCCGCAGCTACTCGATGCGCACCGGCAAGGACCGCGTGCAGGTCGAGGCGGTCAACAGCCCGGTGAACATCGGCGACGCGCGCGTGCATCCCGGCGACTTGATACGAGGCGATGCCGACGGCGTGCTCGTCATTCCGCTCGCGCACGAAGACGCCGTGCTGACAGCCGCCGAGGAGATCGACGCCATCGAGCAGCAGATTCGCGCGGCGATCAACGACGGGAAGACCCTCGCCGAAGCTCGTCGGCAGCTCGGCTACCACCAGCTCCAAACCCGTCAGAAGTAGGACCGGTGCTTTCGGACCGGCCTCCGATCCCGAACTGCTGATCCTCTCGAGCTTCGCCGATGGCCCGAAACACGGGTGGGCGATCATGAGCGACATCGAAACATTCGCCGGAGTGACCATAGGACCTGGGACCCTCTACAACGCGATCACGCGACTGGTGGAGAAGGAGCTGATCGCGCCGCTCGAAGGCGACGGGCGACAGCGCCCGTACAAACTGACCGCACGCGGGACGGCGGCTCTCGACCAACAACTGCAAAACATGCGGCGCATCGCGTCGATCGGGCTGAAGAGGCTCCGACTCGCATGAAGACACTGCTCGTCGCTTTGCTGATGCATCTATATCCGAGAGCCTGGCGTGCTGAGTACGGTGCTGAACTGGAGCGCATGTTGCTCGCGCGTCGGCTCGGGCGCGGCGGTCACGATCGACGTCGCGGCGAGCGACGTCTGGCTGAAGCGCGACACTACGCCTCACACCTCCGCCGCCGCCCACGCAGCGAACAGTTCCT
>DAINQP010000282.1:0-5885 GCA_036742665.1 Vicinamibacterales bacterium | reverse complement strand
CCAAGGTCAGGGCGCGGCCCCGGGCGCGGCCCAAGGCTCGGCGCAGGGCGCGCTGATCAATCAGTACTGCGTCACGTGTCACAACCAGCGCGCGAAAACCGGCGGGCTGGCACTCGACACGATGTCGTTATCGGACATCCCCGCCGGCGCGGAGACCTGGGAGAAAGTCATTCGCAAGGTTCGCGGCGGCCAGATGCCACCGGCCGGCGTCCCGCGACCGGCGCAACCCGCGCTCGACGCCCTCGTCGCGCACCTGGAAGCCTCGATCGATAAAGCCGCCCTCGCGTCGCCGATGCTGCGGCACTCGTCGATTCACCGGTTGAATCGCTCCGAGTACGCGAATGCGATCCGGGATCTGTTCGCCCTGAACGTGGACGTCTCGGCGCTGCTTCCTCCGGACGAAGAGGCCTACGGCTTCGACAACAACGCCACGGTGCTGAACATCTCGACCTCGCTCATGGAGCGTTATCTGTCCGCAGCGTGGAAGATCAGCAGCCTTGCCGTCGCGAGTCCGAAGATCACTCCGTCGCTCGAAACGTTCCGCGTCCGGGGCGACCTCTCTCAGCACGATCACGTCGCGGGCCTGCCGATCGGGACGCGTGGTGGCATCACCATCACCAACTACTTCCCGGTTGACGGCGAGTACGTCATCAGCCCGCGCCTCTATCGCGAGACCGTCAACATCGTCCGCGGACTCGAGCTCGAGCACGATCTCGAGGTCACCCTCGACGGTCAGCGTATCGTCCTGGCGCGATTCGGCGGACCGAAAGACGAACAAGCGAATTACCTGCAGCCGTCACTCGCCGGCGACGAGATGGAGAAGCGCTTTCAGAAGCGACTGAAGATCACCGCCGGGCCGCACACGGTTGGCGTCGCCTTTCTCAAGAAAAGCTCGGCGACGACCGTGGAGCTGCTGCAGCCGTTCGAGCGCGAGCGGCTCGATCCGATCACGCCGGTAGGAATCCCGGAACTCGACAAGGTCACGATCGAAGGCCCCTTCAACGCGACTCGATCCGAGAACGCACCGAGCCGAGTGAAGGTCTTCACGTGCCGTCCGGCCACTCAAGGGGATGAGGCGGCTTGCGCGCGAACCATCCTCTTGTCAGTCGCGCGCCGCGCGTATCGTGGGCCGGTCAGCGACGGGGACATGACACGGCTTCTCGATTTCTACGCCAAGGAACGCGCGAATGGCGGCGACTTCGACGCTGGTATCGAGGGCGCACTGAGATTTCTGCTCGTGCATCCACGGTTCCTCTATCGCGTGGAACAGGACCCAGGCAATGTCGCCCGTGGTGCGACATATCGCGTCAGCGATCTCGAGCTCGCGTCGCGGCTATCGTTCTTCATCTGGAGCAGCATCCCGGACGAGGAGCTTCTGGCGGCCGCCACCGCCGGACGCCTGCAGAACCCTGTCGTCCTCGAACAGCAAGTCCGGCGCATGCTGAAGGACGACCGTGCGCGCGCACTGGGCAGCAACTTCGCCGGTCAATGGCTGTACCTGCGAAATCTGCGCGGACTCCAGCCTGATGCCGACGTTTTTCCCGACTTCGATCACAACCTGCGTGAGGCCGCACAGAGGGAGACGGAGTTGCTCTTTGAGAGCATCGTGCTGGAAGACAAACCGGTGACGACGCTGCTCAACGCGGACTACACGTTTTTGAACGAACGGCTGGCGCGTCACTATGACGTGCCGAACGTATACGGCACGCAGTTCCGCCGCGTTGCGGTGACGAATGACGCGCGCAAAGGTCTGCTGGGTCACGCGAGCGTGTTGGCGTTGACGTCGCAGAACAACCGCACCTCGCCGGTGCTGCGCGGCAAATACGTCCTGACCAACATTCTCGGGACACCGCCGCCCTCACCACCGGCTGTGGTGCCGCCACTCGACGAAAACCCGGGAAAAGCCAGATCCATGCGCGATCGCATGGACGAACATCGCAAGAGCCCGGCCTGCTCTGGGTGCCACAAACTCATGGACCCCATCGGGTTAGCCCTCGAAAACTTCGACGGCATTGGCCGTTGGCGAACGACCGATAACGGCGCGATAATTGACGCGGCGTCGCAGTTGTCCGACGGGACGCCGATCGACGGCCCGGTCGCGCTGCGTCAGGCGATCCTGCGGAACCCCGACATGTTCGCACGGAACATGACGGAGATGCTGCTGTCGTACGGATTGGGGCACGGCATCGAGTACTACGACATGCCGTTCGTGCGCGCGATCGTCAAGGACGCGCGACGCACCGGGTACACGTTCTCGTCGCTCGTGCTGGGCATCGTGAAGAGTGCGCCGTTTCAAAGCAGGAGATCAGAGTCATGATGGTGACGAAGAAGGCCATTCCCCGCCGCACCGTTCTGAGGGGCCTCGGTGTGACCGTCGCGCTGCCGCTCCTCGACAGCATGGTGCCCGCCGCGAAGGCGCTGGCCCAGACGCCGGCGGCGCCCCTCTCGCGGTTTGGCTTCGTCTACGTGCCGCACGGCTCGATCATGCGCGAGTGGACGCCCACCCAGGAGGGCGCCAACTTCGAGTTCTCGCAGATCCTCCGGCCGCTCGAACCGTTCCGCAAAGACCTGACCGTCCTCAGCAACCTGTCGAACTACGGCGAGAACGGCCATTCGGTCAGCTCCGCGATGTGGCTCAGCGGAACGTTTCCGGCGAAGGGCAGCGTCATCAAGCTTGGGACGACCGCCGATCAGTACATCGCCCGGAAAATCGGGCAGGAGTCCACGTTCCCGTCGATGGAGTTCGCCACCGAGGATCACTCGAGTCATCTAGGCAGCTGCGCCGGCGACTTCCTGTGCTCGTACATGAGCACGATCAGCTGGGCGTCGGCGTCACAGCCGTTGCCGATGGAAATCAATCCGCGCGTGGTATTCGAGCGCATGTTCGGCAGCGATCGCGCGACACCGGCTGAGCGCCGCGCGCGTCTGGAGCGTAATACCAGCATCCTCGACGCTGTGATGCAGAGTGCGAGCGAGTTGAAGCTGCAACTTGGACCGCGCGACCGTACACGCGTTTCCGAGTACATGGACAACGTCCGCGAGATCGAGCGACGCATCGTCCAGGCCGAGAAGCAGCGCAACGAAACCGGCATCGAGGCGCCTCCGACGCCCGTCGGGATCCCGGAGAACTGGGAAGAGCACGTGATGCTGATGTTCGACCTGATGCATCTAGCCTTCCAGGGCAATCTGACCCGAGTGACCTCGTTCATGATGGCGCGTGAGCTGAGCACGCTCAGCTACCCGCAAATCGGCGTGGCCGACGGCCATCATCCGGTTTCGCACAACAACAACATCCCGGAACAGGTCGCGAAGAAGATCAAGATCGACATCTATCACCTCGATCTGTTCTCGCAGTTCCTCGACAAGCTCAAGGCGACGCCGGATGGCGACGGCAATCTGCTCGATCACTCGCTGTTCCTCTATGGCAGTGGCATGACCAACGGCAACGCGCACGATCACGAGAACCTGCCGGCGCTGCTCGTCGGCGGCGGAGCGGGCACGCACAAGGGCAACCGCCACATCCGGATGGCGAAGAGCACGCCGCTGTCGAACCTGATGATTTCGTTGATGGACAAGGCCGGCTACAACACTGACAAGTTCGGCCAGAGTTCCGGTCGAGTCGAGGTCTAGGCGACTGATGCAACGCGGATGGATCACGGTGGTGTGCGCGGCCGTTCTGGCCGCGACCGGCTCAATGGCCAGCGCGCAGGCAGATCTGCGTCTCGTCACCGCCCTCAAGGCGCAGCAATCCACGATCGCACGCGCGCTCATCCGTCAACACGTTGACGTGAACGCACCTGACGTCGACGGATCCACGCCGCTGCAATGGGCCGCCCACTGGAACGATCTCGAGACGGTGAAAGCCCTGCTAGCCGCAGGAGCGAAGCCGAGCCTCGCGAATCGTTATGGCGTGACGCCGCTACATGAAGCCGCCACCATCGGCAGTGCCGCGATTGTCGGCACGCTGCTCCGCGCCGGGGCAAAGCCCGACGTGACGTATGGTGACGGTGAAACCGCGCTGATGCTGGCGGCTCGCTCGGGCAACGTTGAGTCCGTCAAGCTGCTGCTCGAGGCGAACGCCGACGTCAACGCTGCGGAGACATTCCGCGGCCAGACCGCGCTGATGCTGGCCGCGAACCAGAACCACGCGGCGGTGGTGAAAGCACTGCTGACCGCAGGCGCCCGGCCCAACACACGTTCCGTCGAGTACACGTTTCAGAAACTCACGGGTGGGGCTGGCGGGATCATTCACGATCGTCCTCAGGGCGGGATCACGGCGCTGATGCTGGCGGCGCGGCAGGGCGCGCTCGAGGCAGGTACCGCGCTTGTCGCCGGCGGCGCGGACCTGACGCTGGAGGAACCACAATACGGCTTCACCGCGATGCAGACCGCGATCTTCAACGGTCACTACGCGTTCGCGAAGATGCTGATCGACAAGGGCGCACCGGTGAATGATGGCTCCCTCTACATCGTCATCGAGATGCGCAACCTCGCGAAGTACACCAACCGGCCGAGTCCGCCCGAGTCCGAGAACGGTGTCAGCCACCTCGATATCGCGAAGCTGCTCGTAGAGAAGGGCGCTGACGTCAATGCCAGGTATACGAAGACGGTTCCGCCGCGTCAGGCACAAGGCAATATCAACGTCGCTCCAGGATCGACGGCGTTGTATCGGGCGGTCCGGGCCATCGACCTGGCGTCTGTAAAGCTGCTCGTTGATGCGGGCGCGAACCCCTCACTGGCGCTCACCGATGGTTCAACACCGTTGATGGCGGCGGCGGGACTCGGCGCGCCACGCGGCGGCGACGAAGAGGTCACCGAGGCCGGCGACCGCAACGACCCGGTCGATGTGATGAAGGCCCTTGTGGACAAAGGCGCCGACGTCAATGCCGCCAACGATGCCGGCATGACGCCGATGCACTACGCCGTACAGCGCGGCGTCGATCGCATCATCGAGTATCTGGCCGGCAAGGGCGCGCGGTTTGATGTGAAGAACAAGCAGGGCCGATCGCCAGCCGATCTTGCCCGAGGCCGCACCGCGACGCTCGTCAAGCAGCTCTCGCAACAATAACGCTACGACGCGTTCAACAAAACCTTAAGAACTGATTTTGCCTGGGCTCGTTCGAGTGCTTCGACACCCCTCGTGAGGTCGTAGCGATCTGAGATGAGCGGCGCGACGCTGACCTCGCCGCGCGCGAGGGCGTCGAGCGCGCGATCGAATGGTCCGCATCGCGATCCGATTAGCGTCACCTCGTCGATGACGAACGGCGCCCATGCCAGCGTTTGCGTCCCCGCAACGGTCGTCTTCAAGACGATGGTGCCGCGGGGACGAACCAGCTTCAGCGCCGTGGGCAGCCCGGTCTCGGAACCGGTGCAATCGACGACGATGTCGGCAGAGCGCTCATCGATTGGATCGGACAACAAGGCAGTGTAGATACCAAGTTCCGTCAGCAGCGCGAGCTTCTGTGGATGCTTGCCGACGACGGTCACGTGCTTCGACAACCGTGCGAGCACCTGCGCACACAGATTGCCGAGACGGCCATCGCCGAGCACGATGACCCGGTCGGTGCTGCGGACTGACATCTGCGCCGGAATCTGAAACGCCGCGGCCACCGGCTCGGTAAACACCGCGACGTCATCCGGCAGGGAGTCGGGCACCGCATGCAGATTCCGCTGCGGTACTGCGATCAAGTCGGCGAACGCGCCGTCGTGATTCAGGATGCCGATGACCGTGCGGTTCGGACAGTGCGTGTTCAGCCCCTTGCGGCAGGTCTCACACGTCCAGCACGCGCAGTTGATCTCACCAACGACGCGTCGGCCGGCAAAGGGACCGGACTCCGCGATGCCGACGAACTCGTGGCCGAGTACGCCGCGGAATCCCATGTAGC
>DAINQP010000281.1:0-5903 GCA_036742665.1 Vicinamibacterales bacterium | reverse complement strand
GTGCGGCGCTCATTCAGCCGATGCGCACATTGCGCGAAGAGTGAAGGAGGCCGGTTAAGCCGGACACTACGTCTTCAGCAGTCGCCGCAAGCGGCGGCGCGCCATGCACAAACGGCCCTTCGAGGTACCAACCGGGATACCCAGTCGTCGCGCGATCTCCGGGTGCGTGTAGCCCATCACGTCGTACAACACGCACACTTCACGCTGGTTGGCGTCGAGCGAATCCAGCGCGGCGCGCAGCGCGTGGCGATCGGCCAGCCGGTGCCACTGCCGGGTCCGCGGCCTGCCATGCGCCTCGTCCAGGGTGACGTGAACACCGCGACGCTGGCTATACCGTCGAATATCGAGACAAGCGTTGACCAGGATGCGGTAGATCCACGTCGTCGGTGCGGACTCGCCGCGGAATCGGTGGCCATGCGCCAGCGCTCGCACGTAGGCCTCCTGCACGAGATCCTCGACATCCTCGCGGCGAACGAATCGCGCCGCAACGCTGCGCAGCTGGCCGTAGGAGTGGACATACGTGTCGGCGATCGGTTCGGGCATGTCATCACGTAATTCCACTCTGGCTTGCAAAGGTTCCATTAGTTCGCGATTCGCGTACGATCCACGACTGTCATGCACGCCTTTCCCATCACGCACACGATCGGCACCTTCTGTTTTGCCGAGCTCGTCTCGCCCGAACCCGATTCAGCGCTGCAGTTCTATGGCGATCTCTTCGGATGGACCACCGAGGAAATACCGGGGCCGTCTCACCCATACTGGTTATTCGCGATCGACCGACGCGTCGTCGCCGGGTTGCGTCCCATCAGGCGAGGCCGGCAACGGTGGATTCCCTATGTCGCCGTCGATCGAGTGGACGAGACCATTGCGCAAGCGGAGCGTCTTGGCGCACGACTTGGCGATGCGCCGTTCGACGTCTCAGGCGCCGCTCTGATGGCGACCATCGTCGATCCGCACGAGCGGATCGTCGGCCTCTGGCAGGCAAACGGACGCAGTGGCACCGAGCGCCAGGAACAACCTGGATCGATGTGGTGGGTCGAGATGCTGGCGCACGATGTGACGGGGGCCACCCACTTCTACTCGAGACTGTTCGGATGGAAGGCCAGCGAGCGTACGTTCGGCCACCTGACGCACGGCTACACCATGTATAACGTCGGCAATGAATCGGTCGGCGGCGCGATCAAGATCCAGCAGGACTGGGGTAGGGTTCCCGAACGCTGGCAGGTGATCTTCGCTGTCACCGATCTCGATCGCATCCTCGATCAGACACATGGCCTCGGCGGTTCAGACGAACTCGCGCCGATCGAGATCCCGAACGTGGGCAGGTCCGTAGGCTTGCGCGACGATCGGGGTGGTTTGTTCTTCGCGATGCAGCCTCACGAACAAACGCAATAGCACCCCTGGGGACTAAAACGGCCGCCGCATTCCTACTCCACGAGAGCGAATGCCTTGCCGAGCGCGTCGTTGTCGACGCTGGCCTGGTCGTTCAGCGCACGAGAGTCGCGTCTACTGTGCGCCTCGACCCGTCGCCGGAGCACCAGCCGCGGCCGCGGGCGGATGATCACGGCGCCATCCCAATGCTCGACCAGCTTGCCGTTGCGCACTCGGAACGTGTCGAAGGTGAACACCTCGTAGAACGTCCCCGGCGGCGCGGTGGGATCCTGTCGATTATTGCGGTGGATCACCGTCACGAGGTCGCACTCGGCCATCACGATCTCGAGAGGATTGCCCGCCGGCGGCTGAGGACCTGTCGCCGTCGGTGCCTGGCCGCGGCCTGCGCCTCCGCCCGGACCTCCCTGCCGCGGACCGCCGAAGCGCGACTTGAAGTATTCATAGTCGCTGAGCCCGGCTTCCTTGCCGCCTTTGAGGAACGCCGGATTGTGTTGCTTGTAAGTCGGATCGGCGAGCGCCACGCGATCGGCGTTGAGCGCAAAGAACGCCATCGCCACTTTCTTGTTGGCTTCGAGCTGCGCCGGGGTCGCCGTGCAGCCGGCTGAAGGCGCGACGACTCCCTGCGCGAATGCCTGTCCCGCCGACAGAACGATACTCGCCGCCACGATCGCCATTACGTTGAACGCTCGCATCGGGACCTCCTTGGGCAGCATTGTAGTCGTAACGGAAACTGAATGCAGAATGCGCCGAGGTCGCAGAGCGAATTTCCTCAAACTCTCAGCGCGACCTCGACGTCAAAAACTGCGCCCTTCTGAGCGGCACCCTTCTGATCAAACTCGCGGGACTCAGCTGGGTACGCCGTCCGCATCTATAGCGGGCATGACGCAACGGGACTCTGCCAAGGAAATCAACGGCATCACCTCGACGATTATCGAGTCTGCCATCCGTATCGAATTGACGGTCGGACCGGGAATCCTCGAGACACAGCCGCCAGCTTCTCACCTACTTGCGTATCGCACCCCTTCCAGTAGGACTGCTACTGAACTTCGGCGCTCTGACGATGAAGCAAGGCGAGTGGTGAACAACTTCAAGGAGTGACAGACGAATTCGACCGACGGCCTGCGATCCCTGCGTTTCAAACTCAGACGGCTTTCAACTCCACCGAGTTACCGTCTTTGTCGCGAAACCTCACGACATCGGGTTCATCCGGCGAGGGCACCACTTCTGCGCCAAGCGTGCGCAGTCCAGAGATGACGGCACCGCGGTCGAAAGCGGCGACCTTCACCCCGAAGTGGGCAATGCGTGGCTTCTGACCAGCGGTCACCTGTTCCAGGCCAAGGCGGGTGTCGCCGATCTGAAACCAGATGCGATCGGGATTCTTCTGCCGACTCGCTTCCTTGCCGTAAAGGATCCGATAGAACTGGACGCCCTTCTCCAGATCGGAGACATGCAGGAGCACATGATCCACTCCCTTCGGAGTGACCAGGCCCTTGTTCGGCTCGACGAGATCGGACGGCTCAGCCACCGTCACCAACGTATCCGGCGCAGGCAGGAATTGGATCTCGATGCCATCGGGATCCGAAAAGATCCCGCCGGGTCCGCTGCCCATCGTCAGCTTCCCCAGTCCCGCCTTGTCAACCGCCTCGACCAGCGCGCTGGCGATCGCCGCACTGTTTTGCCGATAGTCGAAGATCGACGTGCAGAAATGGCCGATATACGTTCCTCGTCCGCGCGAGTCGCCGATGGCCAAATATCCCACCTGGCGGTTGGCCGGTAGATCGCCGAACAGCACGAAGTAACGGAACCCGCCCTGAAACGGCTGCGCGTGCAGCCTGGTGTTGAACACGCCCATGTAGAAGCGCGCCGAGGCCGCAACATCGGGCACGATGACATCGAGATGATCGATCTTCGGCGTTGCGATCGGCAGCAGGCTCCCCCGCGGTGCCTGCGCCTGAACGGACCGAAGCCACGGGAGCGACGCGGCCGCGCCGAGGCCGGCCATGAACGTGCGTCGTGAAACGTTCGTGCGCGAATGTTCGATCATCGTCGTCAGATCGTGAGCATGCCCGTGCTGTCGCCAAACGACTCGGCTTTCACGCCGAGTGTGTCGAGGAGCGCGAGCAGCAGGTTCGACATGTGCGTGTCCTTCTGGAACACCAGATGCCGGCCGCCCTTCAGTCGCCCGGACGCGCCGCCGGCGAGAACGATGGGCAGCGGGCTGAAATTGTGCTGGTTGCCGTCGCTCAGCGAGCTGCCGTAGAGCACGAGCGAGTGATCGAGCAGCGTGCCGTCACCATCAGGTGTCTTCTGCAGGCGCTCGAGCAGATACGCGAACTTCGTCATATGGTACGTGTTCAGTTGCGCAAACCGATCCATGTTGCCGCGATCGTTTGAGTGATGCGACAGGTTGTGGAACGGATCGCGAATGGTGGTTTCAGGGAACACGGCCGTGCTCAGCTCGCGCGCGAACATGAGCGTGGACACTCGCGTGATTTCCGCCTGGAACGCAATCACTTGCAGGTCCATCAGCAGCTTCAGGTGCTCCTGGAATGTGGGTGGCACACCCGCCGGCACCTCGGGCACTGTCAGATCGTCGGGCACGCTCTTCTCTGCGCGTTGAATCCGCCGTTCGATCTCGCGCACGTCATCGAGATACTGCGTCAGCCGCCGACGGTCGCCTGCCGGCAGATCCTTTTGCAACGACGCCACCTGCCCCATCACCGAGTCGAGGAGGCTGCGCGACTCCTCCCGCCGCGCACGGCGTTCCGCATCCGTGCTGCCGGTCCCGAACAGCTTTTCGAAGACCAGCCGCGGGTTGTTCTCCATTGGCAACGGTGACGAGGGCGACTGCCAGGAGATCGAGTTGCGATATGCGCAGCTGAACGACGCCTCGCACGCGAGAACGGCTTCCTCGATACTCAGCTCCAGGGACGGCAGCGGCGTGTCCTGGCCCATCTGCCGAGCGACAACCTGATCGATCGACGTCCCGAGATGCGCTTGTGGACCTCGCTCGGGGACCGAGCCGGTGAGGAATACCGCCGCGGCACGTGTGTGGTTCGCGCCCGCTGACACGTCAGCGCCACCGGCACCTGCGACATACGGATGCGCCAGTCCACTGACGACGTTCACGCGGTCCCGGAAGGACTCGAGCGGCTTGAGAATCTCCGTGAACGCGAAGCCGCTTCCCTCCGTCGCCGGCGTCCATTTGTCCATCGTCGCGCCATGCGGGACGTAGAGGCAAGCGAAGCGGTTGCGCGGCGTCGCCGCCGTCAGCCGCAGCGCGGTTCGTGCCGGGATCATCGAATCGAGCAGCGGCAGCGCCATCGATACGCCCATGCCGCGAAGGAACGTGCGCCGCGATAAATGTCGTTTGGTGATGAAGGTCATCGGTCTGTGACTCCGGTCCGGCTCAAGCCGGACACTACGGCTTCGCTTTCGTGCGCATCTGGAACGGTGTGCTCTTGACGATGCCGAGTATGAGAGACGAGAAGCGGTATTTGTCGCGTGCCGCATCGCGGATGATCGCCCGCACCGCGGGCATGTCCTGATACTGCACGGCGCGGCCCGACCCGTACGTCAACAGCTTCTCGGTTGCAACAGTCGCAAATACGTCCGACCGTTCGAGCAGCGCGCGACGAAGCGACAGCGGCCCATCGAGCTTCGTCCCGTCCACGAGCTGCGCGGTCGCATCAATCGGCGTCTTGCCATCCGCGGTGCGCCATTTGCCGACGTGATCGAAGTTCTCGAGCGTCAGGCCGATCGGATCCATCACCTTGTGACATGACGCGCAAACGGCGTTCGCGCGATGCATCTCGAGACGCTGACGCAGCGAGGTGACCTTTACCTGCGCGGCATCCTTCTCGAGGTTCGTCTCCACACCAGGCGGCGGCTGCGGCGGCGGCACACCAAGCAGGTTGTCGAGCACCCACTTGCCGCGAACGACGGGCGATGTGCGATTTGCGGCTGATGTGACGGTGAGCACGCTGCCCTGGCCGAGCAGACCACGGCGCGGATCGTTTGCCGCGAGCGACACCCGGCGGACTCGGCTACCGCGAATGCCTTCCATCCCGTAGTGCTTGGCCAGCCGCTCGTCCACGAACGTGAAGTCAGCGTCCAGCAAGTCGATGATCGGCCGATCCTCACGCAGGATGGTGCGGAAGAGGAGCTCGGTTTCCTGCTGGAACGAGCGTCGCAGGTTCTCGTCGAAGTCCGGCGAATCGGGCCTGACGTTCTTCAGCTCACGCAGGAAGAGCCACTGGCCGGCGAAGTTGGTGACGAGCGCGTCGGCGCGTGGGTCCGCAAGCAGGCGACGAACCTGGCGCTCGAGCACGGCTGGATTCTTGAGTTGCCCGCGGACCGCCGCGTCCCGCAGTTCATCGTCCGGGACACTGCTCCAGAGAAAGAAGGACAGGCGCGATGCGAGTTCGAGATCTGTGATGCGATAAACCGCTCCCGCGACAACCGGCTGGCCCTGAGCGGAGTCGAGCGGCTCGCGCTCAAATCGGAACAGG
>DAINQP010000280.1:3817-5963 GCA_036742665.1 Vicinamibacterales bacterium | reverse complement strand
GCCTCGGTGATCGAGGCATCGTCAGCGCCTGCGAGTGTGACGGCGGCGGCGCCTGGATGCGAGCCAGCCCGCCTCAGGCGCTCGAGCCGCACTGCGTCTGGCATCGCTCGATCCGCGTTCGTGTCGAGATGACGCTTTAGCGGCCACAGGTCGGTCAGCAGCTCGCGTGCCGACTGATAGCGCCCGTCGGTCCGCTTGTCGAGACATTTGAGCGTGATCCGTTCCAGCTCCGGCGGGGTATCCGGGTTGAGCCGCATCATCGTTTCCGGAGCCGCGTGCAGGATGCGGTCCTTCATTTCCGCCCGCGTCGACCCGGAGAACGGAAGCTGCCCCGTTGCCATCTGGTAGACGACGACTCCCAGGCTGAACACGTCACTGCGCGAATCCACGTCGCCGCCCACGATCTGTTCGGGACTCATGTACGGTGCCGACCCGACGACGCTGCCGACGGCAGTCACAGGCTCAACGGTCCAATCGCCATTCAGACTGCCCTCGTCGTTTCGGGCCATTTTCGCCACGCCGAAATCGAGCACCTTCACGTGACCGCGGTGCGTCAGCATCAGGTTGGCTGGCTTAAGGTCACGGTGCGTGATTCCCTTCGCGTGCGCGAGATCCAGCGCGTCCGCGGCCTGCACGGCGATATCGACAACCTCGGGCGGTGTCATTCGACCGCTGATCCTCGCCAGAAGCGTCTCTCCTTCGACGTGCTCCATGACGATGAAGGAGATGCCATCGCTCTCGCCGACGTCGTAGATGGTGGCCACATTCGGATGGTTCAACGCGGAGGCAGCCTTCGCTTCGCGCGTGAAGCGTTGCATACGGTCCGCGTCCGCCGCGAACTCTTCGGGCAAGATTTTCAGCGCGACGGTGCGGTCCAGTCGCGGATCGCGCGCGAGGTAGACCTCGCCCATTCCGCCGGCACCGAGCAACGACAGGACTTGATAGTGACTGATCGTCCTGCCAACGAGCGTCGCGTCATGCGACTCACCCGGCGGGGTGGGCGCGATGTCCACTGCCGGCCGCTCGAGGAATGACTCGGCCTCGGAGGCGTACGTGAGAAGGGATTCCACCTCGTGGCGCAGCGCTTCGTCACCGTCGCATGATTCGTCGAGGAATGCGGCACGTTCCGACGGGTCGACATCGAGAGCAGACTGATGGATGCGTTTGACTGTCGTCCAATGGTCCATCACAGGCTGGTTCATGTCGGACTCCTGAATGCGGGGGTCTGGAACCGCCTCGCCGCGGTGTACCATACCGGCCTCTGTCTATAGAAGGCGCCATCCGACTGGAAAAACTGTCATGTCGCCGAATTCCGACAGCGGACCTACCGAGCTCCTCCGAGCGTGGAGCCAGGGCGACGGATCCGCCCTCGACCGACTGGTCCCGCTGGTCTATGAAGAGCTCCACCGTCTGGCACGGCGCTATATGCGCCAGGAGCGGCCCGATCATACGCTGCAGGCGACGTCACTGGTGAACGAGGCGTACCTGCGTCTGATCGACGTCAATCGCGTCGAATGGCGGAATCGCGCGCACTTCCTCGCTGTCGCAGCGCAGATGATGCGACGGATCCTGGTGGAGTTCGCCCGCAACCGGCAGCGCCAGAAACGTGGTGGCGGTGCGGTTCACGTGAGTCTCGATGACGTGCAAGAGCTGCCGGACTCGGAGGAGCTCGACATCGTCTCGCTGAGCGAGGCGCTCACCGGACTCGCGACGTTCGATGTGCGTATGAGCCAGGTCGTCGAGTTCAGATTCTTTGGCGGTCTGACCGTCGATGAGACAGCGCACGTGTTGAACATCTCGCCGGAGACCGTCATGCGGGACTGGAAAACGGCGAAGGCCTGGCTCCTCCGCGAGATCAGGCGAGGCCATCCCGCTGCGTCGAGCTAAGGTCGCACCCGATTCAACGCCTGGTTGACTTCGCTCCTTCGTAGAGCGTGCATGGGACGGACGGGTACGTCGAGATTCTGCCCGAGATCGCGCCGCGTCGTGCGCAGCGGTGCAAGCACTCTGAGGCCGAGGACTCAGCGACGTGAACCGCTGAATCGAACGGCCCTCCCCCGAAGCTCGCGCAGTGTAAGGTGCCCTTGAAACGGCCGACAAACATGGGCGCCTACGCGGTTACATCGAGAAGTATCCTCTCGTGGGA
>DAINQP010000280.1:0-3717 GCA_036742665.1 Vicinamibacterales bacterium | reverse complement strand
AGCGTGCTCCTTCAACCACTCGGACATCTCTCCAAATCAACAACCTGCGCGGCCCTCGAATCAGGATCCTAGCAAAGTGTGTAAGACCGCCTGATGTGGCGCGATCACTTAGCCCTCAATATAGCCGCGCCGATGACGCCGGTACCGCTTGCAGCGACGCCGCCGAAAGGCAGATCGTCCTGCGCGATGCATTCCATTCGGATCGCCGCATTGGACACACAGAGCTGATGTTTCTCACTGGCCGCCCTGGAGTGTGCCGACCATGTCTGGATGAATGGAACAGTGATAAGGCCCCGGTGCACCAAGTGTCATCGGTGCGCTGAACGCCCCGGGCGAGAGGTTGCCGGTATCCAGCTGTCCGTCGTTCAGCACGACGCGGTGGGTCGTTGTATCGACGTTGTGCCACACGACGGTTTTTCCAGCCGGCACCGTCGCGGGGTTCGGCGAGAAAGACTGGTTGCCGTTTTCCCGGACCACGTTGATCGTGATGGCATCGGCCGGCAGCGGATTGCCGGGGCCGGTGGGGGACGAACTGCCGTATCCGCCGCACCCGGCGACACCGACCGTCAACGCAGCTACACCGGCCGCAAAGAAGATTCCACGCATGATGCGTATCCTTTCGATATTCAGCGGCCCATCGGCGTGGTCGTCACGCTCACGAGCGCCGCTTTCATTTGTCCGTGCCCGCTGCCGCAGAATTCGGAGCAGGATCGACATCACTACGATCGCGATCGCGATCGAGGGGACGTGGTGCGTGGCAGGACTCACCCCACCACGATGCGACCGGTCATCTTCGGGTGCAGCGAGCAAAAGTACTGGTACGCCCCAGGCGCGTCGAACCGATGCGAGAACTGTCCGTCAGTATCGAGCACCGGCGACTTGAACTTCTGCTCCGTGCTGACCACGACGTGGGGAACGTCGTCGCGATTCGTCCAGGTGATGGTCGTCCCGACCGGCACGGTGGAGGTCGCAGGAGTGAAGCTGAAGTTGTCCACCGCGACCTCGTTCGCGCCGCCCGTCGGCATCTCGGCTTCGAGCGGCATGTCGGTGATCGCGATCGGGTGATTGACGCCGTGAAACGACATGCTGGAAAGGCCGAGGAGTTTCCGCAGCCGGTCGTCCGCGACTTTCATTGGCCCCGGCGACGCGGCGGTGCCCGGCGCGGGCTGGGGGAAGGCGGTCGACATCGCCGTGTGAAAAGTGACGTGTCCTTCGACTTTCTGCATGACCTGATGAATGTGACCGTTCAGGACCGAGACAGAACCAAACCGCTTCAGATATGACAGCGCGCGTTCGCTATCGTCGGTCCCCCATCCCCACTCGGGGTAGACCGACCACAGCGGAATGTGTGCGAACACGACAATCGGCGTGCTGCTCTTGAGGCGCTTGACGTCCTTCTCCAGCCATTCGAGCTGTTCGCTGCCAAGCGTGCCGAGGCCCCCCGCTTTGAGGTTCACGACGTTGACGAGCCCGATGAAGTGCACGCCGTTCTGATCGAAGCTGTGCCAGCCGGCGCCTTGTGTCCCCTTGCCAAATCGCTCCAGGTAGCTGCGCCCGTCGTCCTCCAGCACGTCGTGTTCGCCCGGGACGTAGAAGACGGGGAAGGACAATTCGGACAGCACCTGTTGCAGCGTGTCGAATTCCGACGGTTTCGAAAGATGCGTCAGGTCCCCCGTATGCAGGACGAACGCCGGTGGGTCGGGGGCCTGCTTGATCTTCGCAATCGCGGCGCGCAGGGTGGCCGTGACGTCGGTGTTCGCCGGTTTGTCGAACCCGATGTGGCTGTCGCTGATCTGGACAAACCGGAGTCCACCGTCCTCATGCGACATGATTTGGGCACGAGCCGACTGCCCCAGCGGGGACCCTTTCAGGATGCCGCTCGATAGCGTCCAGACCGCGCCGGTCCCGACCCATGCCATGCATTTGAGAAAATGCCTTCGATCGTTCTCCTCACCTGTTCGTGCCATCCGAGCCTCCTTATGGGCGCAGGAAATCGGCGCCCCAAACCAGCAGTTCTCCGAGATGCCCGGTCAGCGCCACGAGCGCTCCCGCCGCCAACAGCGCGATCCGGAACAGCCACACTCCGAACGCCGATCGTCCGACGGATCCTGTGTCGCGAGGGCCGCCGCCAACGTCGCGGCGGCGGCTAGCGTCCCGAGCCACCGATGCCACTCGAGGAGCGGCGAGCGCTCCATGCCTGGCACTAGCGCCAAACGCCACCCGGCAACCGCCGCCAACAGCGCGAACACCGCGCCGGCCCGAACGTAACGGTCGGCCACCGTGCGCCAACCGCCGTCAGACGTGAGCACTGCGGCAACCTCGGCGGCCGCAGCGGCGATGACCAATGCAATGGGAAAGTGGATCGCAGTGGGTGCAGTCGGCCGATGAATGCCATCTGCTGATATGACACGAAGGGGTCGAGAGTTATTCCCGGGAATAGATCCGGCCGACCGCGTGTCTCTAAGAAGGAGCGATGCCCACGCGAGCTTTCGAACACACCGTCCTGCCGCACCTCGACGCGGCGTTCAACTACGCGCGGTGGCTCACCAGGAATGATGCGGACGCCGAAGATGTGGTGCAGGATGCCTGCGTGCGTGCGATGCGCTTCTTTTCGTCGCTTCGCGACGACGACGCACGACCCTGGCTATTCGCGATCGTGCGGAACACGTGGTACAGCAGGGTCTCGCGCCGCGCGAGCACGGAGGCCACGCCATTGGTAATCGCGCACCACGACGAGGCCGATGACGCGCTCGATCCGGAGGAACGGCTACTGCAGCAGCACGCGGTCGCCGTCGTGCGCACGGCGCTCGAGCAGCTGCCTGTGGACTTCCGCGAAGTGCTCGTCTTGCGTGAGTTCGAAGGCCTGACCTATAAGGAAATCGCTGCGATTGTTGGCGTGCCACTCGGGACGGTGATGTCGCGACTGGCGCGAGCGCGCGACCGCCTGATGGCCGTGCTGAAGCTCACCGTGCCTATGGAGATTGTCCGATGAGCTGTGAGTACGTTGAGCGTGACCTGGACGCCTACCTTGATCGTGAGCTCGATGCAGCGGCCACTACGGCCGCCCGTGTCCATCTCAGCGAGTGCGCCGCCTGCCGCAGGCGCGTCGCGGAGCGTGAGACGCTGAGCCGGCTCGTGCGGTCGGCACCGTATTACTCGGCTCCCGACCGCCTGCGGACGCGAGTGTTGGCGCAAACGACCCGACCCAGATCGGCGCGGCGTATCCTCACGTGGGCTGCCGCAGCGGCGCTCTTCATATCAGTCGGCACCGGCATTAGTTTGTGGCGATCGGCATCCACGCGGGGTGACGCGCTCGCACAGGCAGTCGTCGACAGCCATGTAAGATCGATGATGGCTAACCATTTATTCGACGTTGCGTCCACAGATCAGCACACGGTCAAGCCATGGTTTCTTGGCAAGCTCGATTTCGCTCCACCGGTCGTTGATCTCGCCTCGATCGGCTTTCCACTCGTCGGAGGGCGTCTCGATTACCTCGGCGGGAGGCCGGTGGCTGCGCTCGTCTACGAGCGCCGGAAGCACACGATTAACGTATTCGTCTCGCCGAGCCCGGATGACGCGTTCGCGCGTGCCTACGTCCAGTCGGTTCGAGGATTCCATGTTCATCACTGGATCCGCGACGGCATGTCGCTCTGGGCCGTATCCGATTTGAATGACTCCGAGTTGACCCAATTCTGTCAGGCGCTCGAAGCATCGTAG
>DAINQP010000279.1:0-6104 GCA_036742665.1 Vicinamibacterales bacterium | reverse complement strand
CGCCCGGGCGCGGCGATGCGGCGGCACGCAGCGCCGGTGCCGGACGGGCGGATGGACGTGGAGCCGGCGCGGGCCGCGGCGGCGGAATGGCCAACGCCCTGTCGGCGCAAGCGGCCGCCTGGGCACCGAACGCACAGACACCGCCGTTCTTCGATCTCCCCACGAAGGACGGAACGCTCCAACCACTCATCGCCGCAAAGTGGATCGCGAACTCGCCGCTGGTGATGGTCGATCAGTACGTGCCCGCGCTCAAATCGATGCGCGCCATCGCACTCGACGTCGGCAATCAGGACCCGTTCGTCGGTACGAACACTCAGCTCGCCGAGTCGCTCACACGGCTGAACGTTGCGCGCACGTTCGAGGTCTATGATGGCGACCATGGCAACCGGATTCGCGAGCGTTTCGAATCCCAGGTTCTCCGCTTCTTCTCACAACACCTGAGCGCACGTTGAGGAGTCGATCATGACAACCAGCCGACCGTCACCGCATCTCTTCTCGGTTCCGATGGCGCTCGCCGTGGCCGCCTGCGTCAGCACGCTGGCGGCCGCGCAGCAGTCGGCCGACCCGCAGACGGCGCCGCCGCAACCAGACCGGGCCGCGCTCGAGCGCCAGGCCGAGATCAACAAACGACCCGACACGCCCGGCACTGGACGCTTCCCGGCGATGAAGGAAGAAGTCGCGTCGCTCCCACATCATGTCGTCTACCGCCCGAACGATCTCGCCGGTCTCGGCGGCACGAAGCTCGGTGTGGTCGCGTGGGGCAACGGCGGATGCTCAGATGACGGCGCGAGCAGCCGCTTCCATCTGCTCGAGATCGCCTCGCACGGGTATCTCGTGATCGCAAGCGGCCGCATCCTGAGTGGTCCCGACGCACCGCCGCGGGAGCCGCGTCCAGCGACGCCACAAGGTCAGCTGCCGCCGCCGCGCACGCAGGTATCGGAACTCACCGAGGCGGTTGACTGGGCACTTGCCGAGAACCAGCGCACCGGAAGTCCCTACTTCGGCCGCATCGATGCCGCGCAGATCGCGTATTCGGGCTGGAGTTGCGGGGGCGTCCAGGCGCTGCAGGTCGCGAAGGATCCGCGGGTGAAGACGCTGGTCATTCACAACAGTGGCGTATTGAACAACGGGCCAACCACCATGACTGGCATGAGCGTCGGCAAGGAGGTGCTGCAGACATTGCACACGCCCGTGATCTACATCGAAGGCGGACCCACCGACATCGCGTACGAAAACGGGATGGACGACTTCAAGCGGATCGCGCACGTGCCAGCCGCCATTGCCAATCTGCCGGTCGGGCACGGCGGCACGTTCAACGAGCCCAATGGCGGCGCGGCCGCATCGGTGGCGGTGAGCTGGCTCAATTGGCAGCTGCGCGGCGACACGCAGAGCGCGAAGCGGTTCGTCGGCGAGGACTGCGGGCTCTGCAAGGACACGCAGTGGTCGCTGCAGCGCAAGCAGTTCCCTGAAACACGCGGCAGCAGGTGATGAGGTCTGGTGACGCCGGACACGACGTACGCGACTAACGGGCGTTCGCGGTCGGCTCGACGAACTCGACGAGGATGCCGTCGGGGTCGATCGCGAACACGAAGCGTCCGAACGGACGTTGAATGGGCTTCGCGCCGACGCTGAGAAAACGGTAACCGGCACGCGCCGTGCGCTCGAGCAGCGCGTCGAGCCCGGCGACCTCGAGCTGAAATTGCGGCGCGCCGACATCCTGCACGCGCCACTCGAACGGCATGGCCGCCGGTGTCGCGGTCGTGGGCCGCGCGAACTCGGCAAGGACGACCGTCACCTCGATTCCGGGAATCGCCATCGTCGTCTGCGTCAGCCTTCCCTCGGTCAGACCGTTCACGCGAAGCTCCGAATCGTTCGCGGTACGCGTCGTGCGCACCTGGAAGCCCAACAACTTTTCATAGAACGCGAGCGCGCGTTCGCGCCGCGCCCCGGAGATCCAGATCGCAGTCTCGATCACGTCACCGGACGTCTTCGCCGCAGTCACCGCGGCTGACGAGGCCTGTCGCACTTCCACCAGGTAACCATCCGGGTCGCGGACGAGGATCGCTCGCCCACTCGGCGTATTGAGCGGCATACCACCAATCGTCACGACCGGCGCGCGCCGCGTCTTCAATCGAGGCACGATGGCATCGAGGTCACGGACCATGAAGATCAGTTTCGACGCGCCAGGGTCCCAGGCGTTGGCCTGCCGCTCACTGCGCGGGACATCGAAGAACTCTGACAGCTCGAGCCCGAACGGCGTGTTGGCGGCCCGCATGAAGACCGTGCGGAAGCGCGACCCATGTGTGTTTGTCAGATCCCAGACAAGCGCATCAGAACCGGCCTGCGAAACCGGACGGATCGGCTCGGGACTCACGTTGGCGGCGTTTCCGGCGAAGGGTGATCGCGCGAGCTCGATGCCGAACACCTCACGGTAGAAGGAAAAGTTGCGCTCGGCGTCGCCGGTACTGTGAATCCAGTTATAGAGCCCGCGCACGGGCGATTCCGCAGAAGCAGTGGGTTGATCGGCCTGCTGTGCCCACAGCACGATGGACGCCAGAACGACGCCCACGAGAGATACAGACGAGAGAGCCCGTCGCATGAATGGCACTTGCTCCTTCAAGGTCTCCAGAACGGATCGCCTGCCGGGATCCACTCCACCGGCACCTCGGTGACGAAAGACTTCAGCCAATCGGCACAGAGCCGCATTCCCTGATCCTCCGACACCCAATGGCCGATCAGGATGAGGCCTTTCCGCTGGCCCGCCGTGTTCGCATCGAACGCATACTCGACGCCTTCCCACTCGCGCTGCTCTCCCGCGACGATGACGTCCACGTTCGGAAAGACGGTGGCGGCGTGGAACGGCGCGGTGCCCTGCATCAACGCGCCGCGCGTGACGGTCGCCTGCGGATTGCCAATGACGCGAATCACCGGCAACTTCAGCCGCTTCTCGATATCTCGTGCGACCTCACGGAGCGTTACGGGCGGCAGATTGTAGACGCGCGATTCCGTCTTGCTCGCGTACTTCTCCCATCCGATGGCCTGGGCCAATCCGACTGAGGTCATGTCGGGCTGACGGGCGTGCAGGTTGTCGTGGAACCTCCACACGACGATGTTGTTGTCGCGGATGAACTGGAGTTTCTGCTGATACACTCCATCCTTGACGAAGCCCTCGACGTTGTCATTACCGGTCCAGAACGTCGGCTCGTGCGTGATCACCAGGTTCTTCTTCGCGGCCGCGGCTTTCTTGATCACCTCGAAGGTGGACATCACTGTGGTCGCGATGCCCGTGATCGGAGTACTCGCGTCGCCAGTCTTGAAGGTGTCGGTTGGCCCGTCGCGCCACGGGACGCCCAGGTTCTGCTTGATCCGGTCCACCACCTGCCCCGCCGTCAGCCTGGCTTGCGCAACGCCGGTGAGCGCCGCGGCGGCGGCCATTGCCGAAATCGCCACGAACTCACGGCGTGCAAGCACTCGTGGATAGAGATCTGCTGCCATTGGTGGCGAGTAACATACACCGACCCCGCTCAGAACTCAGCTGTTCAGAGGCCGACACAGCGAGCGTAACGGCTGGCAGTCGACTATGATCCGCCAGCCATGACTTCAGCCGTAGCCGAGTCGACTCGATGAGTGGTCGTTTCTCGCGACCGGCGCGCGCGCGCGTCCTGATCGGCCTGGCGCTGTTCTGCACCGGTCTGAACGGGCGCGCCTACAGCCAGACCGCAACCGCCAAGCCACCGAAGAAAGTTCTCGCGCTCCACGTCGTCAGGCGCGATTCTCCGGCCTTCGACGACGCGTTTCGCGCCGGGCTCAGCGAGGCGCTCTCCGGCCAGCTCGATTACTACAGCGAATACATCAACCTCGCACGGCTCGGCGACGACAAGTACCACACTGCGCTGCGCAACTACCTGCGCGAACGTTACGTCGCTGACGGTGTGGATTTGGTGATCGCGTCAGGACCGTCGGTCGTGTCGTTTCTGAACCAGGATCGGACACTGTTTGAGTCGGTGCCGATCGTCTTTACGACGCGACCGGGCCTGCTCGCAGAACCCCCGTCAACCGGCATCATCTCCGCGATCGATCTCGCGAGCACGTTGTCCGCGGCTCTCGAAGCGCAGCCGAACACGAAGCAGGTATTCGTGGTGAGCGGAGTTGCGCCGTTCGACAAGCTGTACGAAGAGATTTTCACAGAGCAGCAGGCCGCATTCACCGGCAGAGTCACATTCCACAGCCTCAGCGGACTGTCGATGGTCGATCTCGAACAGCGCGTGCGAACGCTGCCGTCTGACGCGATCGTCTATTTCTTGAGTTTCTCCGACGATGGCGCCGGTCAGACGTTCATGCCGCTCGACGCCGTAGACACCATCGCGGCGGCTGCGAACGTGGCCGTGTACAGCTGGCATGAATCCGCACTCGGGCACGGCGTTGTCGGTGGACGTCTGCACTCGTCGTTGAACGATGCCAGGGAAACGGCGCGAATCGCCGCGCGCATCCTGCAAGGCCAGTCACCTCAATCCATTCCCGTGACGACGGTCCACAGCTACACCTATGAGTTCGACTGGCGTCAGCTTCAACGCTGGAAGATCAGCGAGTCGGCTCTTCCGGCCGGGAGCGTGATTCGCTTTCGAGAACCGACGCTATTCGAACGCTATCGTGGCTACGTGGTCGGCGGCGGCATCATTGTCGGCGCGCAGATGCTGCTGATCGGCGGTCTGCTGATTCAGCACTCCAGGCGGCGGCGTGCCGAAGGCGCACTGCGGCGCTCCGAAGCGCGGAATAGTGCCGTCCTTCGAGCATTGCCGGATCTGATGTTCGTTCAAGATCGGAATGGCGCGTTCGTGGATTTCCACACCCGCGATTCACACTTGTTGTACGCGCCCCCGGAAACCTTTTTGGGAAAGACGGTGAGGGACGTCTTCCCGCCGGCGCTGGCGGATCGCTTCATGAACGCGATCGAACAGGCCTGTCAGACGCAGGAGCCTGTCGTCGTCGAATACGAGCTGACGGTGGACCAACCACGTCACTTCGAGGCACGGATCGTGCCTGCCGACAACGAGCGAGTGCTCAGCATCGTGCGTGATGTCACGATCGCCAAGCGAGCGCTGGAACTCAATCGCGTGCTCGCGGGCCGGGTAATCGTGAGCCAGGAGGCGGAGCGGCAGCGAATCGCGCGCGAGTTGCACGACGATCTCAGCCAGAAGCTCGCGCTGCTCAGCATCGACGTCGTCCAGGTGAGTCGGGATCTGCCGTTCCCGGAGTATCGGCATCATCTCGAGAGATTGTCCTCGCAAGTGGAGGAGATCGCCGGCAATCTGTATGACCTGGCGCACAAACTCCATCCGTCCAGGCTGCACACGCTGGGCCTCGTCGCGGGGGTACGTGCCCTGTGTCGCGACGTGTCCCAGCAGCTCGGTGTGGCGATCACGTTCAGTGAGGCCGACATTCCGGACCGCGTCGATCCGAGCGTGTCGCTGTGCCTGTACCGGATTACGCAGGAAGCCTTGCACAACGTGGCCAAACACAGTCGGTCACGCGATGCCTCTGTCGGGCTCGAGCGCAACGGTGAAGAGATTCTCCTGGTCATCGCCGACTCCGGCATCGGCTTCGATCCCGTCGCTATCGATCACGCCGGGCTTGGACTTGCAAGCATGCGTGAGCGCGTCGGCATCCTCAAGGGTCAGTTGGAGATTCAGGCCGCTCCCGGCGGCGGCACGTGCATCCGCGTGCGGGTATCTCTGGCACCTCCGGTCGCCGATACCCAACTCGTCCCCGAGCCGGCCTAGTCATCGGCAGGAACGTCAACGCGCGAGCTGAGACTTCATCTCCTCGTAGTAGCCGGTCAACCCACCGGTAAACGCCACCGTGCTGACCGTGTGGTCCCAGCCCAGATCCTGGAGCTTCAACTGGGCGAACACCTGATCGAGCGGCACGTTCATCTTCGCCAGTTCGGCCATCCGCTGGTTCATCGTGATTAGCTTCTGCCGATCGGAGCGGATACGCTCTTTGTTGAGCAGCGGTCCGTGGCCGGGTATGACGACGTCGAAGTCGAGTTGGAGAATCTTGTCGAGTACGGACACCCACTCCACGGCACTGGCGCCATTGCGGTA
>DAINQP010000278.1:0-6157 GCA_036742665.1 Vicinamibacterales bacterium | reverse complement strand
GCATGCGATCGATCTCGTCGTTGATCGTCGCTTCCTTCTCGATGTACGAGTCGGTGGCTGGAACGTAGGCTTCGGGCTGGTAGTAGTCGTAGTAGCTGACGAAATACTCGACGGCGTTCTCAGGGAAGAAGCGCTTGAACTCCTGATAGAGCTGCGCGGCCAGGGTCTTGTTGTGCGCCATGACCAGCGTCGGCCGGTTTACACGCGCCAGCACTTGCGCCATCGTGTAGGTCTTGCCCGAGCCGGTGACGCCAAGCAGGACCTGGTGGCTGTCGCCGCGGGTGAGGCCTTCAACCAGCTCCGGGACCGCACGGACCTGATCGCCGCGAATCTCGAAGTCGCTGACCAGTTTGAATTGATCGTAAACAGAAGGCATTGGCTTCGGTCTACAGTCTACTGTCTACGGTCGCCGGTAGAACGCGCCAACTCGTTACCATAGACCGTACACCGAAGACCGCAGCCCTATTTTCGGTACGGCGCGAAATAGCCCTTGCGCGACTGCACGCGCAGATCCTTCGAGTGCGGGCGCCGAACCTTAATCTCCACTTTGCGCCAGCTGCCGTCCGCAGCGGTATTGGTGGACACGTAGCCGAGACTGTACTGGGCGCGAATCTGCATCAGGATTTTGTCGTAGGCCTCTTCAATCTGTTTCATCTGCGACGGAAAGAACGCCTCGCCGCCGCTCTCGCCGGCGAGCTGCGTCACACGCAGCCGCTGCTCGGCGCGCACGCTGCCCGGCTGATTCTCGAGGAACCCGACGGAGTACACGGTGACGTCCGACGCGCGCACCAGCGTGAGCACGTCGCCGAATCGAATCGTGCTGCGCGTGTCGCCGCCGTCGGTGAACAATACGAGAATCTTGCGGCCGGTCAACTCTGCGGCGCTATCGAGGTAGACACCCAGCGCGTCGTACATCGCGGTGAAGCCGCTCGGCTTGCGCGAACGAATCCGCTCGACCAGCCGCGGAAAATCCAGTTGGCCGTACTTGGCAACGCGGACTTCCGTGTCGAAGTCCACGAGCGTGATGTCCTTGGCGTCCGACAGCGTATTGAGGAATCTGACCGCGGCCGATCGCGACAGCTTGATGTCGGCGTCCATGCTGCCGCTGGTATCGAACAGCAGCCCGATGTGCAGCTCCGGGGCGGCATCCTGATCGCCGCGGGCGAAGTACTCGATCGTCTGCTTCTTGCCGTCCTCGAAGATCTCGAGGTCGTCACGAGTGAGGTCGGTGAGGAAGCTCGCCTTCTTGTCGGAGATCGTGACGCCCAGGCTGACGATCTCCGTCCCTGTCCGGAACGTCGGCTGCCCCTGAGCGAGCGCGACTCGCGATGCGCGCGAGTCGCGCGAGTCGAAGGGCTGCGCGAGGGCCAAGGTGCCGGCGCACGTAATCACGGCAATTCCTGAGAGAAATCGCATACCGGTGCGATCATAAACCCGCCTCGGCCGGGAGGCGTATAATGGGCGTTTGGAGCGTATGTCTAGGGTGTCTCCTTGGACAGACGCGAGCTCCCGATGAGGTGCGTCGCGGTCTGTCAAACGGAGCTGGCTATCCGGATGCTCGATGAGATCCTGCTGCCCAGCTTCGAAGTCGAGTTCCTGGTCGAGAGCAAGTCCGTTGCACGTCGCCTACACGACAGCGGGCTGAGCGTGACCGCCGGGGTTCTAAGCCGGATGGACACGTATGTCAAAGCCGATCTCACGCCAGGCACGTCCGTCGTCGTCGAAGACAACGGCCGGAAGAGTCTCAAGAAGATTCTCGAGGCCATCTACGACGCCGGGGGAACACTAGTCTATGTGCTCGGCGTCGGCACCTCGCACACACGAGAGCGTGAAGACGAACTGAAGGCGCTCTTCCCCGAGCTCAATTACCTGGCCCTCTCGGAACTGTTTGGCGGGCCGCTTCTCACCGAGTTCAGTCGCTCCCTCACCCGCCTTCGCGTTCAGCAGTATCAACGGTTCTTCAGCGACGCCGACCGCGTTCTCATCCTCCTCCACAACGATCCGGATCCCGATGCGATGGCCAGCGGCCTGGCGCTGCGCACCGTGCTGCATCGCAATCGACAGACGGCGGTGATCGCGGCGCTGCAGGGCGTGACGCGGCCGGAGAACCAGCGGATGATGAACCTGCTGGACATCCACGTCGACATTCTGACCATCGAACAGGTCGAGGCGTTCGATCGGATCGCGATGGTGGACGTGCAGCCGCACTATTTCAGTGGCGCGATCGACAGTGTTGGTCTGGTGATTGACCATCACCCCGAGCAGCCGGGCTACACGTCGATCTACAAAGACATCCGAGTGGATTACGGATCGACCTCCACGATCCTGACCGAGCATCTCCGCGCGGTGGACATGAACATCTCCGAGCGCGTTGCAACGGCGATGCTCTACGCGATCAAGTCGGACACGCTGTTCTTCAACCGCCAGGCCAACCGTGTGGACATCGAGGCCTTCTCGTATCTCTACCCGCTGGCCGATGCCACGCTCATCCGCAAGATGGAAGGCGCGGAAATCACGATGGACCGTCTCGAGTATGTCGTGAAGGCCAAGCAGCAGGGCATGATGGTCGAGCAGGTGTTCTGCGCGTTCCTCGGCACCACACCGCGAGAGGACTTCATTCCGTACGTCGCCGATTTCTATCTTCAGCTCGAGAACGTGCAGTGGACGATCGTCTCAGGGATCGTCAACGATTCGCTGATCATCTCGGTGCGGAATCTCGGCTACTCGCGCAACGCCGGCGAGTTCGTGCGGAAGTACTTCAACGACATCGGCAGCGCGGGCGGCCATCGCGCCATGGCGAAGGCCGTCGTGCCGCTGCGCTCGTTCAAAGAGAAGTTCGGGAATCTTCAGGCAGACCAGTTCACGCAGAAGGTGCTCGAACTGGCGCTCGAGTTCCTGCACGAGCACCAACCAAAGCTTGTAAAAGCCTGATTGTTCGGGTCGTTCGAACGGCTTATTTCCCAAACAATCCGAGATCGACCGCGTCGCCCATCGCCTTGTACCCGGCGTCGCCCGGGTGCAGGTGGTCGCCGGAATCGTACGCCGGCAGGAATTTTGTCGGGGCGGCCGGGTCGCGCGTGATCATGTCGAAGTCGATCACACCGTCGTAGGCGCCGCTCGACCGGATCCACTTGTTGAGCGCCTGCCGCTTCACCTCGCCCTCAGGCGTGAAGTACGGCGCGCCTTCGAACGGGGTCAGTGTGGCGCCATAGATCTTCACGCCCCGTGCGTGGGCGCGATCGATCAGCTGCTTGTGACCGGCGATCAGATCCTCCGCGGTCGGCGATGGATTGTTTCGCGCAATCCCGATGTCGTTGATCCCCTCGAGGACGACGACGTGAGTGACGCCCGTCTGCATCAACACGTCGCGATCGAAGCGAGCCAGCGCGCTGACACCGGCACCGTCGCCGAGGACGCGATTGCCGCTGATGCCCGCGTTCAGCATCGCCACGCCCGCGCCCTTGCGCGCCGCAAGACGACGTGCGAGCTGATCGGGCCAACGGCTGTTGGTGTCTGTGGTGGAACGCGCACCGTCGGTGATCGAGTCGCCAAACGCGACGACGGCCGCAGTTCCCGCAGGCGCCATGACCTCGACACGCGCCAGCATGAACCACGCGCCGCTGCGCGCGCTCACCGCAGGCGCCGCCTCTCCAGAGTGATTACCGGTCTCCGAGACAAAGTTCGTCTGTGACGCGCCGTTGTGTGTGGCCACCGGCGACGGGCTGATGCCGAGATCACCAGAGACGTAGAGATCGATTACGAGGTCGGATACCGGCGCCACGGTCAGTTCGACGGGGTCGGTCACGAGCGTCGCTCCAGCGAGGATACTGAACTGGGACATGCCACTCACGGTCAGCCGTTTCGCGGACGAGACAACGATCGCCGCCTCCTTGTCGCGCAACGCGATGTGACCAGCTCCGACGTCGAGCGGTGCCGTTCCAAACGCATTGCTCAACACGACCCGGACACGATTGCCACCGATGCTGGTTCGCACAATCTGACGAATGGTCTGGTTCGTCACGGTCGTAGGCGGAGCGAACCCGCCGCGCCCTCCCCCGGGAGTTGGGGGAGGCGCACCCGTGGGCGCAGTTGGCGGCGGTGGACCACCAGACCCCAATGCGGGCGGCGCCGGGGTCGCCGGTGTCGCTGTGGGGGTTTGTGGTGCAGCCGGTGCCGGGCCCTGACCGCGGGGCCCACCCTGCTGCACGGGTCGTGCGACCAGCGCGGTTGCCCACGTCGCGACCCACTGCTCCCGGCGATTCTGCGCGAGCGCGGGAACAGACACCACTAGAGCGATCGCGAATACAACAAGACGTTTCATTGGCGGCATTCGAAGCTCCCTGCCACGGCCGAAGCGGCGAAGGCGCGGAGTCGCGCCGAACCGCTTGCGCGAAGGCGGAGGAATTTTAACCCGCGACGTCGAGCCCAATCGCCACACTCGCAATCAGAACGAGGATTGATATCAGGCGATCTTTGGACCCGGCGACCATGCACTCTATGATTGGAGATCGCATGGCAACGATCCTTCAGACGGTACCCGCAGGCGAGAAAGTCGGCATTGCGTTTTCGGGCGGGCTCGACACGAGCGCCGCCCTTCACTGGATGCGCGCGAAAGGCGCGATTCCGTACGCCTACACGGCGAACCTCGGTCAACCGGACGAGAAGGATTACGACGAGATCCCGCGCAAGGCGCTCCTCTACGGCGCCGAACAGGCGCGGCTGATCGACTGCCGCGCGCAACTGGTCGAACAAGGCATCGCTGCACTGCAGTGCGGCGCCTTTCACATCTCCACCGCCGGCGTCGCCTACTTCAACACGACGCCGCTTGGCCGCGCCGTGACCGGCACGATGCTCGTCCTCGCGATGAAGAGCGATGACGTCAACATCTGGGGCGACGGCAGTACGTTCAAGGGCAACGATATCGAGCGCTTCTATCGCTATGGTCTGCTGGCCAATCCTTCGCTGCGCATTTACAAGCCCTGGCTCGATCAAGCGTTCATCGACGAGCTCGGCGGCCGCAAGGAAATGTCGGAGTACATGCAGCGCGCCGGCCTGGCCTACAAGATGAGCACCGAGAAGGCCTATTCGACCGACTCCAACATTCTCGGCGCCACGCACGAAGCAAAAACGCTCGAGCACCTGAATAGCGGCATCCGGATCGTCGAACCGATCATGGGTGTTGCTTCTTGGAAAACCGAGACCGCCGTCAAGCCGGAAGAAGTGAGCATGACGTTCGACGAAGGCGTGCCTGTGGCACTGAACGGGCGGCGCTTCCAGGATCCAGTCGCCTTGATGCTCGAAGCCAATGTCATCGGCGGACGCCACGGCCTGGGCATGAGCGATCAAATCGAGAACCGGATCATCGAAGCCAAGAGCCGCGGCATCTACGAAGCACCGGGCATGGCGCTGTTCTTCATCGGCTACGAGCGTCTCGTCACCGGCATTCACAACGAAGACACCATCGAAGACTACCGGGAGAGCGGCCGCCGGCTCGGACGTCTGCTCTACCAGGGTCGCTGGTTCGATCCGCAGGCGCTGAAGCTCCGCGACTCGGCACAGCGGTGGGTGGCCCGGTCCATCACCGGTGAGGTCGTCGTCGAACTGCGCCGCGGGAACGACTACTCGATTCTCGACACACGCAGTCCGAACCTCACCTACAAGCCCGAACGCTTGACGATGGAAAAGGGCGAATCAGCGTTTAGTCCGCAGGATCGCATCGGCCAGTTGACGATGCGAAACCTGGACATCGCCGATACGCGCGAGAAGCTCCTGACGTATACGAAGTCGGGTCTGCTCACCCCGGGCCAGGGGACTGAGCTGCCCCACCTGCTGGAAACCAAATCCGGCGATTAGGGCCTGCCCCAGGGCTGGCGCGGGCCTGGCCCGGGGCTGGCCCCACTCAGCGCTGCGCGGTTCGCGGGAAGTGCACCGGGTCGTCGTCGGGCCACGGCGTCCTGGCCGGCATGTTCGACTCGTAGCGTCGAAGATTGTCGGAGAGGCGCGTGGCGAGATCACGGCGCCGCGCCTGAGTGGCCATCGCCATCGCCTGCCGTTGTCGCGCGACCGCCTCAGCGAACCGTCCATTCTCGGCAAGCGCCATTGCCGTCGTCTCAACCACAGCGACGCCGGGCGCCGTGGTCGTCTCCAGTGACTGCAT
>DAINQP010000277.1:0-6166 GCA_036742665.1 Vicinamibacterales bacterium | reverse complement strand
CGCCACCATCGAGGCGGCGCTGGGCAGAAAGGCCGTGATCGAGCTGGCGCCGATCCAGCCGGGCGACGTCAAGGACACCTACGCCGACATCGCCGCGAGCCGCCGCGATCTGGGCTTCGCGCCCAAGACCACGATCCGCGAAGGCATTCCCAAATTCGTCGCTTGGTATCGGACGTTTTACCGAACGTGAACGGTGCCAAAGCTCGGCCTTACGGTAGACGAGATTCGCGACGTCCTCGGTCCCGATGCCGAGGTCTTCATCGCCGGATATGGGGTCAGGCCTGACGGCAACGCGCCCTTCGACCCGCAGTCCGAGTTCGTCCACAAGAACCTGCTGTATACGGCGAAACCCCTCGAGGAAATTGTGGCGACCACCGGTTTGTCGCTGGACGAGGTCGAGGCCTCATTACGCCGAAGCAGGGAAGCCCTGCGGGCTCGCCGATCGGGGAGACCACGGCCGCATCTCGACGACAAGGTCTTGACTGCATGGAACGGCTTGATGATTGCCGCCTTCGCGCGCGCCGCGCGAGTGCTGGATGAAGGGGCCCGCTTCCTCGACGATGCCCGCGGTGCCGCGAAGTTCGTGATGGCGCAGCTTTGGGACGCCGCGAGCGGACGGCTGCTGCGGCGATATCGCAAGGGAGAGGCCGGTGTTGACGGCTATGCCGAGGACTACGCCTATCTCATCTTCGGACTCCTGGAGATGTTTCAAGCGGACGGCGATGCGCAGTGGCTCGAATGGGCGCAGGCGCTGCAGGGGCAGCAGAACGCGCTGTTCTGGGATCCCGTCGAAGGCGGGTGGTTCAGTACGACAGGGAAGGACGAATCAGTGCTGCTGCGTCTGAAAGAGGATTATGACGGCGCGGAGCCGGCGGCAAGTTCGATCTCGGTATTGAATCTTCTGACGCTCGCGCACCTCATGCCGCCAACCCAAAGCCCAGAGCCGAAAGCCCAGAGCCAGACTCCCGAAGGCCAGGTCGAGCTGACGCTCGGCAACTTCGCCTCGCGCGCCGCACAATCGGGACGGGTCGTGCCGATGATGCTGGCAGCTCTTTCCACGTATCACGCCGGCATGCCTCAGGTTGTTCTCGTGGGGGACGGCGATTCACGCGACGTGCAAGCGCTGCGCGACGTCGTGCGTCGCCGATACATGCCGACGGCCATCACGATGGCCGTGAACAGCGCCAACCGCGATCGCCTCGATCGCTTGTTGCCGTGGATGGCGGCAATGAAAGCGCGTGACGGCCGTCCAACGGCGTATGTGTGTCGAGACTTCAGCTGTCAGGCCCCAACCACGGAGGCTCGAGAGCTGGACGGGCAGTTGAGAGATCTCTAATGCAAAATGCAAAATGGAACATGCAATCGGTCAGCTTGAACTTTTGCATTTTGAATTTTGCATTTTGAATTAGAGTGATCAGGGAAATGGAGATCAGTGTCGACGTCTGGCTGCGCGGCGACAATCACGCGACGACGTACGTCATTACTTCGGCCGGGGGCGAACCGGGGAGCTGGACAGAGAGCGACGTGAGCGCGGTCCTCGTCAGCATGCTGCGCACGCTCGAACGCGCGCGGAACCCAGAGGTTCCTGTCGATCGCCCGGTCGCCCTTCGTGGTTTCAGCTGGATCGTCAATCCGTTCGAAGACGGCGGCGTTGTCATTGCCCTCGAGTTGTCGCTCGGGGCGATCGTCGCTGGCCCATTCCATATCGCGGAGCGCGACCTCAGCATCCTGATTCAGAACGCGATCGAGACGGATGCCAAGATGATGTCACGCACGATGAGCGCGAGGATCGAGACCAGCGACACGATTCATTGAGGCGGCGAGCGGACGATGAAGTCCGCGTTCAGGAAAGTCGGCCGGCAGCCGGCGGGGCGAAACCGCCGGCTGTGGCCTGCGGGGATTCACGACGTGGTATGAGGGTGTCGCGGAGAAGGCGACGCGTCGTGAGTCCCCGCTAATCAGTGTACTCCACGCAAGTCCCCCAGGTACTGACTAGAACCTCTGTGTATGCAACACTTTACGGGCAGCTCGTCTGTCGAGGCTGACAAAACGGCCTGACACCGCTACATTTTCGTGCGTGAGTAAAGACCGCGATAGTGCGTTCGAGATGGCGGCCTCGTCGGTGCGGTATGGCGCCGGCGTGACGCGTGAGCTTGGCGCCGACCTGGCCGACCGTGGTCATCACCGCGTGATGGTGGTCACTGACAGGGTCGTCGCCGCGCTGCCGCCGGTCGCTGCTGTGCTCGAAACGCTGGAGCGTCACAAGGTCCACGTCGTGCTGTATGACTACGTGCGCGTCGAGCCGACTGACACGTCACTGCGCGATGCGATCGAGGTGGCGTCGCGCGAATCGTGTGACGCCTTTGTCGCCGTCGGCGGCGGATCGGCCATTGATACGGCCAAGATCGCGAACCTCTACTCGACCCATCCGCCCGCCGACTTCCTCGATTATGTGAATCCACCAATTGGCAAGGGACTCGCAATCCCCGGTCCGCTCCGTCCGCTGTTCGCGATTCCGACGACGGCCGGAACTGGAAGCGAGACGACGGGCGTGGCGGTGTTCGACCTCGAGCGGATGCACGTAAAGACGGGGCTCTCGAGTCGTCTGCTCAAGCCGACGCTGGGTTATCTCGATCCGGAGCACACAAGGACGCTGCCGGCGGCGGTCACCGCATCAGCCGGCCTCGACGTGCTCTGTCACGCCGTCGAGTCGTACACCGCGGTCCCGTTCACCGATCGGCCGCGTCCCCCGAGGCCGGCCCTGCGTCCCACGTATCAAGGTAGCAATCCGATCAGCGACGTGTGGTCGTTGCAGGCACTGCGCATGGTCGCGACACATCTCGTGCGCGCGTTCGACAATCCCGATGATGACGAAGCGCGCGGGCAGATGATGCTTGCGGCGTCGTTTGCCGGCATCGGGTTCGGCAGCGCAGGTGTACACCTGCCGCACGCGATGGCGTATCCGGTTGCCGGGGGAGTGAAGCAGTACTGTGCGCCAGGATACCCGGCCGATCACCCGCTCGTGCCGCATGGGTTCTCAGTGATCCTCAATGCGCCCGCGGTGTTCCGCTATACGGCGTCGGCAAGTCCCGAGCGGCATCTTGACGCCGCCAAAGCGCTCGGCGCGGATGTCTCTCGCTGCAAAAAGGAGGATGCAGGCCGTGTGCTTGCCGACCGCATCACATGGTTCATGCAGCGCCTCAAGACACCAGAGAATCTCCGCGCCGTCGGTTACACGAGCACCGATATCCCGACGCTTGTCACCGGCACGCTCGCGCAGGAGCGGCTGACCAAGCTCTCTCCCCGCGCGGCGGACGCCGAGACGATCGCACGGTTGTTCGAAGACTCGCTGTAGTGTCCGGCTTCAGCCGGATCTCGTGCGGTATGCGGCTTTAGCCGGACAACGAATCAGCGGCCCCGGTGTCAAATTCCCCGGGAGGTCGTGCGTCCGATGATGATGGCTCGGCTTTTTGCAGCGCTGGTCCTCGGACTCCTGGCATCGCGCGCCGAGGGGCAGACATCTGGCGAGTTGCCGGCATTCGAGGTCGTTTCGATCAAGCCCCGCGCTCCTGACACGCCGTCGGGCAACATCCCCAACGCCCCGGATCGATTCGTGAGGCCCAACGTCAGCGTCTCGCAGTTGATGGAGTACGCCTTCGAAGTGCGGCCGTTCCAAATCATCGGCGGCCCCGGATGGATGCGCTCGGATCGCTACGAGGTGGCGGCCAAAGCTGAAACAGCAGTCCCGCAGGCGCAGATGCGTTTGATGGTGCAGCGTCTCCTGGCTGAACGCTTCGGCCTCGAGGTGCATCGCGAGACGCGTGAAATGGATACCTATGGCCTGGTGACTGCGAGGCGCGACGGTCAACTGGGTGAGAAGATGCGATCGGCGGAGCGCGACTGCGGCCCGATCATCGATGCGGGAAACCCGCGGCCGCGGCAGGGCGGCGACCCACCGCCGTGTGCGTGGTTCGTGGCATTGATGAATGGCTTCGCGCGCTTGCGGCTGACCGGCATTCGCGTGCCGAGGTTTGCCGCAGTCCTCGAGACGATGGCGACCCGAAAGATCGTCGACCGGACCAACCTGACCGGGACGTACGACATCGAGATGGACTTCCTGCCCGACGCCGGACTGCTGGGACTCAACATCCCGAATGCAACCGCACTTCAACAGAACGACAGTCCGCCGCTGACGACTGCGATCCAGGATCAACTGGGATTGAAGCTGGAGTCCGAGCGCGCTCCCGTGGACGTCATTCTCATCGACAGCGTGCGACACCCGACGGCGAACTGAAGTCGGTCTTTGGTTCATGGGGCCTGGTCCTTGGGTCCGTCCTGGGTCCTTGGTGCTTATTCGGCGCGAGCAGGGTGAAGCGATTATCGCCATCGAGATTGGTGAATCGATGCAAATCGGCTGAACGCCATCGCGGTGATCATCAACAGTGCCGAGGGCGTCGATTCGAACGACGATCGGGACTGACGCCGCGTACACTCTAGATATCCCGCCCACGCCGGGGTGGCGAAACTGGCAGACGCACAGGACTTAAAATCCTGGGCTCCGAAAGGAGCGTGCGGGTTCGATTCCCGCCCCCGGCACCAACTTCAGGCCCGTCCGACGGGCGTTAACCTACGTCGTTCCACGGCGGGATGAAGCCTCCGCTGAGCGCTGAGCGGATTCGATGTGCGACGAATGTGCGACGTCGGAGGTTTGCCTCCTCCTCGGAGGCAGATATCGGAGCGGCTTGGCTGCCCGATCGTACGCTCCCCGCTCTGGTTCACAGTTCCTAGGTAGACTGCTCCGCGTCAGGAGCGGTCATGCGCAAGTCGAAGTTCAACGAAACCCAGATCGTCGGAATCCTGAAGGACGCCGAGAGCGGCGTGCCGGTGCCGGACCTGCTGCGGAAGCATGGCGTCAGCAAAGCCACGTTCTTCAAATGGCGCAGTAAGTACGGCGGCGCCTCGGTGTCCGACGTGAAGCGATTGCGTGAGCTCGAGGTCGAGAACGCGAAGCTGAAACGGATGTATGCGGACCTGGCGCTCGAGAACGCGGCCATTAAGGATGTCCTAAACCGAAAGCTATAAGGCCGTCCGCGTGGTGAGGCTCTCGCGCACTGAACGCCCACCTCTTGGAATCCATCTCGGAGCTGCGCGCCGTCACCGACGCCTGGCTCCGGATCTACAACGCCGAGCGGCCCCACGACAGCCTCGGGCGGGTGCCGCCGCTGACGTTTCTCCCGAGGCCTTCATCAGCGGAAAAGTTTCCTCTCGAACTGTCCGCTTGACGGGGGAGCTTACGACGTGACCGACACGAGCAGGCGAGAACTGGCTCGATTCGGTCTCACGGCGACGGCAATGTGGGCCGGCGAGCACGCCTACATCATCTACAACCGCCGATTCGACGAGATGCAGATCATCGCGGTGTATGCGGCTGAAGTCGCCGACACGGTGGCTCGCCTCGATCCCGCGGTGCATTCCGAGTACGAGTGGTTGCCGTGCGACGCGTGTCTCGATCGCGTGCATTACCGCGGCCTGAAAGAGGGTCTGAGATCGGTTCATGAGTACATCACGAGCGTGACGCATCCTGCGAAGGAGCTGTGCCTGTACACGGCTTCGTGATCTTCGCGTCGGGATCGTGCGGATGAGTCCAATCATCGTTCGAGCCCTTCTTCTTCCGTTTGCAATCGAGGCGCGCCAGATCGGCGCGCGTCGGGCGTCTCGATCCCCGAGGCCTGCGCGAGCTTCGGCAGGAAGTCCTCATAGCTCTCCCCCGTGTCGCGCCGCACGATGCTGCGCAGCGCCGCATTCGCCTCCAGCGTGGTCGCGTCAATGCCGACGGTCTTGCCCTTGACCAGACCCTCGTCGGGCCAGTCGCTGCAGCATCCAGGTGAAGACCGCCTCGTGCGTCTCCAGATCAATCAAGCGACGCGTGCGCGAAATCGTCGAATGATCGGGCGGTGCCTCCCGCAATACCAGCCCGAGAAACTCGCGCAGCGCATCGGCCGCACGCCACGCAATCGAGCGCTCGGCGTCCAAGCCTTCGAAATGGCCAATCAGCAGCAAGCGGAAGTAGCGACCCGTCGGCAGGCCAGGGCGGCCCTCATCCGCGTAGATCCGCTCGCACAGACCCTCGACGAATCCGTCGAAGTCGTGCTGGTCGAGAATCTGA
>DAINQP010000276.1:0-6225 GCA_036742665.1 Vicinamibacterales bacterium | reverse complement strand
ACCAGCGGCTTGACGAACTGATGCGACGTCCCCGCGCGCGGGATGTCGATGCGCACCGGCAGCACACCCGTGGTGCGGCGCTGCAGCTCGACGACCTTCTGTGATGGCGCCACGATTGGCGCTGGATCGGGCCGCTGTCGCCGCGGTTCATCGGAGTCGTTGCCGATGATCGTCCGTCTCGCCGCGTTTTGGGTGTCCACAAGCGGTCGTTCGGCGCTCACCGTGACGGTTTCTGTCACGCCCCCGACGCTCAGCTCGATAATCAGCTCGCGTGGGCGTCGATCGAAGATGAAATCATGGCGCGCGGTCGAGAATCCTGGCAACGTGTCGGCCACGGACATGCGGCGCATCAGGCTCGTCTCGATCGCGCTTCCTCCAATCGACTTGATCGAGTACCGCTCTGGCGCGAACACCTCCCACTCGACGATGCCGACCGGCATGTCCATGCGTGGCAGCCTCATCTCAATGTCGCCTTTCTTATCGAACGGCGTGCCGGCGTGGAGATAGATGCACGAGACCTGGTCGACGCGGGCAGCGCAAGCGACTCGCTGCCAGCGGAGGCGCCCAATGGCAACGCGATATCGAGCGTCAGCACCACGCGGCCCGAGCGCGATAACAAGACGTGCGGTGGCGGCCCCTCGACGAGCGACACCGGCTGTCCATCGATTCGCGCGTCGCGCACCATCAGGCCCGCCGGGATCTGCACGCGCGTCCATCCGTCGCGCATCACGTCGATGGTGAGCAGCGCGCGGCGGGCGACGGCGTCGTTCTCGATGCCGAGGTCGTAGTCGATGCGGGTCAGCGTTGCATCGACTGGTGGCGGTGTCGGTTGAACGGGCTGCGGGTTGGCGCGTTCGCGCAGGGCCTTGTATTCGTCAACCGGCAGCACGACCCACCCATCGGGCGGGATTGTCGTCGGCGTCTGCGCGGCCGTGTGCGCCGGGACACAGAGTGTACACACACCGATCGCGATCACGAGCAGGGCTCGAGTCATAGCGTCCTCGTCCTTATGGAGACCGAGTCCACACGACCGGACCCGGCTTACGTTCGCATTCGCACCGTACTCACTTGCTCCTGTAAGACTCCCGTGCGCAGCAAACGGCTGACCTGACTCATGGGACGTGCAACGGCAGGAATTGGGCGTGATTACGCGCGATCGCAACTGCGTGATCCACACCCGTGGAGCCGGCTTCAAAAACGTGGAATGGCCGTCACGCTTCGAGCATAAGATCTCCTCATGACCAGAACGTTCGCGCTCGCGCTTCTTGCAGGCATGGCGTTGCTGGTGCCGCTCCGTGCACAGCAGGCGAGCACGCCCGGAGGTGCCGTGTCGTTTTACGATTTCAAGACTACGTCGCTCGACGGCAAGCCCGCCGACCTGGCGCAGTACAAGGGCACGGTCAGCCTCATTGTGAACGTGGCGAGCAAATGCGGATACACGCCGCAGTACGAAGGTCTCGAGCAGCTGCAGCGTGAAATGAAGGGCAAAGGCTTCAACGTGCTCGGGTTTCCGAGCAACGATTTCGGCGGCCAAGAGCCCGGCACGGCCCAGGAGATCGCCACGTTCTGCAAGCTCACCTACGACGTCACCTTCCCGATGTTCGAGAAAGTCGTGACCAGGAAAGGTACGGATCAGTCGCCGATTTACACGTTCCTGAGCCGTTCCGGGAAGCTGCCGGCATGGAACTTCAGCAAGTACGTCGTAGACAAGCAGGGCAAGGTTGTTGCTTTCTTCGAAAGCAGCGTCACGCCTGAGGATCCGGCGCTGCGTGCCGCGATTGCCAAGGCGCTGGCGTCGAGCTAACCCATGAATGAACAGCGGCCACATAGACTTCAAGCCCGGCTAGCGGCACGTACGCGCACGGCGTACGGCTGGCTGAGCACTCTCGACCGCGCGAAACTGGCCGCCCTCTACCGCACACATCGCCGGTTGTCATACGGCGTCGCCGTGGCGATGCTGGTTGCGATCCTGGTGACCGTCGGGTTCATCGTCAGCATCCTCCGCGCGGTGCCCGACCGCGAGGCACTGCGCGGCGTCAGCACGATGGCGCAGGCCACGACGCTGCTCGACGCCAGCAATCAACACGCCTTCACCATCTTTCGAGAGCAGCGCGTCGAGGTACCGCTATCACGTGTCTCGAAGCGCCTGGTAGACGCCATCCTCGCCATCGAGGATCAGCGCTTCTACGATCACAACGGCATCGACGTCGTCCGTGTCGGGGGTGCGGCGTTGAACAACGTGCTGCAAGGTCGCCTGGCACAGGGTGGCAGCACCCTTACCCAGCAGCTTGCGCGACAGAGCTTCCTCACGCCCGACAAGACGTGGCGGCGGAAGATCACCGAAATCTTTGTGGCCGCGCGTCTCGAACGGCAGTTCACCAAGGACGAGATCCTCGGGATGTATCTCAACAAGGTGTACTTCGGCGACGGGCTCTACGGCGTCGAGGCAGCATCGCTGGGTTACTTCGGTAAACACGCCTCCGACGTGTCGGTGGCCGAGGCCGCGCTGCTGGCCGGACTGGTCAAGGCGCCTTCCACGTATGCCCCGACGGTGAGCGTCGATCGGGCGCGTGTGCGGCGCAACGTGGTGCTGCAGGCCATGCGCGACGTGAAGACGATTGACCGCCCGACCTACGACGCGGCAGTGCTCGAGCCGGTGATGCTCGACGATGCACTGCGCCGCGGCGAGGCATTTGGGCAGTACTTCAAGGAAGAAGTGCGCCGTTTCCTCGTCCAGCGGTTTGGTTGGGAGCGCGTCTACCAGGGCGGACTGAAGGTCTATACGACGGTCAACCTCGACATGCAGCGCGCCGCCGAGGCCGAGGTCGCTCGCGGGATCGCTGAAATCGAGAAGCGGCAGGGCGCGAAAAAGACGACTGGTGCGGACTCGTTGCAGGCCGCGCTGGTGGCCATGGACCCGCACACGGGCGAAGTGCGCGCCATGGTCGGCGGCCGCGATTTCGAGCAGAGCTCGTTCAATCGCGCGACGCAGGCGAAGCGGCAGCCGGGCTCGGCGTTCAAGCCGTTTGTCTATGCCGCCGCGCTGGAGCAAGGCTTCTCGCCGGCGACGCTCATCGAGAATCTGGACGCGCCGATCATGACGCTGCAGGGCGCGTGGGTGCCCGAAGACGAGCACCTCGACAGCCCGTCGATCACGATGCGCATCGCGCTGCGGACGTCGAGTAACCGCGCCGCTGTGCAGATGCTCGATCAGGTGGGCATTCCGATCACCGTGCAGTACGCCGAGCGCATGGGCGTGGGATCGGTGCCGAGCGTGCCCTCGCTGGCACTCGGATCGGGTGAGGTGACGCTGCTCTCGATGACGTCAGCGTTCTCGACCTTTGCTAACGATGGTCTGGTGCCGTCGCCTGTCCTCGTGCGCCGCGTCGAGGGAAGAGACGGCGAGGTCCTCTATCTGAACGATCAGGTCCAGCAGCGGGCGATCACCGAGGCGACCGCGTTTCAGATGGCGGAGATGCTGGCCGACGTCGTGAACTCCGGCACGGCCTGGCCAGCGCGGCGCGAAGGATTCATGGCACCGGCCGCGGGCAAGACTGGTACGACCAACGACTATCACGACGCGTGGTTCATCGGCTTCACACCGCATCTCACCACCGGCGTCTGGGTGGGATACGACCAGCCGCGCACGATCATCGGACGTGGCTACGCCGCTGAACTCGCCGTGCCGCTGTGGGCGCGCTTCATGAAGGAAGCGACGCGCAACGACAAGGCCGACTGGTTCCCCCGCCCGCGCGGTGTGACGACGGCTCGCATCTGCCGTCTCAGTGGCAAGCTGGCGACCGACTCGTGCCACGACGATGAGCGCTCGCTGGCGTACTACGAGAACTTCGTCGCCGGCACGGAGCCGACCGAGACATGTCCAATTCACAACCCGGTGCTGGCCAAGCCGTTCCGCGCGCTTGCGGCGCTCTTCGCGCCAAAGTCGGCCGGCAATGCTGCGCATGCGCCGGTTGCCGCGCCGCCACAGCAGGCTGCTGTTACTGAGGCGCCGCCGCCACCGAAGGTCGACGCCAAGCCAGACCAGAAGAAGCGCGGTTTCTGGTCGCGTGTGTTTGGCGTCGGCAACGACGGAAAAAACAAGAAAGACGAACGTCGCAACGGCGATTGATTACCCAAGCAGCGTGTAAGTGAACCGACCCCGCAGCCAGCTCTCGCCTTTCATCTCGTCATTGCGGGTATCGATCGACTCGTGCAGCACGTGCGCGTAGCGTCCTGATAGACGCGTCACCTCCTGCTCGATCCGGCGATTCGTCTCCTCCATCAGATTCCGGTAGCACTCGTTCCACAGGTCATCTCGATGCGCCAGCGTGTGCGGCACATGGCGGCTCGTCGCTTCGATGACGTGCTCGCCGAGCACGTTGCCGTCGAGCGGTGGGAGCTCGCGATGCCAGTACACGATAGGGAGATCGGGAGTCATACCTGCTGGAAGAGCAACCCAAGTGCCCGCTCGGATGTGTGATTTGTTCAAGGATTTCTTCTATGGAACGGCCGCGCCGCGGATAAATCCACGCCCGGTGCGGGAGGTTTCGCAGGGTAGGGGAGTGCCCTATTGTGCAACATTCTGAACGTCGTTTAAGCTATTGAACACTGTTCAATCGAGTAGGGCTGGTCCTTCCGGACCGGCCGGTCAGGACACATGCGCCGAGAAGAACGCCAGCAGCACGCCCGTGAGAACACGCGACGCGCGATCCTTGATGCCGCCCTCGAACTTTTCATCGCCGACGGCTACGCCCAGGTCTCCATCCGCAACATCGCCGCGAAGGTGGAATACAGTCCCGGCGCGATCTACAGCTACTTCCCGTCGAAGGACGAGATTTTTTTCGCGCTTGCCGAGGAAGGCTTCCGCGCAATCGGCGAGCGCCAGTTTGCGGACTCGCCAAGCGACGATCCCCTCGACGACGTGCGCGCGGTGGCCTGGCGACTCTACGAGTTCAGCAAGGACCAGCCGCAGTACTTCGCGCTCGTGTTCCTCGATCGCCGCGTGCCGCGCGTGAGCAAGGAGTACGAACGTTTCTCGTTCATCTCCGACATGCGCAATCGCGCGCGTGCGCAGGTGGAGCGTTGTATCGAGGACGGCATCTTCCCTGCGACCATCGATCCTGAGGTCGCCCTGCGGCTGCTGTTCGCTCCAGTAATCGGCATCGCCGCCTTGCGTGTGTCGAACCGCATGCAGCCCGATGTCGATGCCGACGCCCTGGTCCGCGATGCGATTGAAACGACGTTGGCTGGCATTCGCGCGGGGGCGCCGACTCACGCGCGGCGTGTGCCGGTGTTGCGCACCGAATCCGACAACACGCCCGCTGTGGCCCGCACTGTTGCCGTCCTTGCGCTTGCCGCCGCCCTCACAACCGCGGCATGCGGCACGGCGAAGGGTGAGTCGGGCGCAAAGACCGCTCCGGCGGCTACCAGCGTGTCGGTCGCTGTAGCGACCGAGCAACCCATCACCCGCTTCCTGAAAGTCACCGGCACGCTGGCCGCGGAAGAAGAAGCGGAAGTGGCGGCCGAGGTCCAGGGACGTGTGATCGCGACGCCGGTGGAGCGTGGCACGCGCGTCGCCGAAGGCGCCGACCTGATTCGGGTCTCGCCGGCCGAAGCGCAGGCGCAGGCAGCGGAAGCCGACGCCAATGCCGCGCAGCTCGAACGCCGCCTCGGGCTCGGCGGCACCACGGAACCTGGCGGAGGCGTTTCGGGAGACCCTGAGGAACGGCGCCAAGCCGGTCCGGCAGACAGCTCAGCGTTCGAGACCGATCGCGTCCCCGAGGTGGCCAACGCCCGCGCGCAGCTCACCCTGGCGACCGGCGAGTTCGATCGCGCCAAGATGCTGTTCGACAAGCAACTATTGTCGAAGTCCGACTTCGATCAGAAGAGCGCGCAGGCCGAAGTAGCGCGGCGGCAGTTCGACATCGCGAGAAACGGCGCGATGCAGCAGTATCAGGCGCTCCTCGCCGCCCGCGCCCGCGTTGCGCTGGCGAAGAAAGCGCTGGCCGACACGGTCGTGAAAGCGCCCTTTGCCGGCGTCGTCGGCCAACGGCTGGTTTCCGTTGGCGATTACGTGCAGCGCGGCACGAAGGTGGCCTCGGTGATGCGCACCAATCCGCTGCGCGTACAACTCACCGTTCCCGAGCAGTACAGCGCGGAAGTCGCCGTCGGCCGCTCGGTACACCTGGTAGGCCAGCCAGGCGGGCAGGGCGCCGGCGGCGACGA
>DAINQP010000275.1:0-6346 GCA_036742665.1 Vicinamibacterales bacterium | reverse complement strand
TGCCAGTCTCGGCTTGTGGGAATACGGCGAGCGACGGAAATCGAGACCGATTCAGCCGAATGTAGTCGGCCATGCCGCGAGCCGTTGGCAACAGTCCATCGGGTCCCTGCGCGCCGTTGCCGTGCAGTTGAACCACAACCGGCCACGTCTTCTTGGAGGAATGGTCTGCCGGCACGTAGACCTGGTAGCGGTACGCTTTGCTACCGACCGTCACGGACCGATCGAGAAACCCGGTATCAGCGAACGCAGGCCACTGCGCGACCAAGACGCCGATCGTCAACCAGAGACTCCTTCTCATGCACTCCTCGGGATAGAACCGTCAGTTGATCTGTCCGTCTAACGCCGCGCTTCAGCGGCGGCGGCTCAGAATCCCGCCCGCGCCGTCGGCTGCAAGCGGGTGTTGGGCTGCCGTGCTGGAAAGACCTCGCGCCACCGAAGGAACGACTCCACCACCACAAGCGTGACGGCGAAACACGCCCAATTCACCAAGACCACAGCATCCATTCCGTGGTGCGCAAGTGCCGGAATGGCCATGAGCACTCGCCCTTCGAGAAAGATGAGCACAATCGCATAGCTTCGTGTCATCCATTCCCGATGCGCCGTGACGGCCCCGCGCCGAATGCACATGTACGCGAAGAACGTGAAGAGCATCCAGGTGGTCGCTTGGACGACAGTGAAGGGGACGAGAAACCAGGGACTGTTGATGAACGCCATCCAGATCGCGACCGGAGCCGCAACAAAGGTCCCGGCGATGTAGACCTTGCCAATGCGGCGATGGAGATGGATATACTGATGACGGAGACGGGTGGAGAACTGCATCGCGCCAAGGAGCAACGCAATCGTGCCCCCCAACCCGTGCGGTATCAGCTGCCATCGGATCGGATTGTAGTGCTCCCATTCCGGAGCCTGTGGATTGAGGAAGAACCGTTCGTTATTCCACAGCACGAAGAGCCCCATGAGGCCAAGCACTGCGAAGAGGACGTACTTCGCATCGGAGCGCGTGCGCGTTTCTTGTGCTGCCTGGACATTCATGATGAAGTGTCAGCCATTCGTCCGGCCGATGTCAGCCCAACGTGGCGCTCAACACTACTTCGTTCAGCTCCGGGCATCAACGCCGCTCGTCGGCCGCAGCTCCTGATTAGAGATCGACACCGCGACGACTTTCATTCGGCTTGTGCCGGCAACGGCGCCCCCAAAAGCGGTCGCGCTCTCTTCCCGTGGACGAAGGCGCCTATCATGCAACCGGCAATTCTCAAGACCTGCGTCGCGTAGAACAACGCGAATCCATAGCCCGCGGCCACCGCGCGTAGGGAGCCGGGCTGCAACGCGCTGAGTGCGAGGTAGAGCACGGTGGCAAAGATTCCTGTCAGCGCACCGTGCAAGAGGAAGCGAGACGCGAGCGGCCGCACCACAACCATCCCTGTGATGTAGCCAAACACCAAACAGCCGACGGGAACCGCGGTGAAGAAAATCGTATAGTCACCGGTCTCGCTCGATCCGGGGATAAACGGTTCTCCGAACACTATGCCGATCGGCAGGAGCACGACAACCAAGGCCACCTCGAGAACCACAGCCGCGATCGCGACTCGCCCCCAACGTATCCCTTGGTCAAGGACCACTGCAGTCGCATCTCGAGTGCTCACGGTCATCATGGCTCCTCAGTATTGCGTCCTCGCCGCCATCGAGAAACGGCTCATCTCGGCCGCGAGGCCTTCGTCCGAATCTACGTCCGTCTAACGTCACATTTCAGCTGCGGCGGCCCATGATCGCCTCAGCCGCCGACGGCTGCAAATGTTTGTTAGGCCGTCCGACGTTGAAATGTGACGTTGAGCCCTTAGGACGTCCTCTTCGGACGCCGAAACGCAGCAAATAATGGACCCGCTGATGTCAGGGCCACCCCGAGCCCGAGCAACCCGAGCATGACGAACGGAGGCCACACGCGACAGGCATCCGAAGGATGTAGCACTGCTTCGCTTCTAACAACGGCCGGACAATGTGTCGCATGAGCGATTCGTGCTGCGGCACAACGATCGGCTCCTTCTCCTCGTCCGTGACCTGACGGTACCGGTCGCGAACGACCGCGACTGGGTCAGTTCGGTCTCCGACGAAACCAGCCAAGAGTTCAAGCGCTACAGCTTCGGCAGGGCGTTGCGGTGAACCTGCAAGCAGGTCGTCGACGAGTGGGATCGCCAGCGGTCTCAAGAAGACCGGCATTCTTACGTCAGTCATACCGATGTTGTTTGACCAGCCACCTAACGTCAGCGCTCACCAGCGGCCGCTCACGATTCGCGCGGCCGTCTGGTGCAGCGCTATGTTGGGCGGCTGGGTGTCTGAGATGGGTGCAGAACTCCTTCGAATGCTCACCGTTTCTCGGCATCCCGCCGTCGGACCACCGTGACAGATCGCCGGGTGGCGACGGACCTCGTTGGAGTTCAGGCTCACTGCGGCGCTGAGGACTCCCACTGCGTCGTCGATGCGGAGAGGCACACGTTGCCGACCGCTACTGCGCTTCCTCTCTGTTTCCACCTTCACTTCTTGAGAGTCGAACGCACCGCCTTTTTCAGTTTCCCAACGAGATCAGATGCTGCCTTCCGTTGCTCTTTTGGGTTGTACGAACGCACTTCCCACGTTCCCGACCAAAGCGTGGTGGTGTTGACCTTGTCCTGCACCAGGACAGTCCCTCCTCGACGGACGCGAAGCCCGATGCCACCAGGCTGCGGCGTGATATTCACGTCTTTCGCTTGCTCCGCCCCGACAATCAGGACTTCAGCCGCTTCCGCGGTGGACACAACCGTCAGCGCCACCTTTTGACGACTCAGTTCCGCCCGAAAGTCCACCTCAAATTCAGGATCCATCTTGTCGATATAGACCGCTGCACCGCCAGGAATACTCAGCGTCTGTGTCGTGGCCAAAGACGGAGCGAAAGAGAGGCCGAATGCGACGAATCCTGCTGCGAATATCCGAGTCATCATGCGGAACTCCTTGAATTCGACATCTTCGATCACTCGGAAAAGGATAGAAACCACTCGCCCTTGCAAAGCGCGCGAGGCAACAGGCGCGCAGGCCAGAACAAAGGCCGCCGCGCGGCCCGCCCAGAGGATTCGCGAGATTATATCGATCGTCCCTGACACGGAATGCGCAGAATCCTGAATAAGCAGCTCACCGTCTGGAAGCCGCCCGCCCCGCTGGCTGTTCTTGGTCCGCCCAACGACATGGCATTCAGCGGCGCGGCATCCGGCCCCGTCCGCTGCAACGCGTGTGTTGGGCCGCCCATTACCATTTGCTGCTTCCGAGTCGAACGCATCGGTCCCCGATCGGACCAATCAGCCAAACGCCGCCAAATCCAAAGCCATCGAGCGCGCCGTGTTCCCGAAGGTATACGGTCACGAATTCCGGATCGCTCAGAACTCCGAGGTGACGGAGATCCACGGCGAGGAGCATGGTCGCCGCTGACAATCTGGATCGTGATCTCCTCGTTGCCGTATTTCACGACGCGATCTTCGCCGGCGTCATCCTTGGGACGAGGTCTGATGACGGGGGTTGTGGCAGTCGCGGCGAGGACGTCAAGAACGCGCGCGAAGACGTCCGCCTCTCCGCGCCTGCCGGCATCGACGGGCGGCTCCACGATCGCGCGAACGCGCCCATCGGTGCGGACTGCATCGGACCGCGCGCTGGTTGGAGCGGAGTACCGAATACGCTCTCCGCCACCAGCCATCGGTTCCCACGCCGTAGCGCCTAGCCTGCCGACGTGCGAATCAGCCTGTGTGCCAGTTATCTGGACCGAGACCTCGATGATGCAGCCGCATCGCGGGCACGGTCCGATTGGCTCAATCAGAGACATGCCGCATGCGGTACAGCGGATAACTCTGGTCATCGCCCACGCTCATTTGCCTGCCCAACAAATAGTCGGCAGAACCGCATAGTTCGGTGGCGCCTGCAGCTGCGCCGTCTAATCCGGTTGCCGCGGCGCATCAATTCCTGCGAACGCCTTGTTGGGAAACGACATCCTCCTGTGCCACCCCAAAGAGCCCTGAATTGGGCCGAGTAGCTCCTGGATAGTCCTGATGTCGTACCCAGCCTCCAACAAGTGCGTCGCAAATGAGTGGCGCAGCGAGTGACACGTGGCAGGACGCGGAATCCCGGCCGCCCTCACAGCGTCCTTGACCGCCCGTTGAATAACCGACTCGCGCAGATGATGACGGCGACGCTCGCCGGTCTGCGCGTCGCGATAGAAACGGGTCGCCGGAAACACCCACTACCACGCCCATTCGCGTGGCGCGTGAGGGTATTTCGCGCGGAGCGCACCAGACAGTGCAACGGCTCCACAGCCCATCGCAAGATCCCTGGTATGCTGCGCTTTCACGCGCGCGAGATGCTCGGCCAGCGGCCGCTTGAGCGCCACCGGCAGCATCGTCATTCGATCCTTTCCGCCCTTGCCGGCGCGTACGGTCAGTTCACCGCGATCCAGATTGACATCCTTCACGCGTAGCTCGGCACACTCCATCAGCCGAAGGCCGGCACCATACATCAACGACGACATCAAGCCGATCGTGCCCTGCAGCTGCCTGAGCAGACGCGTTACTTCGTCGCGCGACAAGACGACGGGCAGTCGGATCGGCCGCTGCGCCCGAACCAACTGGCTCGTCCAGGCCGGACGCTCGCCCAGGACGACTTCGTAGAGGAACGAACAGCGCTCAGTGCCTGGTTCTGCGTAGAGGCACTGACGCTTGCTGGGCAACACTCGACAGAAACGCCGCAACTTCTACCTCACCCCGCTCGCGTGGGTGGCGCTTGCCATGGAAGACAATGTATCGTCCGATCCAGTGGACGTAGGCTTCCTCCGTCCGAGGGCTGTAGTGCCGCGTCCGAATGGCTGCGCGGACCCGATCGCGCAACTATCGAACCAGGCAGGCGCGATGACGGTCGTCACATCGTCGCGAGCTGGACCACCGTATAAGAACGCGCTGGGAGCTTGAATGTCATGCGCTGGGCCGGCGACGGTGGCTCGAGGCGCTGCGGCGCGACGTTGCGCGGCTGCGCGAAGGTGTTGAACGCCTTCAGGTCGGGCCCGGTCAGCGCCTCGCACGAGAGCACTTTCGCCGGCGTCACGTCCTCCCACTCGAGCACGACCTCGCGTTCGCCGTCGAGATCGCGGTTCAGCATCAGCACGCTCGCCTGCCGGTTCTGCGCATCGTGCGTCGCTACGACGTCGACGAAGGGCACCTGATCGTTACGGGCGAAGTCGGCCTGCAGACCCGCGCCGGCAATCGCATACGTCTCCGTCTCGACGCCGATGTCGAGCACGCGGCCGCGCGCGTAGCGAAGTGCCCAGACGTACGGATAGTAAATGCTCTGACGCAGCACACCGCTATCATTGGTGACGAGCGGCGCGATCACGTTGACGAGCTGCGCGAGGCAGGCGACTCTGACCCGGTCCGAGTTCCGCAGCAACGTGTTCACGAAGCCACCAACGAGCAAGGCGTCTTCGAGGTTGTACACCTCCTCGAGCAGCCGCGGCGCGAACGCGCGGCGGCCGTCAACCGCGTCGCCGCTGCGAGCGCGGTACCAGACGTTCCACTCGTCGAACGACAGCCACAGGCGCTTGCTCGATCGCCGAAGTCCCTGGACGTAGTCGCACACCGCCGCCACCTCGTGAATCTGCCGATCCATGTCGAGGTTCATCGCCAGATACCGCCCCGTGCTGTTCCACGTCAGCGCCGGTGTGTTGCCGTAGTAGGCGTGCAGCGAAATCCCGTCCACCTGGTCGAAGCACTCTTCGAGCACTTCGCGATCCCAGATGAGATACTGCGGCATGTTGGTGCCGCTCGATCCGCAAGCGATCAACTGCACGTTGCGGTCGATGCCTCGCATCTGCCGCGCGACGTCGCGCGCCTTGCGGCCGTACTCGCGCGACTGCAGCTGACCGATCTGCCACGGCCCGTCCATCTCGTTGCCGAGACACCAGTAGCGAACGTTATGCGGCTGCTCGTAGCCATGGGAGCGTCGTAACTCGCTCCACTTCGTGCCGCGATCGACGTTGCAGTACTCGACATAGGCGACCGCCATCTCCGCGGTGCCGGTGCCGAAGTTCATTCCCAGCAGCGGCTCGGTCCCGACGGCGCGACACCAGTCGATGAAGTCGTTGGTGCCGAACTGATTCGTCTCGATCGAGTTCCACGCCCGCTCGAGCACGGTCGGCCGCTGCGCCTTCGGGCCGACACCGTCGAGCCAGTTATAGCCAGACACAAAGTTGCCGCCCGGATAGCGCGTAATCGGGACGCCAAGCTCCTTCACCTCGCGCACGACGTCGCTGCGGAATCCCTTCGTGTCGGCCAGGCGTGAGCCG
>DAINQP010000274.1:0-6368 GCA_036742665.1 Vicinamibacterales bacterium | reverse complement strand
GCCTCACGCGTAGCGTCTGCCGCGCCAGCGGCTTCGTCCTAACGAAGCACTGTTTACCTTGCACGCGAGCACCGGCGGAATACGACGTCGTCGGTAAGTCGAACGACTTTTTGTGTCAGAACTGTGTCACATACCCCCTGAAACCCCGGGCAAACACGGTGATTTACGGGGACACTCCGACGCACATCGATGTTGCGGGAAGTCGTTGATGGAAACTGCGTTGGTGGGAACTGGTGTGCGTCAGCAGGCGCGGCCGGAATCTATTTCCAAGCGTGCTCGATCGACCACTCCGACATCTCTCCGTTTAGAATCAATCACTTGCGAGCGGCCTGGAACAGGATAGCGCAAAACCTCCCTTCACGCATATTCGATTCGACAACTTCCGCGAGGCCAATCGCTTAGCGAGACGCACGCGAGGTGATCGAGGACGAATTGTGTCAGACCTTCTAATGTCGTCCGATCACTTACGGCCGTTTGGTTGAGGCGGTTCGTCGACGACGCGATCCGGCACTCGTCGTCATGACCGTTCACCGCACCCGGACCTGAAACGATTCGCGAACGGCCTGTCGCTTCCCGGTGTCCGTGACAGTCGCATTGAAGTCGAGCGCCACCGTATACATGCCCGGCGTGGACTTGATGATGCCGGTTGTTCGAGTTGGTGATCGACTCGTTCTTCTTTACGATGATGTTCGTGCGGCTCGTATGCGCTTCTGGCCCCCCTGCAAGAAGCCGATTGACGTCGTGCCTTCGTACTTCGTCTCGTCGCCGGCCCCATGGAAGTAGAAGTGGACGTCGGCGAAGGATTGCGCGTCCGGTCGGCTCGCCGGAATCACGCAGTCCGTCTTCGGCTCGGATTGACAGGCGAATTCGTCATCGGCGTTGTTGCGATCGCCGTACATGAGTACCCATGTGATATGGGGCGTGCCCGGGGGCGACGTTCGCCGGCTCCGGCACGCGCTTCGCGCATGTCGACGTAACGACGGCGGCAACGGCGACGACGACGAACTGACGTGCACGCATCAGCGTCTCCATTCGGTGCTTGTTCAGAGGAAGTGGTACAGGATCAGAGTCAGCGCGCCCACCACAATGACGACCAGCGTGGTCATATCTTTCGAGCAGTAGTCGCGAGCTCGAAAAACCGTTGCACGATCCATCGCGGGAACTCGCATCCGAATTCGGCTTCGCGTTCGGCCGGGCGTTCACGCGGAAGGTCGCCGCGATGATCGAGCTGCGCACCGAATCGAGCATCGACTTCCAGCGAGATCGGCTCGTGCTGGTGAACGCCGGCATCATCGACGGCGTGCGCAACGTCGTCGTGTACGCGAACATCGGTCATTCGGTGTTCTCCGACGACGGAGGGCATTTCTACGCCGGCGGCGGCTTCAAGATCGGCCGGTAGCCGGGCGTGCTACCCTCGACAGCCGTGGGCCGCGACATCAGGCTCGCGCTCAGGCGGCTCGGCGCGACGCCTCTCTTCACAACCTTCGCGATTCTCTCGCTCGCGGTCGGCGTCGCGATCACGACAGCCGTGTATTCGATCGTCGATGCGGTGTTCCTGCGCGGCCTCGGCATCCACGAGCCCGATCGCGTCGCCGTCATCGTCACCCCGTACAGCGGACGGCTGCTGACCGGCACGGTGTCGGAGCCGGACTTCCGCGATGTGCAGACCGCCCAGACGTCGTTCTCCCACGTCGCCGCGTCCGCCACGTTCGTTCGCCGCCTTGCCCTCCCGTCCGTGACGGAGATGGTCATCGGCGAGTCGGTGAGCGGATCGTACTTCGCCACGCTCGGCGTGGGCGCCAAGCTCGGACGCACGATTCAGCCGAGCGACGATGCCGGCGGCGGACGTGTGGTGATGCTGAGCGATACGCTGTGGCGACGGCGGTTCGCGTCCGATCCGCGGATCGTCGGCGCCACCGTGGCGATCTCCGGAGAACCCTTCGAGATTATCGGCGTGGCGCCGGCCTCGTTCAGCGGTCCTCGCGGATGGCTGGTGGGCACGCAGTTCTGGATTCCACTCGGTACCGAGTCACGGTTGAAGGAGTCCCCCCGGACGGCGGCGCCGCGCGCCACAGCACGAGACGATCGACGGCTCACCGTCTTTGGCCGCCTCGCAACGGAGGTGACGATCGCCGCGGCATCGGCGGAAATGCAGACCATCGCCGAGCGGCTCGACGAGTTGTTTCCGCCGCGATTCCGTGGCAAGGGCGTCGGCGCCACGGATCGCCCGTGGCGCGCAAAGACCATGGCGGCGATCTCCGACGACGAGGACTCCGCCGTGCGCCGGTTCGGGATGACGCTCGTGGCGCTCGTCGGGTTGGTGCTGGTCGTCGCCTGCACGAACCTCGGCAACCTCGTGCTCGCCCGCGGAAGTACACGGCTGCGCGAGCTCGCCGTGCGGCGCGCCCTCGGCGCATCGAGGTGGCGGCTCGTGCGCGAACAGTGTCTCGAGAGCGTGATGCTGGCGGCCGGCGGCGCATTCGCGTCCTACGTCATGTTCGAGCTGTTGCGCGTCGTGATGGACACCGAGTTCAGCCTCGCCATGCCTTTCGGCGGCCGTACCACGCTGTCGTTTCATCCCGCGCTGAACGTGCCGGCGCTGACGATCGCGGTCTCGTCGCTCCTCATCGCGCTCGTCGTCTTCGGCCTCGAGCCGGCGATTCAGCTGACGCGCACGCTCGACGTTCGCGGCGCGCTCGCCGGCGGATCGGCCGCCGGACCGCAGCGCGGCCGGCGCCAGCGGCTTCTCCTGCGGTGGCAGGTCGCCATCGCGGCCGGGTTCTTCATCATCGCCACCATGTTCGTGAAGTACTCGATCGCGGAGGCGCGCCATGATTCCGGCATCGACCTGGATCGAATCGGCGTCGCCGTTCTCAATTTCGACACGCCGGAGTGGAACGAGCCTCGCGCACGGCGCATCTTCGACCGGGTACTCGACGAGCTGCGGCGCCATCCGTCGGTCGAGGCGGCCTCACTGTCGAGTGGATTGCCCTTCGGCGTGCCGAGTACGCTGCGTCTGTCCATCTCACCACTGGAACAGACGAGCGCCGCGCGAATGGACCCGCAGGTGGTGACGACGATCGCCGGGGCCCCCTCGATGTTCCGAACGCTGGGGGTGGAGATCCTTCGTGGACGCGGTTTCGACGATCGCGACGGGCCGGCCGCGCCACGCGTCGTGGTCCTGAGCGAATTCACGGCACGGCAGATGTTCGGTACCGCCGACGTCGTCGGGCGGGAGATGGCGGTCGGCCAGACGCGGTCCACGACGGCCACGATCGTCGGCGTTGCCGCCGATACGGACGTGGGCAGTATCTTCGCGGATCCGCGGCCACTGGCCTACGTGCCGCTGACGCAGCACTACCAGCCGCTCATCACGGTCGTCGCGCGGGCATCCGGATCGGTGACGAATGCGGTGGGCGCGATGCGCGAGGCCATCCGGCGTGCCGATCCGGACGTGGCGGTCGACACCATCGGGACGGGACGATCGGTGCTCGCCGGACCGTTTCAGGTCCTGCGCGGGCTCGGCATGACGGCGATCGGCCTCGGCGCGATCACGCTGCTTCTCGCCATGGCGGGCCTCTACGGCATCCAGTCGCATATCATTGCAAACCGCACGCGGGAGATCGGCGTGCGGATGTCGTTGGGGGCCACCGCCGGACAGATCAAGCGCATGGTGCTCGTGGACGGCTATCGTCCTGTCCTCGACGGGCTCATCTTCGGGTTGTCGATCGGCCTCGTCGGCCGGGCGATCGCGCGCGCGTATCTCGAGCTGGACGTCGCCATCGTCGATCCGTGGATGCTGGTGGTGACGCCGATTCCGTTGATCTGTGCCGCGTTCTTTGCCTGCTACTTGCCGGCCCGCAGGGCCGCGGCGGTCGATCCCAACGTAGCGCTCCGCAGCGAATAGCCACGCCGGTAGTTTTCTGCCGTTCGTTTCCTATGAAAACTTACAGCAGACACGACTTTACCCGAGAGGAACGCGCGGCGAGAGCCAAGGTTGCGATCAGCGCGGCGTTTGAGAGCAAAGAGCAAGCCTTTCTCGACTTCGTGCTCTCTCACTACGTCCGTGTTGGCGTGCAGGAACTCGACCAAGAGAAACTGACCCCATTGTTGCGGTTGAAATACAACAACTCAATTGCCGACGCGGTGGCTCACCTGGGCAAGCCTGAGGACATTGGACGAGTCTTCATCGGCTTCCAGAAATATCTGTATCAGCAAGAAGCGCGTTCGGCCGGAACACCGTTGAACCGATAGTTCGATTAGTCGTCGCCGTCTGGGCCGAACGCTCGTCGCCCAGTGGCAGACTCAAAGGAGGGCCGAAAACGACCTAGCCCCGCTTTATGTCGCGCGCGGATAGGCGCTGGAGGGCGACGGTGGGCGAGATCACCGTGTCGGTCGTCGGGTCCAAAAATCCAAACTGGTTCGACACGCATCAGATCCCCAAGAACGCCGCATACGCGATTCCCGACGAGGCTGCCACCCGGCTAATGACGGCTTCTCTGGACGTAACCGACCCAACTGCCGCGACGAGAGTCGTCTCTGACGCTGTCGATCACTTTGGTCGAATCGATGTCCTCGTCAACAACGCGGGCTACGGTCTCATCACTGCGTTTGAGGAAATGTCGCCTGAACAAATCCACCAGCAATTCGCAACCAACGTATACGGCGTGATGAACGTCACTCGCGCCGTGTTGCGAGTCATGCGACGCCAGCGCAGCGGGCACTTGTTCACGATCGCTTCGATGGGTGGCTACCTCGGTGGATCGCGCGGGACAGCGTACGCCGCTTCCAAGTTTGCGGTGGCCGGCTTCACAGAGTCGCTCGCCCTCGAACTCGAGGAGTTCGGCATCACCGCGACAATTGTCGGACCCGGATACTTCCGCACCGATGTTCTAGACAAGTCCTCGGCGATTCTCGAATCGGCGACGCTCATCGAGGACTATCGCGCGTCAAATGCTGCGTTTCGCGCCGCCACGGAGACCGCCAAACATGCCCAACCAAGGCGATCCGAACGCTCTCGGGCCGCCTGCTTGTTGAAATCGCAGGGGAGAGAAAACCGCCACTTCATCTGCCGGTCGGCGCCGACGCCATCCAGCTTGTCGAGCAGCATCACAACTCCGTGCTGAACGATATCAAGGCCTGGCGCGCCAAGAGCAGCAACACGGCTTTCAACGCCGGTTAGTGTTCGTGCGTAGGCTTTACCACGTGCAGGACCGGTGGAGAACACCGGGTCCTGCCACGACGGTCTGAAGCAACTGAAACTGAAAACTGTGTAGAAACTGTGTAAGGTGAGGGCAAGACTGGCGAGAAATACCGACGTTTACGGAGTCACATCGGGGCGCATTTCGCGAACTAAATCGTTGCTCCGTCTACGACAAGAGGTGTTTCAATATCGCTTGGCAAGAGTCACCACAATCGTTTTTCCAAGCGTGCTCCTTCAACCACTCGGACATCCCTCCGTTTAGAATCAACGAGTTACGAGCAGCCGAAGCCGATTATCTCACACGTCCGCGAATTCGATCATCAGTCGTCGATCCTCGTTATCTTCAATCCTTTGGCCTGTCTTGAGGCTGAGGGGTCCGCGGAAGTTGTGTCAGACCTCGCCGATGTTCCGCGATCACTTACGGCGATGTGCCGATCGGTTCGCGACTCAACGAGCTCAGGAAGTGTGATGGCGACGCCGTTGTGTGGGCGCGCAGGATTGTGTGTCAACGCACGCATCCGACTGCGAGGATGCGGCCTGAGCTCAGATACAGTGAGAATAGCGGCTCCCTCGCACGCCTCGCCGGTGTGATCCGAAGGTCCTTGTCTGTGCCCGGCCGCGCGATGAAAATGAGCCGGTCGCGGAGGTGATACGTATGCGCCGTCGGGACGGTAAATCGTCTGGTTGTCGCGCGAGATGGGTGACCAGGAGCTGTGGCAACTCTGGGAGTCGCCGATCGCCACCCCCACTTTCCGAAGATCTGTACTTCCTGCCGCGTCGTCCGAACGCGAGGTAGCGGTAGCAGCCTAAGTGCCGGGGTTCAATGACGATGCCAGAGCGCTCGCGTGCCGATTCGATGCAGGGCGAGCAGATAGGCGATGCCTTGCTGATTCACTGGCTGGAAATCAGCGATGCGAACGGGGCTCTCAGATTGTGAAGGGCTCAAGGATTGTTTCCTCCGCCGGGGCCAACGGGCTGATTGCCGCACGCGTATGATGTCCCTCGAAGGAACTGATAGATGCGCACGGTGCTGAAAATCTTCGCCTGTCTCGTAATCCTTGCGGTCGTCTACCGTACGGACGCGCGCACGCAGCAGCAGGTTGGCGCGCCGCTGGCCATCACGTCGGTCGCAATCATCGACGTGTCCGCCGCGACCGGAGAGGCT
>DAINQP010000273.1:0-6369 GCA_036742665.1 Vicinamibacterales bacterium | reverse complement strand
CGGCGGCGCGGCCGCAGATCGGGCACGATCGCGAGGACGAGAAGCCCGGCGACGACTGCGAGCCCGGCGAGGATTCCAATCGGTATCTCGAGCCATTCAGGCATACCGCGGTGCTCCGGGAGGGTTTCGAGCCACCCGGACCATAGTCGCGGACGAAGGGATCGTCGGTGCCGGAGCGCACAGGACCACGAATGCCGGAGAGATCGAGCCACGCCGTCACGCGGCCGGATTCGGGCGCGATGATCGCGATGCGATCAGTGAGCCACACATTGGCGAACACTTCGCCCTTGACCCACTCGAGCTCATTCAAATTCTCGATCGGCTTGTCGCCGTCTTTGACGGTCACGCGGCCGGTTTCTCGCAGCGTCTCCGGATCGAGAAAGCGGAGCGCCGAGGTGCCGTCACTCATGATCAGGCGACGCCGATCGTGGGTGAGGCCCCACCCCTGACCGGCATAGTCGAATGTGCGCTGGAGTGCGAACGTTGAGAGGTCGTAGACGAACCCGATCTTCGTTGTGTACGTCAGCTGAATGAGCCTGGTGCCCCAGTCGGTCATCCCTTCGGCGAAGTAACGCGCATCGACGTTCATTCGCTGGACGACCTCGCCAGTCTCGAGGCGCACCTTGCGAAGACTCGACTGGCCGTTCAGCCCGGTGCTCTCGAAGAGGACGCCGTCACGAACGATCAGCCCTTGCGTGAATGCCTGCGGATCGTGGGGAAATGAATTCACGACGGTGTAGCCATAGACCGGCGTGCCGGCGGCCTTGCCATGCAACAGCAACGTGAGTGGAGCGAAGAGGACCAGCGCGGCGACGATCACGATGCGCGTCATGGCGTCCTCAGCGGCCCCGATTCGCGCAGCTCTTCGAGCGTCAACGGTTTCGCATCGGGTGGCACGTCCACGCGGAATGCGGCGGCGTCGAGATCGACATTCGCCTCGACGTCAGAGACAGCCGTCATCAGATCCACGGGGGCTTTCTGTGAGTTCGACGTCAGCCGCACGGATTCAGGAAAGCGCGATTGACCGATCGTGTATTCGAGCTGCCAGCCGTCGCGCTGTGCCGCGCGCAGCTCCCACTGCGACGTTCGCCGCAGATAGAGTTTGGCGCCGTCTTGCAGATCGATCGACGCCCATCCGTTGGCGTGCTGCCGGCCACCAGTGGGCATCGGGTTCGGCACGACACAGCCGGTGAGAATGGCCTGCAGGTCTGCGGGTGCGAGGTTCACGCCGATGAGCGCATCGAGGATCGCCTCGGCCGGCTGGCCGCGCAGGACGCGCGACTCGCGTGGCAGCAATAGGGTTCCACTGCCGCCCTGTGCTGCCAGGTGGAAAACCGGCTGGCCAATTGGTGCGAGGCCCTCGAGCCGCATGGACGCCGGTCGTTCGAAGCCCGCAATCACGCGGCCGCTGAGGCGTTGTCCGCCAACGCGTCCGCTCAGGCTCAGTTGCGCCGTGAGCGTGCGAACACCCGCGCAGGCGGCTGCGACCTGTTTGTGGACGGCAGCGAAGTCAGGAAACGGAGTGCCTGCGTCGGTGGGGAGGGCGATGCGCCGAGGACCGCAGGCGAGAGCTGTAATGCAAAAGGCAAAGTTCAAAATGCAAACGGCACGTTTCATCTGGCGTTGTGCATTTCATTTTGCATTTTGCATTTTGCCCTTGGCATTACTGATTTTCTTTTCAATGGCGTCGCGCTGAATGTCGGAGCCGTCTCCGTTGAGCGCGCGGGTCCACGCGGCAATCGCCTCTGCGAAACGCCCCTTCCGCGCGTGCAGATCGCCGAGGTGATCCTGAACCTCCGAATTCGCGGGCAGCTTCGCTGCCGCAGCCACGAGATACTTTTCCGCGTCGTCCAGATCGCCGCGGCGGAAGTGAGCCCAACCGAGGCTATCGAGGTACGCGCCGTTCTCGGGCTCGACGTCGAGCGCGCGGCGAACGAGCCGGATCGCTTCGTCGAGCTGATCACCACGCACGGCGAGCAGGTAGCCGAGATAGTTCAGCGCGTTGGCATTGGCCGGTTCGGCGGAGAGCAACTGGCGGAGCGTGCGCTCGGCATCAGGTGCACGTCCGGCATCGGCGTAGATATCAGCCAACGCGAACATCGTTGCCGAGTCTTTCGGAAACTGCTTCACGGCGGCCTCGAGCACAGAGATGCCGCCGCTGCGATCGCCAGAATCGAAGAGCGCGCGGCCCTGTAGCCTTGGGAAGACCGGCTCAGTTGGATGCTGCTTGCGCGCGTCACCGGCAAATCCCGCAGCACGGGCGTACTCCTTGGCCTGGAGCAGCACGGCGATGCGGCGAATCTTCAATTCGCGATTCCCAGGCTGTACCGCGAGCGCCAACGTGTAGCTGGCCGCGGCGTCCATCAGCAGCCCGGCATCTTCCTGATACTGCGCGAGCGCGGAGGCGACACGTGGCTCGTCTTCGATGATCTCCTGCAACGTGTTGATCGCGGCCTTGAGATCCTTTGACGCGGCGTAGGCCTGCGCCATTGTCAGGCGGCCTTGCACCGAGTTTGGATTCTGACTGAGGACGCGGGTCAGCGACTGCACGGCCTTATCCGGGGTGCCGGCACGGATGTAGAGCCTGCCCAGCGTGTAGTAAAGCTGCGGGTCGGCCGGGACCGTCGTCCCCGCAGCCGCTCGCTCCAAATAGGTGATCGCGTCGCGAACGCTCGCCGCTGCCTGCGGGCTGTTCCGCTCGCCCGACGCATCAGCAGCTGCGGCGTACAGCAGCCCGAGCACGCGATTGCCTTCAACGTTCTTTTCGTCGATCGCAAGCGCGGCTTTCGCCGCTTTCTCAGCTTCTCCCCGCTCGTTCCGACGGAGATACAGCCCGGCAATCTCGGCACGGACCTCGGCCGACTTGGGATCGGCCGCAGCGGCACGGTCGAGCGCGGCCCGAGCGCCTTTGACGTCGCCGTCGGCTTCGAGCCGTCGAGCCAGCAGGAATTCGTAGTAGGTGTCTGTTGGCGCCTGAGCCAGGGCCGACAGCGGTGTCCCGATAAACAGGGCGGTCAACACCGCCAGGGCCGAGCGGCGCGTAAACAGCATCACGCAATGATTTTAGCGCAAGATGCTATATTTCCCAGTCGGAGCTGACGATGCCTGTGGACGCCGAGCTGCTTGAAATTCTCGCATGCCCTCACTGCAAGACCCCGGTCACGCTGGTCAAGAACGGCACCGGCTTGAAATGCGGTACGTGCCATCGCGTCTACCCGATCAAGGACGACATCCCAGTCATGCTGATTGACGAGGCGACGATCGAGCCGTAGCGCGGGTCCAGCTCCAAGACCTGCCATTGAGGATTCTCCTCGTTCGCCTGCGACTGATCGGCGACGTTATTTTCACCACACCCGTTATCCGTGCGCTGCGCCGCCGCTACCGCGACGCGCACCTCACGTATCTCGTCGAGCCGTCAGCGGCTGCAGTCATTCGCGGTAATCCTCATCTCGACGAGGTCATCGTCGCCGAACGCCGGCGCGGTGCCGGACGGCTGCTCGACGATCTCGCGCTCGCGCGACGACTGCGTCGCGAACGGTTCGACGTCGCGATCGACTTGCACGGTGGCCCGCGCGCGGCATGGCTGACGATGGCCAGCGGTGCGCCCATGCGCATCGGCTATGCGATGCCGTGGCGCTCGTGGATCTACACGCATCGCGTTCGGCGACCCCCCGACCTCTTCCCTCGCCACTCCGTACTCAATCAATGGGATCTGATCACGCCGCTGGGCATTCGCGACTGCACGCCCGAGCACGACGCCGTTGAAATGACTCAGGACACAGCCGCCGCTCATCGCGTTCGCGAGCGCCTCGAGGCTGCCGGCATCCACGACCCGCACCGCATCGTCGTCGTGCACGTCAGCGCGGGAAACGAGTTCAGGCGCTGGCCGGAAGAGGCGTTCTGCTCAACGATCGTGGCCCTCGCCGAGCGCGACCCGATGTCCCGCATCATCGTGGCCTCGGGCCCGTCGGATGGGGCGGCGGCGGCGCGTGTGACGGAGGCCGCTCGCTCGAGGCTGTCCCGGCCCGAAACCCTGCCGCCGCTGCTCGAATGGGACCTGAATGAGCTTCACGCACTCGTCGCCCGCGCGGCGGTGTACATTGGGGGCGACAGCGGGCCGCTGCACGTGGCCTCGACAACTTCCACGCCGATCGTCGCGCTGCTCGGGCCGACGCTGCCTGAGCGGTCCCGTCCGTGGCGGGATCCGAGGTTCGGCGCCGAGATGGTGGACGCCGGTCCGCTGCCGTGCCGACCGTGTGATCAGCGTCGTTGCATACCTGGAGACTTCCGGTGCCTGACGAAGATCACACCGGATCAGGTGCTGGCCGCCGTGGAGCGCCTACTGACATGAACGCCACGACCTTGAGCTTGTCCGACGCCCAGACGACGCCGTTGCTCGATCGCCTGACGATGGCGCTGCTGCTGTCGTTCGTCGCGACGGTGCAGGTGTCGATTGTCGCGGCCGAGGCACTCCTCGTCCTGCTGCTGTTCGCCTGGGTCGCCGCGCTTGTGCGCGACAAGACGCGCCCATCAGCGCCGCGGTTCTTCTGGCCGCTGCTCGCCTACGCGGCCGTCACGCTGATGTCGTCAGCGTTCTCGATCGATCCGATTGAGAGCTTGATCGACAGCCGCCAGTTGTTTCTGTTTCTGATTGTCCCGGTGGTCTACGACGTGGCGCGCGGCGCCCGCACGCGAACAGTACTGGATGTGATCGTCACCGTCGGCGCATTGGCCGCAGCCTATGGAATCATCCAGTACGGCATGCTGCACTTCGACAGCCTGCGGCTGCGCCCGCGCGGGACGATGGGCCATTACATGACGTACTCCGGCACGCTGATGCTGGTGATTGGCGTCGCCGCTGCGCGCATCGTCTTCGGCGTCCGCGATCGACTCTGGCCGGCGCTGGTCATGCCAGCCCTCATCGTCGCGCTGACACTGACGTTCACACGCAGCGCGTGGGTGGGTGTCTGCGTCGGCGTCAGCCTCCTGTTCATCCTCAAGGACTTCCGGCTGACTGGCCTGATCCCGGTGATCATCGCCCTGCTGCTTGCGCTGGCGCCCGATCGGATCACAGACCGCATCATGTCGGTGTTCGATCTGCGCGATCCGAGCAGCCGCGATCGTGTGGCCATGCTGCAGACTGGCGCCGCGATGATCAAAGACCATCCGCTGGCGGGGGTCGGTCCGAACATGGTGGAGCGTCTCTACACGCAGTATCGCGACCCGACCAGCGTGCAGAAGGTCAACCCGCACCTGCACAACGTGCCGGTGCAAATCGCCGCTGAACGAGGCCTGCCGGCGCTCGCCGTCTGGCTCGCGTTCATCGGCATGCTCGCCGTCGGCGTCTTCAGGATCTTCCGCAGCGGTCAGGATCGCGTACTGGCGGCTGGCGCACTCGCGGCCATTGCGGCGATGCTGTCCGCCGGCATGTTCGAATACAACTTCGGCGACTCGGAATTCCTCATGCTCTTCCTCATCCTCGTCACGCTGCCGTTCGCCGCGGAGCGACCCGATCCTCATGCTGTTGCCGCCGGTCCCGCCTGACCGGGCGCGGCGGATCGCCGGTGCCGCAGGCAGCGCTCGCGTCCTCGTGATCGGCGACGCCATGCTCGACAAGTTCATCGTCGGCCGCGTGACGCGGATTTCGCCGGAGGCCCCGGTGCCGGTGGTCACCTTCGATCACGAGATGTTCCGGATGGGCGGAGCGGCCAATGTCGCGCATAACATCACTGCACTTGGCGGCCAGGCGACGCTCGTCGCGATCACCGGCATGGACGATGGCGCAGGAACGCTCACCCACGCCTGCCGCGAAGCGGGCATCGCCCCGTCGCTCGTCGGCGATGCCAGCCGCCCGACGACGACCAAAGTTCGCATCGTGACCGATCGCAATCAGCAGGTGGCGCGCATCGATTACGAGGCTGATGTCGAGATCGCTGACGAAATCGAACGACGCATCGTCGGCGAGATCGAGACCCACGCACCACGGGCAACAGCGATCGTCATCTCCGATTATCTGAAGGGATGCATCTCGCGGACGGTCGTGCAAGCCGCTGTGGCAAGCGCCGCACCGGGAGTGCCGGTGCTGGTCGATCCGAAGATTCCGCACATCGAGTACTACGCCGGCACGACGCTCGTGACGCCCAATCACCACGAGGCGGAGGTCGCGACAAATATGCGAATCCGCAGCGAGGACGAGGCAGGTGCCGCGGCGCGTCAGTTCCGCACCCGCGCGCAGTGCGCACACGTACTGATGACGCGCGGCGATCAAGGCATGTGGCTGCTCAGCGACGAGAGCGAGGGACATTTACCATCAGCCGCCCGTGAAGTCGCCGACGTCACCGGCGCCGGCGACACCGTGATCGCGACGAT
>DAINQP010000272.1:0-6377 GCA_036742665.1 Vicinamibacterales bacterium | reverse complement strand
ATAATCTACATCTGGTATGAGGGTGGATGGCTCAGCCCACCCGTTGTGACGGCCACGCGGTCCGTCGGAGGTTGAGCCGCACAGCCTGAGGAGAAAACAATGGCGAAGAAGGCTGCCAAGGGCGGAAAGAAAAAGGCCGCGAAGAAGCGGTAGTTCTTCCGCAAGGCTTCAAGGGGTGCTCGATGGAGCACCCCATTTTTTTATCTCTCGATATCGCTCCTCTCGGTCGTTGTGACTGAGAGTCAGCCCGCACAAAGCGAGGTCGCCGACAACCCGGGCCAACGTGCCAGGCGGCAGAGTGCGCCGGGTCATACGGCGCGACGCTCGCGTCCACTCCACGGGCGAAAGGGGGGATTCAAATGGCAAAGAAAGCGAAGGGCGGAAAGAAGAAGGCGGCCAAGAAGAGATAGCGCCGCGCTTCAATCCCGATTCCCAACTCCCAATTTCAAACCGGGAGTTGGGAGTTGGCCCTCTCGGACCATTCCTTCGATTATTCCGGGTTCACACCGTCACGGATCCGGACGTTGCGAATCACATCCCACTGCACCAGCCGATCGACGACATCCATGCCGTTCACCACCCGGCCGAACACCGTGTATCGGGCATCGAGGTGTGGCTGCGGTGAATGAGTGATGAAGAACTGGCTGCCCCCAGTGTCTTCCCAATCGAGCGCCATCCCCACTGTGCCCTGAAGGTAGGGCAACTCGTTCAGCTCATCGCGAATCGTGTAGCCTGGCCCGCCTTCTCCGTCACCGCGCGGATCGCCGGCCTGCACGACGAAGTCGGGGACGAGCCGATGAATGGCGTTATTGCGGAAAAATCCCTTCCGCGCCAGCGCCATGAAGTTCGCAACGGTCAGTGGGGCATCGATGACCGCGAGCTCGAGCTCGATGGTGCCCTTGTCGGTGTCGATGAAGGCGCGTGGTGAGAAGGGCGGATTCACGATGGCCTGCCACTGCGGATCGGTGACCGCACGGCCGGCGGTCGCGGGCCGCAGGGCCTCGTCCTGGCCCGTGACCTTCTGCTCCTTCAGCAAGGCCAGCGCTCGCAGACGAACGGCCCAGTCGCGATCCTTCAACGCCTCCATGAGCACTGGCCGCGCCGCAGCAGGATCGAGACGGGCGAGTGCACCAAGGACGGCGGCGCGCGCCGTGTAGCTGTCCTCACTGGCGGATCGGCGATAGGTATCCGCCAGCGGCTGCACCGCGGCGGCAACCTTCAGGTCGGCGAGCGCGTTCGCCGCCGCCATTCGCACCGAGAGATCGGGGCTGACAAGCCGGTCGAGCAGAAGCTGATCGACGCCGATGGCCTTGGATGACGCCAACGCTGCAAGCACCGCTGAAATGACCTTTTGATCGGCGTCCTGGAGCATCTCCGTGAGCCGCGGCACGCTCTGCGCCGATGGCAGCGTGCCCAGCGCGTTGGCCATCGCCACGCGCACGGTCCACTCACGGTCCGCATCGAGGCTGGCCAGCGCGGTCAGGAAGGTGGCCGGATCGACGCGGGCGAGCGCCTGCAATGCGGCTGCGCGGATTGCAGGGATCGAATTCGAGATCAGATCGAGAAGCAGCTCGACACGCTCAGCTGTCACCAGCGCACCGAACGCGTTCACCGCCTCGACTCGAAGCGTCGGGTCCAATGCCGTGTCGGCGATGATTTTGATCAAGACCGGCACCGTGCTGGCATCTCGCATCGCGATGAGCGAGCGCACCGCTTGAATGACGACGGGCGCCGGACGCATGTGTTGCTCCACGATCTGTCGCAGTGCCGGTGCAGACTGCGTGGCCTTCGAGGTGCCGAGCCCTTTCACTGCAAACGACGCGGTGAGACGGCCAGGTGTATTGACCAGCGCCATCAATGCCGTCGCCGCACGGGGATCGCCAACCCGTTGCAGTGCATACGCCACCGGCCACCACGTGGAGACAGGCTGTTCGTTCACGAGAACGGCGGCGGCCAGCGCGTCATAGGCGCCAAGCCGGGCCAGAGCGTAGAGCCCGAGCCTCACCGCCTCGATCGGCGCGGACAGCGGATACGTCAGGTCGTCGGGTGAGAGACCCGTCAACGCACCGGCCTTGATGTGGACCTGTGCCATCGCACTGATAACATCGGCATCGGAGCGTTCGCCGATCTGACCGAGCGCCTCGGCTGCACGGCCCTGCAGCATGGGCTGCGGATCTTTGAGTGCGGCGACCAGCGCCGGCCGCGCCGAAGAATCGCCAATCAGCCCAAGCCCGAATGCCGCCATCTGGCGAACCTCGATTTCGGGATCGTCAAGGAGCTTTATCAGTGGCTCGACGCCTTCGGAGAGTCCCACTCGTCCGATCGCCAGCGCCGCCCGCCGGCGGACGCGAGCTTCCGTGTCGTTGAGGAGCTTGACCAGATCGGACGGCGGAACCGGCGCGATGAGTGCCGGCTCACGCTGCGTCGCAGGCTTCAGCACAACCGGCGCCGGTGGATTCGGATCGCGGAGAATACGCTGATCCTCCAGACGAACCATCCACCCGATCTTCTGTTCCCAGGTGATAACTGGAACGGTAGGCGTCCCACGTGAAACCGTGGGAACCGAGGCGCAGGCCGCGGTGATCAGCGCAAGGCACGTGGCAATCGGCGTCAGGCAAATTGCTCTGTGCCGCGTCCCGATCGCCATGTACATCGGCTCGCGATGATAGCATGCAGCCTCGGGGCGAACGTCCGGCTCCCCGCTCATGTCGTTTCAGTACATCGCGATCGAAGGACCAATCGGTGTGGGCAAGAGCTCGCTCGCAGAACGTTTGGCGACAAGGCTCGATGCCACGACGATCCTCGAGGAGTCCGAGAATCCCTTTCTCGCGGACTTCTACGGCGGCCGACCCGGCGCGGCGTTGCAAGCGCAGCTGTTTTTCCTGCTCAATCGTCATCGGCAGCAGATGACTGTGCGGCAGGGCGATCTATTCGCGCAAACGACGGTCAGCGATTACCTCTTCGACAAAGACAAGATCTTCGCGTATCTCAATCTGGACGATAACGAGCTCTTCATCTATCAGCGCCTCTACGATCTCCTGTCCAAGGACGTGCCGGCGCCGGACCTCGTGATCTATCTCCAGGCACCGACCGAACTGCTCGTACGTCGGCTTCGAGATCGCGCCCGAGACGCGGAGCGCGAGACCCTCGACCCCGATCCAGGCTACCTGAAGGAACTCAACGAGGCCTATCAGCACTTCTTCTTCCACTACACGAGCACTCCTCTCCTGGTCGTGGAGACGTCCCAAATGGACCTGGCTGGCAGTGACGAGTCTCTGGACGATCTGATCAAGCAGATCAACGGGATGGGCCGCGGCACGCAGTACTACGTCCCGAGGACGTAGTTGGTGTGAGTGGTGGTACTTCGTGGTGGTACTTGGTGGTGGTATCTAGTTGGGCGTTTTGGGTTTCCCGGTTTCGGGGCGACCACCAACCACCAACCACTAACTACTAACCAGCTTCGTGTTAGAGTGCCAGAGGCATGGCTTGGTTCAAGAAGACCCGGAAGCGAATTGCGTCTTCCACGGCCGAAAAACCCAGCCGCGTTCCTGAGGGCCTCTGGGTCAAGTGTCCCGGCTGTTCCCAACTGATCTACAACAAAGACCTCGAGGTCAGCCTCAACGTTTGCCCCAAGTGCGCCCACCACTTCCGCATCAGCGCGGCCGAGCGCTTGAAGGCGCTGTTTGACGAAGGCTGTTACCAGGAACATTTCACCAACCTCATCTCGAACGACCCTCTCCAGTTCACGGACACCAAACCCTATCGCGACCGGCTCAAGAGCACGATCGAAGCGACCGGTCTCAACGACTCTGTGATCGTCGCCACCGGCCGACTCGAGGGCATCGACGTCGCGGTTGCGGCGATGGAATACGCCTTCATCGGCGGCAGCATGGGCGTGGTGGCAGGCGAGAAGATCACGCGCGCGATTGAAATCGCCCACGATCGACGTCAGCCGGCGATTATCATCTCGTGCTCAGGCGGTGCGCGAATGATGGAAGGCGCGCTGTCGCTGATGCAGATGGCCAAGGTCTCGGCGGCGCTCGCCCGTCTGGATCGTGCGCGTCTTCCGTACATTTCCGTGTTGACCGATCCGACGACCGGCGGTGTGACTGCCAGCTTCGCGATGCTGGGCGACTTGAACATCGCCGAGCCCAAAGCGCTCATTGGCTTTGCCGGCCCGCGCGTCATCGAGCAGACAATTCGGCAGAAACTCCCCGAGGGATTCCAGCGTAGCGAATTCCTCGTCGAACACGGCATGCTGGACATCATCGTGGATCGACGCGACCTCAAGGCCACCATTGCCCGGGCGCTGCGTTTCATGCGAGCGGAGCGGGCCGGGTCGTCCGTGTTCGAGCAGGTTCCGGCGTTCGCCACCACGACGCCTGAGTCCTGAACGCAGGTCCTCAGTTGACCTCTGAACTGCTCGACCGTCTCTTCGCGCTCGAGACCTTCGGCATCAAGCTGGGGCTCGACAACATCACGACACTCTGTGAGGCGCTCGGTCATCCAGAGCGCAGCTTCACCTCCCTGCACGTCGCGGGTACCAACGGCAAGGGATCGGTGACCGCGATGGCGCACGCGGCGATGCGCGCTGCCGGTGTCCACACCGGGCGATATACATCGCCCCATCTGAGCGATCTCAACGAACGGTTCGTCATCGACGATCGCCCGGTGGACACAGCGGCCCTCGAGTCAGTCGTCGACCATGTGCTGGCCTGTGCAGATCGACTGAGAGCGACCAATGTCATGACAGTGCAGCCAACGTTCTTCGAGGCCACGACCGCGGTCGCCTTTGAGTTGTTTCGGCGCGCCAAGATCGAGGTCGGCGTGATCGAGGTCGGGCTCGGCGGACGGTTCGACGCCACCAACGTGATCACGCCGGTCGCCGGCGCTATCACGACCATCGATTTCGATCACCAGCAGCATCTCGGCCACACGCTGGAGGCGATTGCCTTTGAGAAAGCGGGCATCATCAAGCCTGGCCTGACGATCGTATTGGGTGCACTCGTGCCCCCGGCGCGCGACGTCATCGCACGAGCGGCCCTCGAACGCGGCGCGACACTGGTCGAGAGCGCCACCGACTCTCGCTGCACCGCGGAGATGACCGGCGGCCGCGCCCGTGTGACCATCGAGACGCCACAAGCGAGGTATGGGCCGGTGACGCTGGGGCTTCGTGGCGCACATCAGGCGCAGAACGCGGTTGTCGCCGTTCGGCTGCTCGAATCTGCCGCGGAGCGCGGCGTTCGCGTCTCACGCGACGCGATCGAGCAGGGTCTCGCGGATGCCCAATGGCCGGCGCGGCTCGAGCTGATTCAACTCGACGAGGGTCATCAGGTCCTGCTCGACGCCGCTCACAATCCCGAAGGAGCCCGCGCGCTGGCCGCCTATCTGGCGCGTTGGCATCCGGAGCGTCCACCGCTCGTGATCGGGGTGATGCGCGATAAGAACGTGCAGGACATCATTGGCACGCTCCTGCCCCACGTATCATCAGTGATCGCGACGGCAGCTCCCACGCCGCGCGCCATTCCGGCCGACGATCTCGCGCGTCATTTACGAGCCGCTGGCGCGACCGACGTGGTCGCCGAGCCTGACGCCGAGCGCGCGATCGATCAGGCACTCGAGCGGGCATCGCTCGTGCTCGTGGCGGGATCGATCTTCCTCGCGGGCGCGGTGCGCGACGGCCTCAAGCGGCGTGCTATCCTCCGGTAACTACGTGCTTTGTGCGATTTCTAGCCTTCCTCTTGTCGTGCGGAGTGTGCCTGTCGGCGGCGATGGCCGCCGCGCAGCAGCCCGAGCAACCACCACCGCAGAATCCACCGGCAACCGGTTCTCAACCGGCAACCGGTTCCCGGCTGCTCGATCAGATCAATCAGCGATCGCTGAAATCCGAATGCAAGGGCGACTACTGCATCCTGACGGGACAGGTCGAGCTGCCCCTCAGCGCTCAGACGACGCTGTTCGCCGACCAGATTGAGATGTTCCGCGATACCAACCGGGTAGTCGCTCAGGGCAACGTCGTCTTCGCGACGGCAGAAGGACGTCTCTCCGCAGATCGTCTCGAATACGACGTCGCGAGCGGCACCGGCACGTTCCACGATGCGTCGGGCCTGATGTCGCTGGGAGCGCAGGCGGATCGCCGCCAGTTCGCCAATCAAGACGCGGATGTGTATTTCTACGGCGAGGTGATCGAGCGGCTCGGACCACGACGGTACCGCCTCACGCGGGGCGCGTTTACGACGTGCGTCCAACCGACACCGAGGTGGGAGGTCGCCAGCGGCACGGTCACGTTGAATCTCAACGACTACGCGGTCGCCAAAGGCACGACCCTGCGCGTCAAGGGTGTGCCGGTGATGTATCTCCCGATGATCTACTACCCG
>DAINQP010000271.1:0-6399 GCA_036742665.1 Vicinamibacterales bacterium | reverse complement strand
GCGTTCTCGTTGCAACGAGCCAGCACTCAGTATTGAGCCGCGTAGTGGATGTAGCTGATTGAAGCTAGACGTCGAGTTCCTGCGCGTCCTCGGCTCGCTCCATGATGAAGCGGAACCGCGCTGAGGCGTCCTTGCCCATCAGCTCGTTGATCACGCGATCGGTGACGAGCTGATCGGCGATCTCGACGCGCAGCAGGCGACGCGTCTTCGGGCTGAGCGTCGTCTCCCACAGCACCTTCGGCATCATCTCGCCGAGTCCTTTGAAGCGGGTGATCTCCGGCGAGCCGCGCCCATTGGTGTGCTGCTTGAGCAGCCGATCGCGGTGCCCATCGTCCAGCGCCCAGAATGTCTCTTTGCCGATGTCGATGCGATAGAGCGGCGGCTGCGCCAGATAGACCCTGCCGTTGACAATCAGCTGCGGCAAGTGGCGATAGAGGAACGTGAGCAGCAGTGTCGCGATGTGATGACCGTCCGAGTCGGCGTCAGCCAGGATGATGACCTTGCCGTAGCGCAACCGGGCGAGGTCGAAGTTCTTGCCCAGACCGCAGCCGAGCGCGGTGACGAGGTCGGCGAGCTCCTTGTTCTCGAGCACCTTCGCCAGCGTCATCCCCTCGGTGTTCATCACCTTGCCGCGCAGCGGAAGGATCGCCTGCTTGCCGCGGTCACGCCCCTGCTTCGCCGATCCGCCGGCGGAATCGCCCTCGACGACGAACAGCTCGCTGTCCTCGCGGTTGGCGGTTGTGCAGTCACTCAGCTTGCCCGGCAGATTCAGTCGGCCGGTGGTCGCGGTCTTGCGCGTGACCTCAGCCTGCGCCGCACGGCTTGCTTCACGTGCACGCGCGGCGAGAACGATGCGCGCAACGATAGCTTCCGCGATGCTGCGATTGTGATTGAGCCAGTGCTCGAGTGCGGGCCGCACCGCTGAATCGACGGCGGACAGCACCTCGGGGTTGTTCAGACGATCCTTCGTCTGCCCCTGAAACTGCGGCTCCTCGATGAACAAGCTCAGAACACCGGTCAGGCCTTCGCGAATGTCATCGGTGGTGAGCGTCACGCCCTTCGGCGAGAGGTTGTGCGTCTCGATGTAGTTGCGGACCGCCTTGCCGAGGCCGGCGCGCAGGCCGTTGTCGTGCGTGCCGCCCGATCCGGTCGGAATGCCGTTGACGTAGCTGCGAATGTGCTCGTCGGTCGATTCGGTCCATTGCAGCACCAGGTCGAGACGCGGACCGGTTTCGCGCTCCAGCAGGAATGCTGTCTCGTGCACCGGCTTCGCGCTGCGGCCCACGATGATCTTCTTGAGGAAATCGGAGAGCCCTTCCTCGTGGTGGAATACTTCCTTTATCCCGTCGGCCTCATTCTCGAATGTGACCTTCACGCCTTTGTGGATGTAGCTGATCACCTCTAGCCGCTCGCGGATCACCGCAGCATCGAATTCCACTTTCGGGAAGATCGTCGAGTCGGGATGGAAGTAGATCGTGGTCCCCGTGCCGCGCGCCGGGCCAACCTTCTTCAGCGCGCCAGTCGGTTTGCCACGCTTGAAAATCATTTCCCAGCTCGCGCCGTCGCGTTTGACGGTGGCGTGCAGCTCGCTCGATAGCGCGTTGACGACGCTGGCGCCGACGCCATGCAGACCGCCGGCGGTCTTGTAGTTCTGACCGTCGAACTTGCCGCCCGCGTGGAGCATCGTGAAGATGACTTCGAGCGCGCTCTTCTTGGTCGTCGGATGTTTATCGACCGGAATGCCTCGCCCATCATCGGTGACGGTGATCGAGCTGCCGTCCTTGTGCAGCACGACGTAGATGTTCGAGGCGTAGCCGTTCATCGCCTCGTCTACGGCGTTGTCGAGAATCTCCCAGACCAGATGGTGCAGTCCGGCGGTGCCGACGCCGCCGATGTACATGCCGGGCCGTTTACGGACCGGCTCGAGTCCCTCGAGGACCGTGATGTCTTTCGCTGTGTAGTTCGCCACTGAAGATTGTGTAAGGACTATACCGCGCGTCGGTCACTCAGTCAGCTCGCCCGCTTTCGTGCGCGCGGCTTCGACATCGGACGCGGCTGCGACACCGGGCGCGGCGAACGTGCCCCGCTCGTCTTCCGTCCGCCGCGAGCAGGGCGCTTCGTCTTGCCGGCGCCACCAATCGGGCGACCGTCGGGACCAATCGGACGACCATCGGGGGCCACGTTCGGCTGCGGGCCATCGTCTTCGTCGCTCTCCCCGATCACTTCAGCGTCGGCGACAGCCGGCGCCTCGACTTCGATCGCGACCGTCTCGACCGACGAGCCAGCCATCCCCGGCTCGACGACTTCCGCCTCAGCGGGCTCCACGACTGCGTCCGGCGGCACCTCGACATCCACGGTCTCGTCGATGTCGATCGGCGTCTCCACGGCAAACGGCTTCGATCCAACGTTGGCGCCAGGGAAGACTCGAATTGCACCCTGCCGATCGCGCTCGATGCGCAGCACGCCTTCTCTGCCCGCGGCACGCAGTAGATCGACGACCGATGAGAAGCCGTACTTGCGCTCGTCAAATCCTTCAATGGATTGACGGAGGAACTGCTTAGCCTGGCGCACGTACATCGGCCATCGCGGTGGCGTTGGCGCGTCGACAATCGACTGGTGCACCGCGCGAATGCCATCCTGCATGGTCATCGGCGACGAGGGCAGGGCTTCTTCATCCTCGTCTTCGCGCGGCTCGGACCTCGTCTCTGACGGTGGCCGCACAACAGCCGCTTCGACCGGCCTGTCTATCGCCGCCCCCGGTTCCTCGACGACCACCGGACCACCGTCGCGCGGCTCGACGAGCATGCTGCGTCCGGCGTGCTTGAGCGTGACGGCACCAGCTTGCGCGACCTTCTCCATGAAATCGCGGAAGCTGCTCGCGCCGTACTCACGCTCGGAGAATGTCGAGTCGAGCTGCAGCAGCGTGCTCTTGAGCAGGCCGAGCTGGGGCGTGACTTCGCGTTCGGTGAGCACCTTGAGCGCGCGCATGACGAGCGGCAGCACCTTGGAGATGTCGCTCGAGCCGACCGGCCGGCCACCGCGATCGGACTGACGCGGGGTGCTGCGAACGAGATTCTCGTAAGCGATGAACTCGTGGCAGTTCTTCTGCATCGTCACGCTGGTGAACTGACGTCCACCGACGACGATGACCTTGCGGCCATATTGTTTGAGCTTCTCGACAAGCGAGATGAAGTCGCTGTCGCCGCCAACGATGACGAAGGCATTGATGTGATCGTGGGTGAAGCACATCTCGAGCGCATCGAGAGCCATCGTGATGTCGGCGCCGTTCTTGTCGCCGCCGGGCGTCATGTTGCGCTGGACCATGCGAATGGCGTGCTGCGTGAGCAGGCGGCTGTAGTCGCCGACGCGCTTCCAGTCGCTGTAGGCGATCTTGGTGACAATCTCGCCGCGTTCCTTGATGGCTTCGAGCACCAGGCCAATGTCGAACTGACCGCCAATCGTGCTCTTGACGCCGATTTCCACGTTGTCGAAGTCGATGAAAACGGCAATACGGGTACTACGTGTGTCTGTGGTCATGAAAATGTTGTGTGTGTGGGCGTCTTCGAGGACCAGGAAGTGTTGCTGTCTCTCGAATGAGCGCAAATATTCTCGGCCGCACAATCGGGCAGCCGTCCCGGTGATTATACAGTTTCGTTCGAGGTCGGGCGCTGAGGATGTTGACGTGACCCGGCTTGGCCGGGTACTTGCCTCAGATCAGCGCCATGACGCGTGTCGGCATGGCGTTGTTGCCGTTGGTGCTGATATCGGCCTGCGCGGCTCGAGCTGTGCCGCCGTCGGCCGCCCCGACGGAACCTCGGGTGGTTCGCACGGAACCCCGGGGGATTCTCGAGGTTCGACAGGGGCTCGCGTCCTTCTACGGCCCTGGATTCGAGGGAAAAACGACGGCCAGCGGTGTCCCGTTCGACAAGACAGCCATGGTGGCGGCCCATCCCAGCTACCCGTTCGGAACCGTCGTTCGCGTTACGAATCTGGCCAATAAGCACCAGGTCGTGGTGCGTGTCGTCGATCGTGGGCCTGCAAAGGGTCCGCGCTCCAAGGGGGTGCTGATCGACGTGTCGTCGGGGGCCGCACAGAGCCTCGGCTTTATCCGTCAGGGTCGCACACCGGTGCGTCTGGAGGTGCTTCGCTGGGGGGATTGAGGGTCGCCCAAAGCGGCCTCTACGTTGTCTCGGGCGTATAATCCGCCTTCATTCATACGCTGAGGCACACACCCGTGGCTCGATCCCTTCTTGCCGGCTTCCTTGTCACCGCCGTATTCGCGTTCGGCGGTCACCACATCGTCATCGACGCACAAACACGATCGCGAAACCTTCCCGAGTTCGAGGTGGACAAGGCGTGGCCGAAGGTGCCGCCGAAGTGGAAGCTCGGCGACGCCTCGAGCGTCGCGATCGACGGCAAGGACAACGTGTGGCTGCTGCACCGGCCACGCACGCTGAAGCCCGGCGACGCCGCGATGGCCGCGCCGCCGGTGATGGTGTTCGACACCGCGGGCGCGTTCGTCAAGGGTTGGGACGGCGAAGATGCGGGTCTCCAGTGGCCCCAGCGTGAGCACGGGATCCACGTCGACGCGAAAGGCTTCGTATGGATCACCGGCAACAACTGCCCGACCAACGGCATCGCCGGCCTGAAGCCTGTCAACGACGATCAAATCCTGAAGCTCACCGCCGACGGCAAGCTCGCGATGCGCATCGGCGAGAGCAACGGGAGCAAGGGCAACGCTGACACGCGCAACGTCCATCGCGCCGCCGACGTGTGGGTCCATCGGGCGACGAACGAGCTCTACGTCGCCGATGGCTACGGCAATCACCGAGTCATCGTCTTCGATGCGGACACCGGCGCCTTCAAGCGCATGTGGGGCGCCTTCGGCAACAAGCCTCTGGACGACGACCACTGTGAGGTGGTGACGCCGAAGACGTTTGCGGCCGGTCAGGGGCCCGCACAGTTCAGCATCGTCCACGCGATCCGCGTCGCGAACGATGGCATGATCTACGTGGCCGACCGCGAGAACCGCCGCATCCAGGCGTTCACGCCAAATGGCACGTTCGTGAAGCAGCTGGTGAAGACCGACACGCAGTTCGCACGCAACCTGGCGTTCTCGTCGGATCCGGTGCAGCAGTTCCTCTACGTCGGCAACGGCATGGATATCGCGATCGTCGATCGGCGATCGCTGGAGATCGTCGGCACCATCATGGTGCCTGGCATGATCGGTGGCGGTCACCAGATCGCCGTCGATTCGAAGGGCAATCTCTACATCGCGGGAACCGCCGCGGGTTTGCAGAAACTCACGTTCAAGGGGATGGCAGTTCCCAAAACGTCCGGCTAAAGCCGGACACTACGTGAGAGAGTAGTGTCCTCAAGGAGGATCACATGCGCCTGCTTATTTCTGTCCTCCTCGCTGGCGTCTTTGCCGGCACCGCGTCCGCTCAATTCCCAGGCCCGTCGAAGATGACGCGGCAGATCACGATCGTCTCCAGCGCCGGCGCCCGCGCGCTCGCTGATGCGTGCACGGCGTGGGCCGAGAAGAACAAGCTGATTCTCGCGATGGCGATCATCGACTGGGGCGGCAACGTGCTCGAGTCACACGCGATGGAGGGCGCTGCGGCAAACGCGATTGAGACGGCACTGCTCAAAGCGCGGTCAGCGCTGCGCTGGCGACGGCCGACCTCGGAGACCAACAAGCTGGTGCGAAGCGGAGAGAATCTCGCACCGACCTTCATGAACGACTTTCCGCAACCCGGCGCGCTGCCGATCATCCTTGACGGTCAGGTGATTGGCGCGATGGGCGTCTCGAGCGGCGACGGCGAGAAGTGCGCCGCGGCGGCGATCGAGTCGGTCTTCAAGGGACAAGCGACGTTCGTCGGGCGATAACAAGGGCCGCCTGAAGGCGGCCCCTACTTTGGGCCAGCCGGCGCGAGGCGATTGAGCTCGGTGAACCAGTTCAGGACGACGTTCAGGCGGCCGCCGTTGATCTCGTCCTTCACCATGATGAAGTGCTCACCATCCCGAGTCACGTCGTAGTTGGGCATGGTGATGCCGGCGCCGTAGGCGTAACGGTGCTCGAACAACAACCGCGGCGTTGAGAGCCTGACTTCAGGCGTCGAGGTCAGCTCGACAACCATCATCTTGTCGCCGTTGCGATAGAAGATCTCTCTGCTGTTGGGATTCCACACAGGCTGAGTACCACCCTGTGTCGAGACGGGGATACGGCGATCGAGCGCGGGGTACGGGCGCAAGTACACTTCATTCTGAGACGACTCGTTCGACACGTACGTCAGCCACTTCCCATCGGGCGAGAGCCGGACCCCGCTTTCGTACGCCGGAGTCGCCACTAGCCTCTGCGCGTTCTGGGGATTGCGCAAGGACAGCTTCAGGAGGTCG
>DAINQP010000270.1:2546-6408 GCA_036742665.1 Vicinamibacterales bacterium | reverse complement strand
CTCCGTGACTGCGGAGCGCGCCGCGCAGGCGATCGCCGAGGGACTGTGTCTCGCGAATTACGACGGCGCGTCATATCGCACGACCGGGCAGCCACCCTCATGGATCGAACAGGCCCAGGCGCGCATTTCGAGCGAGACTCCCGTGGTGCGCGAAGCGCTCGAGCGCGGGCGCCTGCTCGGCGACATGAGCAACGAGGCGCGCACGCTGGCCAACCTTCCCGGCAACGACCTGACGCCGCGTCTCTTCGCCGAGCGGGCCCAGGCGATAGCCAAAGATGCCGGTCTCGGTGTCGAAGTACTCGACGAACAGAAGATTGCCGCACTCAAGATGGGCATGCTGCTCGGCGTCGCGCGCGGCAGCCAGGAGCCGCCGCGTCTCGTCGTGCTTCGCCATGATCCGCCCAACGCGGTGAAGGGAGTCGTGCTCGGCCTCGTGGGCAAAGGCATCACGTTCGATACCGGAGGCATCTCGATCAAGCCCGCCGACAACATGGACAAGATGAAAGACGACATGTCCGGCGGTGCCGCGGTGATCTGCGCGATGTCGGCCATTGCGTGCCTCAAGGTGCCGGTGCGTGCCGTTGCGATTGTGCCGATGACGGAGAACATGCCGGGCGGAAAGGCCTTCAAGCCGGGAGATGTCCTGGTCAGCGCCGCAGGCAAGGCCGTCGAGATCATCAACACCGATGCGGAGGGCCGGCTGATTCTCGGCGACGGTCTGTGGTACGCCCGTCAGCTCGGGGCGACGCATCTGGTCGATGTCGCCACACTGACCGGCGCCTGCGTCGTCGCACTCGGAAAGAGCACGACGGGCTTGTTCGGATCGCCGGTGGGGTGGGTTGACGCTGTCCGCCGCGCGAGCGTTCACGCCGGTGATCGCTCCTGGCCAATGCCGGTGTTCGACGACTACAAGGATCAACTGAAGAGCGAGATCGCCGACTTCACGAACACCGGCGGCCGTCCCGCGGGGGCCATTACGGCCGCGCTTTTCCTGAAGGAATTTGTCGCTGACCTGCCCTGGGTGCATATGGACATTGCTGGCACAGCGTGGGCAGAGGAAGCCAAGCCATATCAGCCGAAGGGAGCGACCGGTGTCGGTGTCCGGACGTTGGTCGAGCTGGCCCTGGACGCCGCGACATGGGGCGCGCAGAATCTGAAGGATTGATGCTCCTCCTCAGACTGCTGCAGGAAAAGCCGATCATTGTTGACGTCGGCAAGCCCCCGGACCCGACCCCGGATATCAGCCTGAACTTCGTCGTGGGGATGTTCGAAATGGCCGGCGTGCTTCTGCTGGTGGGGCTTGTAGGCAGTCTCATTGTCGCTGGCGTAATACTCTTCATGAAGCGGCGGCAGCAGAGGCTGGCGCCGGACGATCCGGGTCACACAACGCTCCGTATCTGAATGCAGTCATTTTTTCGCTCAAGGAGAGCCTCCATGTTCCGACGTGTTCTACCGGTTGTTCTGATGGCTTCCTTCGTGGCGACCGTCGCCGCGCAGACCCCCGCCGGGTGGAAGGTGCACATCGACAGGAGCACGAACGCGCAGGACCCCGACAACAAGTCGGGCGTCACGTTCATGTCGATGGGGAAAGGTTTCCATGTGTCCGGTGGCCCTGCGGGCACGTATTGGCACCCGTCCAACACCGCGACCGGCAACTACACGCTCAAGGGCACGTTCACGCTGGTGAAGCCGAGCAATCACACGAACTATTACGGACTGGTGTTTGGCGGCAACGCGCTCGATGGTTCGATGCAGACCTACACCTATTTCCTGGTCGCGCAGGATGGTACGTTCCTGATCAAGCAGCGCAATGGCGAGCAGACGAGCGACATTAAGGCAGCCACAAAGAACGGCGCCATCAAGACACCGGACAGCTCGGGAAAATCCATCAACGCACTCGAACTGCGTGTGGCCGGTGACACCGTCTCCTACGTCGCCAACGGCACCGTCGTGCACACCACGCCGAAGAGCGCCGTGAAGACCGACGGCATTGCCGGCTTCCGTGTGAATCACGTCACCGAAGTAATGGTGGACAACTTCGAGGTTCAGAAGGGATAGTGAAGACACCGCTGGTCCTCCTCCTGATCGCCGGGGCATCGGTCCTGGCACAGGCAGAGGACTGGCCTCAATTCCGCGGCCCGACGGGTCAGGGCCATGCCACTGAGCACGGTCTGCCGCTCGAGTGGAGTGAAGCCAACAACATCGTGTGGAAGGCGCCGGTCCCCGGCCTTGGATGGTCCTCGCCGACTGTCGCCAACGGACGTGTCTGGCTCACCACGGTCGTCGAGTCGAAAGAGCGGCGCGGGCGCCCGTCGGCATCGTTGCGTGTGCTGGCTTTCGATGTCGCGACTGGCCGCGAACTGATCAACGTCGAAGCCTTTCATCTTGACGATGTCGGATACGTCAATCCGAAGAACAGTCGGGCGTCGCCAACGCCGATCGTCGATGGCGACCGTGTCTACGTTCATTTCGGCGCTGAGGGCACAGCGGCGATCAGCGCCTCGGGCGAGATCCTGTGGGCGACGCACCTGCGGTATGAATCGCAGCACGGCAACGGTGGATCGCCGACGCTGTATCGCGATTTGCTCATCATCAATTGCGACGGCAACGGTGGTGACGCGTACGTGATCGCGCTCGATACAGCGACCGGGAAAACGAGATGGAAGACGTCGCGGCGCAGGCCGGCCGATCAGGCGTATTCGACGCCACTCGTCATCACCGTCGGCGAGCAGGATCAACTCGTGTCGGTCGGGGCGTATCGCACTGCCGCGTACGAGCCGCTCACTGGACAGGAAATCTGGCGCGTCAGCTACGGCGATGGATTTTCCAACGTGCCGCGTCCGGTGTTCGGGCAGGGACTGGTGTTCATTGCCACAGGGTTCCAGACGCCTGCGCTGATGGCGGTCCGGCCGGATGGAAAAGGCGATGTGACGCGCACACACGTCGCGTGGACGATCACGCGCGGCGCGCCATACACGCCGTCGCCGTTGCTGGTCGGCAACGACCTGTATTACGTCAGTGATACCGGGGTGCTGTCGCTTGCTGATGCCGCATCAGGGCAGATCGTCTGGCAACAGCGGCTGGGCGGGAATTACTCAGCGTCCCCGGTGTTCGCCGACGGCCGGATCTATTTTCAAAGCGAGGAAGGCGTCACGACCGTGATCGCACCCGGCCGCGAGTTTCGTCGTCTCGCGACCAATCGTCTCGATGGCGCCACGCTGGCGTCGATGGCGGTCTCGGGTGGCTCGTTCTTCATCCGCTCCCAATCGCATCTCTATCGAATCGCCGGACGCAGCTAGATTAGGGACTCTGAGCGTTCGGCGTAGGATGCCAACATACGATACTAATAGGATATCGTATGCCTAAGCGTGCTATCTCGGTGACGCTCCACACCGACAATCTGACGTGGCTCAAGGCGCGAGCCGGCGCCGTTGGCGCGCGCAGCGTCAGCGATCTGCTTGACCAACTCGTCGCCCAGGCCCGTCGTTCGACGCCTGGTGGAAGCGTGCGCTCCGTTGTCGGCACCGTCGACATCGACGCCTCCGATCCGCTTCTCACGACTGCCGACGACGTTCTTCGGACGTTGGTTGACGGGTCGCTCATGCGTCCGACACTCGTGAAGGAGTCTCGCACTCGCTACGGGGCGCGCGTGAAAAAGGGGCGTCGTGGCTGATCCCGCCGCAGCGGTCGCCGATACTCACGCCATTCTGTTTCACGCCGCCGGTGGGCGTGGCCTCGGCATCAAGGCGGCGGCGATGTTCCAGCGGTGCGAGCGTCAGCAGGCGATCATCTACGTTCCGGCGATCGTCATGTGGGAGATCAGTCTGCTGGCGCGCGTGTCGCGCGTGAATCTGCGGCGCAC
>DAINQP010000270.1:0-2446 GCA_036742665.1 Vicinamibacterales bacterium | reverse complement strand
GGTAGTTAGCGTGACTGCAGAAGCGGATGCAACTCCGCGACGCGGTGCATGTAACCACCCGCGCTCGCGTAGTCCTTGGCCGCGGCGCGGCGCAAGTGTTCGATGGCACGGGTCCGATCGCCCGTCGCATCGTAGTACAGGCCCACATACAACTCGGCGAAGAAACGCGACGAGGGCTCGCTGCCGGCCGCCTTCACAATCGCGTCAGGTGTCATCATCCCGCGAAACATCTGGTAGATCTCGCGCATCGGCGACCGCTGATCGGGGCCAACCGGCAGCAGTGCGGCTTGTGCCTTCGCCGGTGACTCGGCCTTGGCGACGCACAGGAAGTGCCACGCCGGATTCTCCACGTCATTCGGATTCACCGTGCGGTGCGATTCGAACTGCCTGCGGCAGTCCTGATACCGGCCGGCGTAGTAGAGCGCGATGCCCCGCTGCCACAGCTGCGGCGCGGCTTGGGGTGCGAGCGCGACGACGCGATCGAAACCAGCCAACGATTCGGCCAGCCGTCCCGCAAGGAAGTCTTCGATGGCGCGGTCCAGGATCTCGCGCGGATTGTCGTTCGCGCGTTGTGCCGACGTCGTGATCACGAGGAACGCGGTGGCAATCACTCCGAAGAGAAGTCGGCGCATCTGAGGTGTCTCAGCGCCGAAGGTCGAGACAGACAAGCGTGTTCTCGTTGCGGACATAGACGAAACCGTCGGCGATTGCCGGCAGCGGCCGCACCACGCCGGGGAGCACCTGCGCACGTGCCAACGGCTTGAACGCTTGTGGCGTCGCAGGCGCGAGGATCATCTCGCCGCCTTCGCGCATGATGAGCAGCCGGTCGCCGGCCAAGGTGATGCTACCGGCGCGAAACTGATCCTGGCTCCACTTCACGGCGCCGGTCTTGAACTCTACGGCACGCAGGCTCGGGCCGAACTCCTGCCGGCCGTGGTATCCGTACAGATAACCGTCGTAATACACGCTCGTCGCATAGTGATTCGACAGCGCCTCGTCTGACGCCCACACATCGGTCAGCTTGGGACCCTCTACACGCAGCACGCCTGCGCCAGGGCCGTACTGGGCCGAGACGAAGATCGAGTCGCCGACGACAAGCGGCGTCGCGGCGTTCACCGATGCGGCGATGCGGGCGCGCCAGCGGCGTTGAAACTGAATGGCACCGGTCGCGGGATCGAGGCCAATCAGGTTGTCACGCGTGAGGAATATCGCCGAGCGCCGGCCGGCGATCGTTGCCCCCGTGCCGGATGAATAGCTCGCGTCATCATCGGTGGCAGCCCACACGACCTTGCCCGTCTTCGCATCGAAAGCGACGACGCCCGCCTTGTCGCCGCCGATGTTGGCGATGACGCGTCCGTCCTCGACCAGCGGGGAGCCGCCCGCGCCGAAGTACGCCTTCGGCACGTTGAAGCGCTTCATGGTGTCCTCGCTCCAGACCCGCGTGCCTTTTGCGAGGTCGACTGCGTGAAGCTGACCTTGCGCGCCGAAGGTGTAGACGACGCCATCGGCAACCACCGGCACGGCGCGCGGTCCTTCGTCGAAACCGAAGTCGTCGCGATAGGTGGTGGGGTAGGCGTAACGCCACACTGATGCGCCAGTCTTGGCGTCGAGCGATTCGAGCACTTCCTCGTTGCCGACACGGTGGAAGAGCAGCACGCGGTTCTGCACAACGGCAGGCCCCGCAAAGGCCTGACCGACCTGTTTGCGCCAGACGACCTTGGGGCCCGACGGTCCCCACGCCTCGAGGAGCGGAGGACCTGGGTAGGTGCCGTTGCGATTGGGGCCGAGAAATTGCGGCCAGTCAGTGGCGATCGCAGGCACACCGGCCGCCAGCGTTATCACCAGCAGTACGAGCCATCTGCGGGGCATGCGTCAGACTTTACTGCAACTACGGCCCGCAATTGCCGCAATTGCGGCCATATAATCCCCGTGCGATGAGTCGCCCTCGCTCGACTGTGTTCATGATGGCCGCAGTGATCTGGACGTGTCTGCTGCTGACGCCATTGATGTGGTCGTCTCGGGTGGCCGCGCAGGGCCAGCCGTCGAGCCGATGGTGGTCTCCTGGTGATGGACGCACGTTGCCGGCGACGCTCGATTACATCAACCCGGATGGATCGCTCGGGATCCTGAACACCGACGGCCCGATCGATACGAAGGGGCATCCCTTCTTCGAGCCGATCGGCACCAATGGCCGCGCGTGTATCTCCTGCCATCAGCCCAACGATGGCATGAGCATCAGTGTGCGCACCGTCCGCGAACGCTGGGAAAAGACTGGCGGCAAGGATCCGCTGTTCGCCGCAATCGCCGGCCAGAACTGCCCGAACCTGCCACCGGCTGATCCGAAATCGCATTCACTCCTGCTGGAACGAGGCCTGTTCCGCGTCGGGTTGCCGTGGCCCCCGAAACGCGCCGATGGAACAACCATCGACCCGGAGTTCACCATTGA
>DAINQP010000269.1:0-6443 GCA_036742665.1 Vicinamibacterales bacterium | reverse complement strand
CCTGCTCCGATGGTGGGTTGAGGATGTAGCGCACCGCCATTTCCTCCACTGAGGGATATTCTGTTCGCCGAAACCTCTCGGCCGCTGCCCTCAGGTCGTAATGCGTTTTTCGCAGCTCGATTCCCGGCGCAAGTAGTAGCCAGTCCGCGCCGGTCGTGCCGAACGGCATTCCCACACTACCGCCGTTCACGACACGTAGCGGTCCAACCATGCGATCGAACTGCATGTGCGTGTGGCCGCAGACCACCACGGACGCATCGACGCCATCGAAAACGGGCGTAAGCCGTTCTTCTGGTGTCAGCCGCGTGAAGATCTCCGTCTCGTTGCGTGGTGTCGCGTGGCAGAACAACACCTTCCCGAGCCCGTCGATCTCGACGGTGGTCGTGAGAGGCCAGCTCGCGAGCAACTCTTGATACTCGGGCACCTGTCGCGCGGTCCAGCGCAGCAGCTCGCCAAAAGGCTCGGGCAGGCGCGCTCCGGACGCCGTGCCCCAATAGGTCACCTCGTTCGGACTGGCCGCCCGCAGCTGCGCGAGGATTGCCCTATCCCCGTTGCCGTAGATGAACTCTGTCGGAATATCGATTGTGAGCAGGCGAGCCATCGTCTCACGAGGCATCGGTCCTGGCAGCACATCACCGCCGACGACGATGCGATCGACGCCAATCTGACGGATATCGTCAAGCACCGCATCAAGCGCGGGCAGGTTGCCGTGAATGTCGTACAAAGCCGCGACGCGCATTTAGTGGTCCGTATACGCTGAAGAAGTACGAGTCACTCGTGCTATTTGTATCAGGCCCGTCCCGCCGTCGCCTACGGCTTTGGCGCGGCAGGCGTGCGGTCGCCTACGGCTTCGGCGAGGCAAGGCACTCGGGGAGGTAGACGTGAAGTACATGTCGAGATTGGCAATCCTCGCGTGCCTGGCGTGTGGTCATGTGCTCGCGCAGACCACCGAGGAACTGGTGAACGACGGCCGCAATACCGACAACGTCACCACTCAGAGTATGGGCTTCGCTCGCCGCAGCTACAGCCCGCTGAATCAAATCAACACCAAGACCGTTCCGCGGCTCGTGCCGGTGTGGAGCGCGAGTCTCATGAACGACTTGGGCGAGCTGGCTGCGCCGACGGTCTACAACGGCGTCATGTATGTCATCAATGGCAAGGCGACGTTCGCGATCGACGTGGCGACTGGTCGTCAGATCTGGCGCACGCCGGTCGAGCTCGAGCCGGGAATCCAGCGCACCGCGATCACTCGCGGTGCGGCGACGATCTACAACGGCAAGGTCTTCCGCGTGACGATCGACAACCACGTGCTCGCGCTCGACATGAAGACCGGCAAACAGATCTGGAATCAGAAATTTGCCGATGCCAAGGAAGGCTACTACGCGACGAGCGCACCTATCATCGCTAACGAGGTACTCATTTCCGGGATGGCGGGCGGTGAATCCACGACTCGCGGATTCCTCGACGGCTGGGATCCGGAGACCGGCAAAAAGCTGTGGCGGCGACACACGATCCCCGCGCCGGGTGAGCCAGGTTCTGAGACGTGGCCGAAGGGCAGCGACGCCTGGAAGTTCGGCGGTGGGCCGACGTGGCGATCCGGCTCGTACGATCCCGATCTCGATCTGGTCTATTGGGGCGTTGGCAACGCGGAGCCGTACGATCCGCGACCGCGCGAGGCGATGGACAGCCTGTACACGTCCAGCGTGATCGCAATTCGTCCGAAGAGCGGCGAGATCGTCTGCCATTACCAGTACACACCCAACGACGTGTACGACGTGGATGGCAACGACGAGCAGGTGCTGGCCGACCTCAACGTCAACGGCCAGCGTCGCAAAGTCATGATCCAGGCGAACAAGAATGGCTTCATGTACGTCCTCGATCGCACGAACTGCGGCCTGATCGCCGCGCACCCGTACGTGAAAGTGAATTGGGCGTCGGGCATTGATCCGAAGACTGGCCGTCCGGTGTTGACCGATGTGTACAAGCGATTCCTCGCCGGCGAAGAAGTCGAGATCTGGCCGTCGCGAGGAACCAACGCCGTGCCAATTGCATTCAATCCGAACACCGGCCTGATTTACGCAAGCACGTGGAACCTGCCGCGCATTCAAAAGCTTGGTCCAGCGCCGCCATCGACGCTCGGCGCGAGCACAACGGGTGTGACCGCGCGTCTGCCGCAGGTCGTCGCTGGCACGGTATTGGGTCACCTCACGGCGATCAATCCGCTCACCGGCGAGAAGAAATGGGAGATCCCGCTCACTGACTTTCCCAGTTCTTCTGGGATGCTCGCGACCGGCGGTGGTCTGGTGTTCACCGGCAAACTGACCGGCGAGCTCATTGCGCTCGATCAGGAGACCGGCCGCACGGTCTGGCAGTTCAAAACGGGATCGAGCATCAACTCGACGGCGATCACCTACACGTACAAAGGCCGTCAATACGTGTCGATCGCGTCAGGACTTGGTGGCGGACTGGCGAACCGCTACGCCGCAGACAAGATCCCGACCGGCGGCTCGATGTGGACGTTTGCGCTGATGCCGTGAGGGCGACGCATGCGTGCCCGGCGTCACGATTCGCCGCGTGCGCCCCTACTTGCCGATCATCAGCCGCGGCGCCTGGTTGTTCTCCTGGCAGATGAACTCGATCAGTTCGGCGTCGAACTTGCCGTCAGTCATCAACCGATGATGAACACGGATCGTGAACGGACGCGTATACGCTTTCGGATCGTCGATGGTGACGTCGATCTGGATGGTGCCGTAATTCAGCCGCTGCCACCGCTCGGTCATCTTCGCGGCGTCAGTCAGCGGGCTGCCCTGAATGTCGAGCCAGCCGCCATCGCGAAAGCCATTCGTCTCCACGACGAGCGTGTCACCATCCCATCGCCCGACTGAGTAGCCATACCACCATGGCTGCGGATCGTTGGTCGGCAGCGATCGGCCGTCAGTGAGGATTTGCCGCACACCGCTATTGCCTTCGTACAGAATCGCGACGACATCCGGCGTTTGAATCACTTTGCGTGGCTGCGGATGCATGTGGAACTGGATGAGGCCCATTGGCAGGCAGTGCGCGTCAGGGTTCTCCTTGCTGTTCTGCTCGTGCCGATCTGCTTTGAGCTTGGCGGCCCAGGGCTGGAGCGGCAAGTCGCCTTTGAAGTTTGCAAAGACATCTGCGAAGGTGGCGGCCGGCGGCTCACCGGGCGGCGAAGACGGCAGCGGCTGCACGCGTCCATCGACAAACCAGGCGTTCTGCCAGACACCGGCGAAGTCCGGCTTGCCGTCGGCGGTCCTTGGCGTCGCCGCTTCGAGATTCACCCGGCCGTCGGGCGTGCGCGGCACGTTGCGATCGGGATGCGCCGGCCACTGCGCATGAGGCAACGCGGGCATGAGCAGACACAAGGCGACAGCGACCGTCCATACACGACAGGTTTGCATGGCGGCATCGTAACCTGCCAGTCAACGGCCGGTCCGAAAGGAATGGCCGGTCCGGAAGGACCGGCGCGCCGTCCGTGGGGTATCGTTGAAAAATGAGCGTCGATCCGCACAAGCCGCTGCGCGACGATGTCCGGCTGCTCGGCGAGTTGCTTGGCGACACGGTGAAGCGGTTTGCCGGCGAGGACGTCTTCGCGGTGGTCGAACGTGTTCGCGTGTTGGCGAAGAGCGGCCGCTCCGGCAATGAGCGCGCGTTCAGCGAACTGGCCGACGTACTCGCCGGGATGTCGCTCGATGAGGCGTTGCCAATCGCTCGCGCGTTCGCGCAGTTCCTCCATCTCGCCAATATCGCCGAGCAGCACCACCGCGTCCGTCGCCGTCGCGCGTATCAACGCGATCCCGACGCGCGGCCGCAGCGTGGCTCCTGCGAGGACAGCTTCGCGCGCCTGCTCGCGGCCGGCATTTCACCGGATCACCTCTATGATGCGGTTTGTGCGCTCCAGATCGAGCTCGTATTGACCGCGCACCCTACCGAGGTCGCGCGACGGCGCATCGTCCAGAAGCACAATCGCATTGCCCGTGCGCTGGCTTCACGCGACCGGCCGGATCTCACGCTCGTCGAGCGCGAACAGTTATTGGCTACGCTCCGCCGCGAAGTCGAAGGCGCATGGGCGACGAGCGAAGTCCGCGAGCACCGCCCGTCGCCAATCGACGAAGTACGTAGCGGGCTGATCGTCTTCGAGCAAAGCCTGTGGGATGCGGTCCCAAGCTTTGCGCGAGTGCTCGATCGTGCGCTCCGTGTGAGCACGGGCCGCGACCTCCCGGTCAACGTCTCGCCGCTGCGCTTCGGGTCCTGGATCGGCGGTGACCGAGACGGCAATCCGCACGTCACGCCGGATGTGACGCGCCGCGCCTGCTGGCTGTCGCGATGGGCGGCCGCGGATCTCTATCTCGACGAGATCGATGCGCTGCGCGACGAGTTGTCGCTCGAGACCGCCAGCCCCGAGCTCATCGTTCGCGTTGGTGGTGCTCGCGAGCCGTATCGCGAGGTGCTGCGAGGTGTTCGCACGCGGCTGCGAGCGACTCGCGATGGAATCGAGCGACTGTTGCAGGTCGGCGAGGAGATGCCGCCCGCGGCGGAGATTTATCTCGATGCCAAGGAGCTGATGGCCGATCTCTATCTGTGTCATCGGTCGCTCGAGGAGACGGGGCATGGCTTGATCGCCAGCGGCCGGTTGACGGATCTGCTACGCCGGGTATCAGTGTTCGGCGTGAGGCTCGCGCCGCTCGATATCCGGCAGGATGCTGAGCGACACACCGAGGCCTTGTCCACGATTACGTCAGCACTGGGGCTGGGATGCTATAGCGAGTGGAGCGAGCCGATGCGGCTCGAATTCCTTTGGCGGGAGCTTACCGGCCGCCGGCCGCTCATCCCGACAGGACTCGAGTCAACGCCCGACGTGCGAGACGTACTCGATACGTTCACGATGATCGGGCAGCTGCCGCCAGGGTCGCTCAACGCCTACGTGATCACGATGACGCGTGCGGCGTCGGACGTGCTCGCGGTGGAGCTGTTGCAGAAGGAGGCTCGCGTCGCCGCGCCACTGCCAACGGTGCCGCTCTTCGAGACGGCGCGCGATTTACAAGACGCCGCGCAGATCCTTCACACGCTCTTCGAAATGGCTTGGTACCGCTCGCGGATTGCGGGTCACCAGGAGGTGATGATCGGCTACTCGGATTCAGCAAAGGATGTCGGCCGGCTGACTGCAGGATGGGAGCTCTATAAAGCGCAAGAAGCCATCATGGCGACCGGTGCGCGCCACGACGTTCGGGTGACCCTGTTTCACGGCCGTGGCGGCAGTGTCGGGCGTGGCGGAGGACCGACACACCTGGCGCTGCAATCACAGCCTCCTGGTTCACTCGACGGCACGCTTCGCGTGACGGAGCAGGGTGAGATGCTGCAGGCCCTCTTCGGATTCCCCGACATCGCGGTCAGGACGATGGAGGTGTACACGACCGGTACGCTCGAAGCGTGGCTGCGGCCAGCCAGTGAGCCACTGCCGGAATGGCGCGAGTGTATGGAGCGCCTCGCCGCCGATGCACGAACGGCGTACCGTCGCGTCGTGGACGAAGAGCCACGATTTCCCGACTACTTCCACTCGGCGACACCGGAGGCGGAGATCGACGAGCTGAATCTGGGCAGTCGGCCGGCGCGTCGAGGCACGCAGGGCGGCGTGCGCGGGCTGCGCGCGATTCCCTGGCAGTTTGCCTGGACGCAGACCCGTCTGATGCTCGGCGCATGGCTGGGAGTGGAGGAAGCGATCGATCGCGCGATCGAACGCGGGGAAGGGGATCGCTTGAAGGCGATGTACCGCGCCTGGCCGCACTTTCAATCGGCGATCGGCTTGATTGAGATGGTGCTCGCAAAAGCGGATGGCCGCATCGCCGCGGAGTACGACCGCCGATTGGTGCCGGAGCCACTTCGTCAGATTGGCGTCGAGTTGCGCCGACGACTGCAGCGCGCCGTGCGCGGCGTGCTCGATGTCACCGGACACGCCGAGCTGCTCGAATCCACGCCCGTGATCCGGCGGTCGATCGATGTGCGGAATCCCTATGTGGATCCGTTGAATTTGGTGCAGGTCGAACTGCTCTGTCGTGTCCGGCGTCAGGCCGACGCGCGAACCCATCGAGCGCTTCTGGTGACCGTCAACGGGATCGCGGCTGGCATGAGGAACACCGGCTAGCCATCCGCAGCGCCTTCGCTCGTGGCATAGATGATGCCGCAGCGGTGGCAGAGCGCATAGTTGGAGATCGTCGACTCGCCTTTTACAGACAATCGTGCGCTCGACGTGCCGCAGGCCGATTGCGACAGCTCCAGCCATTCGCCTGAGCCGATGCCAGGCGGGTCTGATCGTGGATCTCGGCGTCCATCCGGATTTCGTGTTCGAGGTCCGCCCACTGCCACCTGCGGACGTCTTCGCGCCGCCGTGCCTGGTCTCTGAGGCGAGCTGTCTGGCCCTG
>DAINQP010000268.1:3671-6486 GCA_036742665.1 Vicinamibacterales bacterium | reverse complement strand
GATCAGGACCGCATAGGCCTCGGCCGCTTCCTTGAACCGCTCTTCGGATTCCTTGTCGCCAGGATTGCGGTCGGGATGGAACTTCAGCGCGAGCTTCCGGTACGAGCTCTTGATCTCCTGTTCCGTCGCCGTCCGGGTGACGGCGAGGATCTCGTAGTAGTCGCGTTTGCTCACGCGCCTTTGGCCACCTTCACCATGGCCGGACGGAGCAGCCGGTCGCCGACTTTATAGCCGCGCTGCAGCTCCTCCATGACCTCGCCTTCGCGATGCTCAGCGCTCTCCTCGTGGCTGACCGCCTCATGGACGTTCGGATCGAAGTCGGCGCCGAGCGCCTCGATCGGTGTCACGCCGCGCTTGCGCAGGATCTCGAGCATCTGCTTGTGAATCAGCTCGACCCCTTTGCGCAGCGGCTCGTCCTGCGCGGCGGCCTGCAGTGCGCGCTCGAGGTTGTCGATGATCGGGAACAGATCCTTGATCGCCTCACCAGCTGTGTACTCGGCCAGATCGCGACGCTCCCGATCCATGCGTTTGCGGTAGTTGTCGAATTCCGCAGCGGTACGGAGCAGCCGGTCCTGCAGCGCGTCGCGCTCTCGGCGGAGTTCCTCGAGCGGATCGGGCTGAGTCTCGTCTTGCTGCTGCTGCGGATCCTGATCGTTCAAAGCTTCGGCCATGATGACTCGGGTGCTAGGGTGCGTCGCGGAGGACGCGGGAAACCGCCTGCGTCGTCCCATCGACGAGTGAGATCGCGCGCGAATAGCGCATCCGCGTGGGACCAATCACGCCGACAGTACGCGTCGTTGTGCCGTCCACTGCGGTGCAGGCGATCAGGCTGAATCGCTGAAGGTCTGGCGCGGCATGCTCGGTGCCGATCACAACGGTCAATCCGGGGCCGTCGATGTAGGCATTGAGTAGCTGCACCATCCGCTCTTTTTCTTCCATCATGTCGAGCAGTTTTCGAAGCGTCGCCATCGACACCTGCTCGTGCGCCCCGCCGTCGAGCAGCGACGCCGCACCTTCGACATGGAATGTCTGCTGTCGCGGCAGCTCTTCCAGCGTCGAGCGCGCAAGGCGGAGGGCGCGCGCTAACAGCTGATCGTATAGTGTCCGGTCCTGCTGAAGCCTGTCCATCACAGCTTCGCGCACGTCGAGGAGCGGAAGACCTGCGAACTCGGTGTTGAGATAACTTGCTGCCTGCGCGAGATCGTCAGAGCGCAAGGTCTCCTGCGCGTCCACGACCTTCTGCGTCACCTGATTGCCGCGAGCGATGACGATGACGAGTACGCGCGAGCCGCCGAGTGGCACGAACTCGATTCGTTGCAGGACGGCGGCGTGGCTGTCGGCCATCGCGAACGCGACGTGACGCGCGGCGCGCGAGACGACGTGCGACACGCTGGCCAGCAGATCGTCCATGAGTGGCGACGGACCCGCGTGCTGACGGAGTTGATGCTCGACGTCTGCCGTGGCGCGCGCTGGCCGGCGACTTTCGAGCAGCAGATCGACGAACACGCGATAGCCGCGATCCGTCGGCACTCGGCCCGACGAAGTGTGCGGCTGATACAGATAGCCGCACTCTTCCAGATGCGCCAGGACGTTCCGCACGGTCGCCGATGACACGTGCAGCCCGCTGTCGCGGGCGAGCACCTGCGATGAGACCGGCTCGCCCGTCTCCACGTACTCACGCACGAGCGTCGCCAACAGGCGGCTCGACCGTTCGGACAGTTCGTAGGAACCCATGGCCAGGCAGGCGCTTAGAGAGACCTCTGCTGATTATACCGGTCTATTTTCGCCGCGCCTATTTTCGTAGGGCCCCCTCCCATCGCATGCTCACCGCCGCGACGTTGGGCTCGCTGATCTTGCCGTGTTTGGCCGCAATCAATTCCGCCACGATGCTGACCGCAATCTCCTGCGGCGTGATCGCGCCGATGTCCAGGCCGATAGGCGCATGAACCCCCGTCAGGGACTCGTCGGACACGCCTTCACGGAGCAGCTCGTCGAAGATCCGTCGCACCTTGGCTTTGCTTCCAATCAAACCCAGGTAGCGCAGGCGTTGCGCCGCCAGCGCCCGCAGCGTGTCGAGGTCATGGGTATGGCCGCGTGTGACGATCACGGCATACGCGTTCGGTGGCAGGGGATGCTGTTCGATCCAGGCTGGAATGTCTTCGACGATGACGTCGATACCCTCGCCGAACCGTTCGGTGTTGGCGAATTTTTCGCGATCGTCGATGACGTGCACGCGGAACCCGACGTCATGCGCCATCCTCGCCACCCAGTAGCCAACGTGGCCGGCACCGAAGACATAGACATCAGGCGCCGCTTCGACGGGTTCGATAAAGACCTCCATCTGGCCACCGCACACCAGACCCGTCTCCTGCGCGAAGTCGTCGTTGAGCTCGTACTTCACGTTGAGCGGCCGTCGGGCCTTGATCGCCTCGCGAGCTTTCCAGAAGGCGTCGTTTTCGTAGCAGCCGCCCCCAATCGTGCCGACGGTCCGGCCGTCGGGGAAGACCAGCATCTTTGCGCCGACGCGTTGCGGGGTGGAACCGGTGGCAGCCACGATGGTCACGAGGGCGACTTCCTCCCCGCGATCCAAGGCCTCCGAAAGGGCGGCAAAGACCTCCTGGTTCACACTTGAATTATAGACGCCGCGCCTGAATTACAGCCGCTCCCTTCGCTTTGAGAGGTAAGAAGCCACCATCAGGACAAGAACGGCCAGGGCACCCCGTTCAACCCAGGACTGGTTCCTGCTATTTCTCAACGAGAACGCGCTGTTTTGTAGCGCCGACGCGCTGTTTTGTAGCGCCGACATGAGCTTCAG
>DAINQP010000268.1:0-3571 GCA_036742665.1 Vicinamibacterales bacterium | reverse complement strand
ACGCGCTGTTTTGTAGCGCCGACGCGCTGTTTTGTAGCGCCGACATGAGCTTCAGTCCAGCGACAACAGCTAAACCGGCGAGAAAGATCTGAAGGAAGGTATAACGGCGCCGTCGCGGTGCATGCCGAATCCAGGGCTGCGTGGCGGCGCTACGCCAGGCGTTCGGCTCCCAACGATAGTCAGTCCAGTTGATGAACTTGGCGAAAGGCGGAGGCTGCCTGTGCCTATGTCTGAACATCCGGTGTTATCGACGAGGCAGCCCATCCGGAAGTTCGGGTGGGCCCTCCTGAGCGCCCCCATGAAGTGGACAGTACTCGATGGGCTCGGTGCCGACGATGAACGATTCGCTGAACACGCGGGGGCAGTTCGGCGTCGCGAGCTTGCCCGTCTCGTGATCGACGTCGATGAAGGTGATGCCCTGTGGGACATCAAACGACGAGTTCGGATGCCCGGCGAGCGCCGCCTTCATGAACTCGGTCCAGATAGGGAGCGCCGCGGTTGAGCCGCTCAAGCCAAGCGGCTGATTATCGTCGAAGCCCACCCATACGACCGTGAGCAGCTCCGGCGTGAAACCGACGAACCACGCGTCGCGAAGATCGTTGGTCGTGCCGCTCTTGCCGGCAGCATCGAGGGCGAAGCCGTTCGCGCGCGCGGCGGCGCCGGTGCCTTCGTTGAGCACGCTGCGCATCATGTTGGTCACGAGATATGTGGTGTCGCTTTGCGCGACGTTCCGCAGCTTCGATGCCGCGGGTGTCAGCGCTTTCGTTCCGGCCTGCACGTGATCGATCGCGTGCAACGTTCGCACGGAGCCGCCGTTGGTGAAGAGCGTGTACGCTTCAGCCACTTCGAGCGGGGTCAGCTCGAACACGCCCAGCGTGATCGACGGATACCCCTTCGGTATGGTGCCGACGCCAACTTGTCGCCATAGCGAGGCGATCTTATCGAAGCCTATTCGTTCGCCGACGCGAATCGTGCCGAGATTGCGCGACATGGCCAGCGCACGGCGCAGCGTGACTTCGCCGTCGTACGCGTCGTAGTTCTTCGGCTCCCACACCTGATCGTCGAACATGAACGTCGCCGGCTCATCGTTGGTCAGCGAGGCTGGCGTCAGATCGGTCCAGCCTTCGAGTGCGGCGTGCTCGAAGGCCGCGAGATAGACGAAGGGTTTGAACACCGACCCCGGCTGCCGTCGCGACTCGATCACGCGGTTGTACTGAGACTGGTTGTAGGAACGTCCGCCGACCAGGGCAAGGATCTCGCCGCTCCGCGGATCGACCGCAAGCAGTACGGCCTGAGCCGACTGCGTTTTCTTTTTGCGGCGGGACAGCAGCTTGTCGACGTTATCGAGACCATTGCGGACGGCGTCGAGCGCGGCGCGCTGCATGTTCAGGTCGAGTGTGGTGTAGACGTCCAGCATGCCGGGTTGCCTCGTCACCCCCGGGAACTGCTCGTTGACCTGGGCGCCGACCATGTCAACGAAGTACGGCGCCTCGTTGTCTACGCTGCGGGCGACGACCTGCAGCGGCTCACGGCTCGCCTTCGCCGCCTCGTCGTCGGTGATGAACTGCTCGCCGGCCATCGCCTGGAGCACGACATTGCGCCGCTCGACGGCTGGTTTCGGATTGGCGAACGGCGAGCGCCGTGCCGGACTTTGAATCACACCGGCAATAAGCGCTGCTTCACTCAGGTCGAGGTTCGCGACGTCTTTGCCGAAGAAAATGCGCGACGCTTCGGCGACCCCGTGAATCGCAAATGAGCCGCGCTGGCCGAGGTAGACGTCGTTGAGATACAGCTCGAGGATCTCCGTCTTCGACGTGCGTCGTTCGAGCACGAGCGACATCAGGATCTCGCGCGCTTTGCGCAATGGTGAGACCGTCCCGCTCTGGAGCTCCTCGTTGAACTCGTCGCCGAGGAAGAACATGCGCGCCAGCTGCTGTGTGATGGTGCTCGCCCCGCTCGGACGACCGCGGCTGAACAGACTCCCGACCGCGGCGGCGATCGTACGGAAAGGATTCACCCCTGGATGTGAGTAGAAGCTTTGATCCTCGATGGCGAGCACGGCCTGCTGCATGCGCGTGGGGATCGTGGAAAGTGGCACGTGACGGCGCTTCTCGCGAGCGGCCGAGGTCATCAGCGATGTCAGCAGCGGCGGATCGAGGCGAATGACGTCAGTCCGGCCCTCGCCGACGACTTCGAGAGACTGAATCCCACGCCCGCCCGCGGGGTTTGGGTTCGTCTTGGTCGGCCGTCCCGCCGGGAACGTGACCTTGATCGTCTTGCCGGCCAACTCGCCGCCACGCGGGGCCAGCGTGATCGTGTTTCGATACCCTGAGAACTCGCCGGCCTGCTTCACGGCCGGACGGTCGGCGTAGCCCAGATCGTTGAGTCGAACGATCAGATCCTGCTGCGACAGCGCCTGACCACGTCGGAATTCCGCGGGCCTGGCATACACGCGCGGCAGCGTCCGCTCGCGCTCGCCGTGGAGACGCGCGTCGATCATCTTGGCGAAGGAAAGGTAGCTGTAGCTCAGGCTGGTAACGACGACGGCCGCGATGCCCGCGACGGCGTACAAAAAATAGCGGGTCCAGCGGCGCTGGATTTTGATGCGCAGCGTCGTCCGGCCACGCTTGCGAGCGGCAGGCGGTTGTTTCGTAGTTGCTGCCAAAGGTTATTACTTAATGCTCAATGCCGATTGCCTAAAGCCCAGAGCCCAAAGCCCCTGCGTTGAGCATTGGCCTTGAGCAGTGGGCACTGGGCATTCTCTATATCGTCACCACCCAGTGTGTTCCGGCGTCGGTTGGTAATTCTGCATACAGGCGATCGACCAATGCGGGGCCGTACTTGTTTAGAAAGTACACAAAACCGACGGCCCGTTCCTGCGGTTCGCCGCCGGGAAACGCCTGCGCGCGCGCACTCTGGAACTGTCTCCGCAGTGTTTCGTCCTTGCGCTTTGCGGCCTGGATGATCTTGCCATGGAGCTTCTTCAGATCGTCCTGCATTCGCGATAGCGTTGATCGGGACGCTCCTTCTAGTGTCGGATCGATCTGCACCACTTCTTTAGTGAGCCGTTCCATGCGTTGCTCGAGAGTGCGCACGGCTTCTTCGAGTGAGCTCTCAACCGACGGCGGGAGCTGCGCTTCGAGCACCGCGTTGAGAACTGCCTCGTCCTGCGCGCGCAATGACTCCAACGCGACATCGTATCGCGTGAGGAATCGGACGGCATTGGAATCGAGGATTGTGGCGCTGGCGCGCTGCTGAATCAGCGGCATCGGGGTAGAGAAGGCGTCGTACACACGTCGAAGCTGACCGAGGTAGGCGAGCTCGTTCGGACCCGCCACATAACAGACGGTGGGGAACAGCGTGTCCTGCACGATCGGTCGCAGCAACACACTCGGGCTGAACTCCTGGGGCGAGATGCGGACGCGTTCGAGCAGTGCCGACGTCGATTCCTGCCGCTCGCCGACGAGGAAGCTTTCCTGATGCGGTCTGATCGGCTGGCGGCCTGCGTTCAGATGAAAGAGCGCGAGGCTGCCTTCCTGTGGAGTGGCCTGTGCGTGATACCCGCGCGCCT
>DAINQP010000267.1:0-6526 GCA_036742665.1 Vicinamibacterales bacterium | reverse complement strand
TGGTGGCGCGCAGGCGGCGACGTTCCCGGCATTGGTTCCGGAGATCCGCAACCCGCCGGATCGCGGCGCGTCGGTGTGGGTGTTCGCGCTGCCTGAGCGGCAGCGCCGCTGAGATTGTCTATCGCTTTTCGAGCAGCCGCACCTCGTTGACCACTTCATTCCCCTGCGCGTCCACGCGCAGGATCGTGATCGTCATGGTCTTTCCGTCCTTTGAGACAACGCGCCGGGACGCGATCACGGGCTTGCCGTCGCGGACGTTGTAGCGCTCGCGCGTCCACAGATCGATCTTCTTCACCATCGTTGACGCGCCGGGATTGGTCACCTTGCCGTTGACCGTGATCGAAAACGGGTACGCGTTCCCATCGTCATAGCGTGCCGTGTACTTGATGGACTCGGGATAGCCCTCGGCGGTCACCGCGTCGCTCAGGAAGTCCTCTTCTTCACCGGTGATCCGGTAGTAGATGATTTCGCTCTTCGAGGCAGTGGCTGGCTGCATCTTGGACTTCGCTGCGTTCAGCACCCATGTGCCTGTGAACGGATCCGCCTGCGCGGTGCCGGGCGCAGCCACGGGTGCCTTCCTCCACGTCTCAGCGAATGCGAGATACGCGTTGGGCCTGCCCTGTTCGGGATAGACCGCGCCACGGAGCTTGCGGCCGTTCACGCGAATCTCCCCTTCCTTCGCGACCATGATGATGAACTGCATCAGGAAGCCGTTCGGGGGACGCATCTCGCCGTAATTGCCCGGCGCGAGTCCGCGCCACGTGGTCTGGACGGTGTACTGATCCGACTTGCAGATCTCCGTCCGCTCGGACAACGAGTCACCGGTGAACCCGAACGTCGCGCGCTGCACCTTGTACGGCGGCGTCGCGAAATCCTGAATCAGCTTGGCCATCGTCTCGTGCGTCACGAAGTCGGCCAACTTCTCGTTATCGGTGAGCGCGAGGCGAAGATCGTTAGGGCCCTTTCCGTCGCCGGTGGTGACGTAGCAGACATGTCCCGACCCCATGGGGCTCCACGCCACTCGCCAGAAGTTCACCTCGGCGAGCACGGGACCTCCCTGCCGGTCGCGCAAGCGGAGTCCGGGGTTCTCGCCGGTGATGTGAATCTGCGTGTGCGTGCCCGGGCCCTGGCTCGCCACGACAGTTCCGAGCGCCATGAACGCCACGAGCGCGGCCGCGGCCCTGAAAAGGTGAGTCATGCGAATCCTCGCGAAGCGGAAACCCGGACACTATGCAGCGGAAACGCGCGCGGTCAAACGGTCTGGGACCAAGCTCTATAGACGGGGACGAATCCGGCGATCGAGGGACAGCGGCGTTGGTTGTAGACTGTGCGCCCCGGGACGATCGATGAAGGACTCTTCGACCAGCGATACCACGTTGTCGATCGCGGACTGGAAGAACTGGGCCGTCATTCTCGGCCCCGCGCTCTTCTTCGGCTTGATCGAGGCAGCGCAGCTGCGACTGGGCTCGGCGGCGCTGGGTCGTCCGATGCCGTTTCCGCTCGCGGTGCTGCGAGTGGTTCCCTATTGGCTGCTGCTCGCCTGCCTGATGCTCTTCGTCATGGCCGCGGCGAGGCGGTTCAAGCTGTCGCGATACGTCCTCTGGCCTACCGCACCGGCACTGGCGGCAAGTGCGATCGCGTTCGCACTGCTGGCGCTCGGGGGCCGCATCATCGTCGGGCCGATTGGTCCGGCGCTGGTGCAGTGGACGCCGCTGCAGCTGTTTCGCACCTACTTCCTGCTCGACGTCCTCACCTACTCGGCGCTGATCGGAACGCTGTACGCATTCCACTTCTACGGACAGGCTGCGACCCGCGAGCTTGCTGCATCGCAGCTCCACGCGAGTCTGGCGCAGGCGCGCCTGCGCGTGCTTCAGGCCCAGCTCGAGCCCCATTTCCTGTTCAACACGCTGAACGCGATCTCGATGCTCGCGCTCGAAGGCAATCACCAGGCAGTGGTCGACACCATTGGGCGCCTTCGCGAACTGCTGCGGGTTTCGTTGAGCCACGATCGACCGCAGGAAGTCTCGCTGGCGCGCGAGCTCCAACTGGTCGAGGGCTATCTCGGCATCCAGCGCGTGCGATTCGCCGATCGTCTCGTCGTCGCCTACGACGTCGTTCCCGACATACTCGACGCGATCGTGCCCAGCATGATCCTGCAACCGATGGTCGAAAACGCCGTGATTCACGGCATCGCGACGGACACCGGCACGTGCCGCGTCACGATCAGCGCCGTACGCGAGCGTGGTTCACTACGCCTCGAAGTGCGTGACACCGGTCCCGGCTTTGCGTCGGCAGTGGGCAGCCGCGGTGAAGGGATTGGCCTGGTCAACACACGCGCACGGTTGCAGCAGCTCTATGGTTCAGCGCAACAGATTGACTGCTGCGACGCGGCCGGCGGGGGCGCGTGTGTGGTGATCCGGATTCCATTCCGGGTCGCCGCGCACGCGGCGTGATCAACGGAGTATCAGATGCGACTACCAACGGGCACACCGGCGCGCACTGAAACGACCGCAGCCCCGTCGAGCACCATTTCAGTCGTGATCGCCGATGACGAACCGCTCGCGCGCAAGGGCTTGCGCGTCTGGCTCCGCACCGAAGCCGACATCATCGTCGTCGGCGAGGCGGGGAACGGACTCGAGGCGGTCAAGGCCATCGAGACCTTGCGGCCGGACTTGGTGTTTCTGGACATCAGGATGCCGGGGCTCGATGGATTTCAGGTGCTCGCCCGCGCCGCACCGGTGCACCTGCCGCTCGTTGTCTTCGTCACCGCGTACGACACTTACGCATTGAAGGCATTCGAGACGCATGCGCTCGACTATCTCTTGAAGCCATTGACCGAACGTCGTCTGCATCAGGCACTCGACCGCGCACGCTGGGTACTCGCGGCGCAGGAGGAGCTCGAGAAGAAACACGGCGTCCTGCTCCAGCTTCTGGAGGCGCGTGGATCGCTGCACGGGCAGAACCCGCCAGACGTCGTCGGCAGCCGCTACTTGAAGCGGTTTGCCGTTCGCGACGACAACCGCTACCTGCTCGTAAACACGGAACAGGTGGACTGGTTCGATTCGGCGGCCAACTACATTCGGCTGCACGTTGGCGCCAACGCCTTCCTCGTGCGAATGACGATGAACGAGCTGGAGCAGAAGCTGGATCCGCAGCAGTTCGCGCGGATTCATCGATCGACCATCGTCAACATCGCTCGGGTCAAGGAAGTCACACCGGACTGGCATGGCGAGTTCGACGTCAAGCTGATCGACGGCACCAACCTTCGGCTGACGCGAACGTACCGAAACCGACTGCTGCCGTAACGAGGACAGACGTGGCACCGCCACTCGAGACATGGAAAACCTGGCTGGTCGTCCTGACGCTGGCAATGCTCTTCGGCGTCATGGAGGCGGCACAACTCCGTCTCGGGTCGTCGGTAATCGGCCAGGGCATTCCGATCACCGTCGCACTCGGAAGGGTGATGCCGTACTGGCTGCTCGCGGCAATCGTGGTGCCGCTGATTGCCGTGGCCGGGCGCCGCTTCCGTATCTGGCGGTTCCTGCTGCGACCGAACGTTCCGGCGGTGGCCGTCGCAGCGACGGGGTTCGCGGTCCTGGCGCTTGTCGGGCGCGCGCTCATTGCGACTGTCGATCCGCGCGGCGGCGGCGAAGCGCGTCCGACACCGCTGCAACTGTTTCAGGCCTACTTTCCTCTCGACCTGCTCACTTACACGGCTTTCGTCGGGACGCTGTACGCGTTCCACTATTACCGCGAGGCACGCCGTCGTGAAATCACTGCGTCGCAGCTGCAGGCGAGTCTCGCCGAGGCACGGCTCGACGGGCTCGAAGCGAGAATCGATCCTGATTTTCTTTTCACCACGCTGAACGACATCTCCACCCTGGCGAGCGCGGGACAGCAGAAGCCGGTGATCGATATGCTCGGCAGACTGAGCGAGGTGCTCAGGGCCGCGCTGAACGATCAGCGGCCCGAGGAAATTCCGCTCAAGCACGAGCTCACGCTGCTCGACGGCTATATGAAGATCAACGACGCGGGTGTGCCACGGCGTGATGACATGCGTCTCGATGTGCCGCCGGACGTGATGAACGCGCTGGTTCCGCGCATGATGTTGCCGACCATCGCCGAGCGTGTCGTCCGGCACGGCAAGAATGGCGACGACGGTCCTCATCCGGTCACGGTACGAGCGGAGCGACACGACGAGACGCTCAGGCTCGAGTTGACGGTCAACGTCGTCGATGGCGGCCGCAGTCAATGGCGCGAACATGAGATCGAACTCAATGGCATGCGTGAGCAACTACAGCGTCTCTACGGTCGATTTCAATCGTTCGAGCTATCCATGGACGAGGCCCGCGTAGCCGCGGTGATGACCATTCCATTCAGGCAGGCGCTGGCCGGGGAAGCACGCACGACGGCGCTCGTCCCTCGCTGACGCAGTTCTTCCCAGAGCACAACCTGCTGCCGGAGACCTGGGGCACGATCGGCCATGCGTTTCATCGCCGCCGTGCTCCTCGTCGTTGTCATGGAACTTGCCGTTGGGGCGCAGGCGCCTCCGCCACAGGGGCGCGGAGGCGGGCGCGGATTTTCGTTCGGCCCGCCCTCCGGCGCACAGCTGTTTCAGACCACCTGCGCGAACTGCCACGGCGCGCAAGGCCTGGACGTCGGCGGACGCACGGCGCCTCCACTCTCGACGCTGAACGTGCTGCCGCCCGAGCGGATCTATCAGGCGATCACCACTGGGTCGATGGCCGTCCATGCGGCAGCGATGCCTGACAAACAGAAACGAGACCTGACCGAGTTCGTCGCGCGCCGGCCGTTCTTGGACGTCGAAGGCACCGGCACGGCCAGGATGCCGAATCGCTGCACCACTAATCCGCCGCTTGGCGACCTCGCCACGACGCCGGCATGGAATGGGTGGGGCGGCACCAACAACGCGCGCTTTCAGACTGCGGCCGCTGCGGGCCTGACTGCACGCGATGTGCCGAAGCTGACGCTGAAGTGGGCATTCGGATTTCCTGGCGGCGGCGTGAGCTCGTCGCAGCCGACGGTTGCCCTTGGACGCGTGTTCGTCGCCAGCGACAACCGCGCGGTGTACTCGATTGACGCGCGTTCTGGTTGCGCGTACTGGTCCTTCCACGCCGACAGCATCGGCCGCTTCGCGCCCATCATCGGTCCCATTGCGGGCTACCCCGGCACACGCTACGCGATGTACTTCGTCACAGGACCCGGCAACGCATACGCCGTGGACGCACAGGACGGCAAACTGCTGTGGAGAAGCGAAGTCAAAGGATTCCACAACGTCAGCGCGTCCTCGACGTTCCACGATGGCCATCTGTACATTCCGCTCGCCGGCACCGAGACACTCTCAGGCGCGAATCCGGACTACGAGTGCTGCCGCTCGCGGGGCGGGGTTGCCGCCCTCGACGCCAACACCGGCAAATTGCTGTGGAAGGTCGATAGCATTCGCGAGCCGATACGGCGTCTCGGCGACAACGGGGGCGGACGGCCGCTGTGGGGACCTTCAGGCGCCAGCGTGTGGAACGCGCCGACGATCGATCCGAAGCGGCGGCGGATTTATGTCGGCACCGGCAACAGCTACGGGCCCGTCGCCGCCGACACCAGCGATTCGATCCTCGCGCTCGACATGAATGACGGACACATCGTGTGGAGTCACCAGGAGTTCAAAGGCGACTCGTTCATGGTCGGCTGCGGCCCGAAGAATCCGCCGGGCGGCAACTGCCCCGAGACACTCGGACCGGATTGGGACTTCGGTGGCGCCTCGATCATGTTGCAGGCGCTGCCGAATGGCCGCGACGTGCTCGTCGCCGCGGGCAAAGGCGGCGTGGCAATCGCGCTCGATCCTGATGCCAACGGCTCGGTGCTGTGGCGCACGACGCTTTACGAGAGGCAGCCGCCCTCCGCGCTAGGTCTCGTGCTGTTCGGCGGCACCGCAGATGGAGCCCGGGCGTACTTTCCGCTGCAGCAACCTGGAGGTGGGCTCACGGCGGTGCGACTGGATACCGGCGCGATCGAGTGGAAGGCGCGTCTCGATACCGATCGCCGCGGCCAGGGTGGAGCGGCCAGCTCGATACCTGGAGCCGTGTTCACAGGCGGATGGGACGGCATCCTGCGCGCGGTCGATGGAAATGGCAAGGTGATCTGGAGCTTTGATACGAACGGCGAGTTCAAGACCAACAACGGCGTTCAGGCGCGCGGCGGTTCACTGGGGCCGCCCGGAGCCACTATCGTCAACGGAATGGTCTACGTCGTCTCGGGTTACATCGGCGTGCAACAGGGCACGCCGGGCAACATTCTGCTCGCGTTCGCCACCGACGCCACCAAGACGGATTAGCCACGTCTTCCGTGGCTCAAGGCAGCGTGATCAGCGCCGCCAGGTTTCGTTCAGCGCGAGGAACGAGGGCGGGAACGAGCCTCGCCCGCCCGGGACGACGCGTCCCGGCGCCTTCTTGCCGTTGACAATCACCTCGGCATCCTTCGCCATGACCATCGTGAATGTCATCAGGACGTT
>DAINQP010000266.1:3290-6550 GCA_036742665.1 Vicinamibacterales bacterium | reverse complement strand
GCGTCGACCGCGACGGCGGTCTTGCCCGTCTGGCGGTCGCCGATGATCAGCTCGCGCTGACCGCGGCCGATCGGGACCATCGCGTCGATCGCCTTCAGGCCGGTCTGCAGCGGCTCCTTGACCGGCGACCGATCGACGACGCCGGGAGCCAGGCGCTCGATCTCGCGGCTCTGCTTCGACACGATCGGCCCCTTGCCGTCCACCGCCTGGCCGAGAGCGTTGACGACGCGGCCGATCATCTCTTCACCGACCGGCACCGAGATGATGCGGTTGGTCCGCTTGACCGTGTCGCCTTCCTTGATCTCGGTGTACTCGCCGAGCAGCACGGCGCCGACGCTGTCCTCTTCGAGGTTGAGCGCGATGCCGAAGACGCCGTGCGAGAACTCGAGCATCTCGCCGGCCATCGCACGCTCAATGCCATGCACCCGCGCGATGCCGTCACCGAGCGAGATCACGCTTCCGACTTCGGCAACGTCGACCTGGACAGCGTGGCTGCCAATCTGGTCGCGAATGATCTTGGAGATTTCTTCTGCTCTGATATCCATACGATTCCTGTCAGAGGTGCCGCGGCCTCCGCTCGCTATCGCTGTTCGAGCCGGTCGCGAACTTTGGCGAGCCGCGTCGCCACGCTGCCGTCGTACACAGTGCTGCCGATCCGAGTCACTACGCCACCGATGATCGATGCATCGACGTTCGTGGTCATTGTCACGGTGCGGCCGGTCGCGTTGGCCAGACGCTGCTGCAACTGCGCGGCGCGCTCCTGCGACAACGGCACGGCGGTCGTCACCTCGGCACGCAGCACACTGCGGTGCTCCATCAAGCGTTCGCGGTAAACGTCAAGCAGGTCCGGCAGCAGGGCGAGCCGGCTACGCGAGGCGAGCAGCAGCACGAGCTTGCCGACCGGTGTCGTGGGCGACAGACGCTCGAGAATCTGCTGCACGATGGCGCGCTTATCAGCCGCGGACACGACCGGATTCGCGAGCGTCCGTTGCAGATCGGGATTCGTGCGAACCAGATCGACAAACGCCGCGAGCTCCTGTTCGGCGCGTTCGGGATCAGATTCTTTGATGGCAACGTCGAGCAGCGCTCTCGCGTATCGCGCTGCGGAGGACCGCATGCTCATGATGTCTTCTGACGGATGACGCACGCCCCCGACCGGCGCCTGCGCGCCGGCGTGGTTGCGCGAGCTTGTACCTCAAAGGCACAAGCGTCTATTTATACCATGGAAAAGCACGGCGTTTTGTACGCGGATACGGCTGGCGGGGTCTCAGCCGCGGCTGGTGATCACCTCGAATATCCGGTTCAATTCGTCCTCGGACCCAAACTCAATCTCGATTCGGCCGCCCGATCCTCGTCTGTTGATGCGGACTTTCGTACCCAGAGCGAAGCGCATCCGGTCCTCGGCGGCGCGGGTATGCACGTCGGATGTCGCGGCCGGCGCAGCAGTCGCGGATGCCACGCGCGGCTTGGGCGACGTCAGCTTCTTCACGAGCGCCTCGGTTTCGCGAACCGACAGATGGCGCGAGATCGTCTCGCGGGCGCCATGCCGCTGCGCCGCTGCATCCGGCAGCGACAATAACGCGCGGGCGTGACCGGTCGATAGAGCGCCCGATGCGAGGTCGGCCCGCACTTCCTCGGGCAGCTTCAGCAGACGCATGAAGTTGGCGACCGAGCTGCGATCCTTGCCGACGGCTGCCGCGATCTGTTCTTGTGTCAATGAGAACTCGTCGGCCAGACGCTGATATGCGAGCGCTTCGTCGATCGGATTCAGGCCTTCGCGTTGAAGGTTCTCGATGAGCGCGAGCTCGAGTAGCTGTTTGTCACCGTCTGCGACCTCGCGGACCACCACCGGAACGCGTTGCAGACCGGCTTTCTGCGCCGCACGCCAACGGCGCTCACCGGCGATGATTCGATACGTGTTTCCAGTGCGACGCACGAGGATTGGTTGAATGATGCCGTTCGCCTTGATCGAGGCGGCAAGCTCTTCGAGCTTGCCGTCGTCCATATTGAGGCGCGGCTGCTGCTGATTGGGCGCCAGCAGATCGATGTCAACTTCGATCGGCCCCGATCGGGCTGGCTCGGGAGCATCCGGTATAAGCGCGCTGAGTCCTTTGCCGAGTGCGGGGCGGCGTTCGAGCATGTGTTCTCCTATGCAGCGCGACGAGCGAGCAATTCTTTCGCGAGTGCGACGTATGCGGCGGCGCCGCGGGATTTCGAGTCATACAACACGCCAGGGATCCCGTGGCTTGGGGCCTCACCGAGCCGCACATTACGCGGGATGATCGTGTTGAAGACCTTCTCTTTGAAGAAGTCGCGCACGTCGCGCGCTACTGACTGACCGAGGTTCGTGCGGTCGTCGTACATTGTGAGCAGTACGCCTTCGATGTCGAGTGTGGGATTCAACGCGCTGCGCACGCGACGCATAGTCCCGACGAGATCGGCCAGACCTTCTAGCGCGAAGTACTCACAATGGAGCGGAATCAAGACAGCGTCTGCGGCGACGAGTGCGTTGAGCGTGAGCAGCCCAAGCGACGGCGGGCAATCGATGAACACCTGATCGAACTCGGAGCGCAGCGGATCGAGCACGCGCTTCAGGCGATGCTCTCGCTGGGGCAGCGTCACCATTTCGATCTCTGCGCCGGTCAGATTACGGTCCGCAGGCAGGAGCGACAGATTGGCGACGCGCGTTGACAGCACGTACGCAGATGGTGACGCCCCGTCGGTGAGCAGCGCCTCATAGACAGTGCCTGCCTCGGAGCGCTGCGACTTCGATCCGACTCCGCTCGTCAAGTTGCCCTGAGGATCGACATCGACGAGTAGAACCTTCTGACCGGCAACGGCAAGGGACGTTGCCAGGTTAATAGCTGTTGTTGTCTTACCGACGCCGCCCTTCTGATTGGCGACGGCGATGACACGAGCCATGGGCCCTGCTGTTTCTGGCATACAACCGATATTTAGTCAGTACACGCCTGCTGGCTGGTGCGTTCAATGTAGTACCATCCGGATCGCGCGTCAAGCAAGGAAATGATACGGAGATGTTTCACGTGAAACGTCGCATGAGGCGAAAGTTCAGCGATCGATTGTTTCACGTGGAACGTCGAAGCCGGTCCGCTCGCTTGCTCAGCACGACCAGTCGGCTCCCTTGATCGTCCAGTAGCGGAAACGTCGCCTTCCACGAGAGCGGCGGCATCAGGCTTCCGGGCGTTTCAACCCCCGATGCGGCCCTGAACAAGAATATTTCGCCGCCCGGGCGAACGAAC
>DAINQP010000266.1:0-3280 GCA_036742665.1 Vicinamibacterales bacterium | reverse complement strand
CTTGAAGGTTCATTAGAACCGCGCCTTCTACTCGGACCGCTCGAAGTGTCAACAATTCATGGGCCTCGTGCAGCGGCGGCCTGGAAAGCAGCTCCTCGAATCGAGAGGTGACAACCTCTGCCGCGGTCATATCGAGCGCGCGCAATGCTTCCCGAAGGAACACAGACTTACGCGTCTTTGCCTCGACGAGCATCAGATGTGGCGAGGAGAGTGCCAGCGCCAGCGGAATTGCCGGTGAGCCGCCACCGCTTCCGATGTCAATCATCCGCGTTACAGATGGGTTCACGTGCTTTGCCGCAACCAGCGGTTCAACAAGTAATCGATCGAGCGCGTCAGGGCCCAGCGCGGTCAGATCGAGGCCGGTCAGATTCATCTTGGCGTTCCAAGCCGTTAGCAGCTTGAAATACACCTCGAGTTTCGTCGCGAGTGTCGGAGAGACGGTCGCGCCGGCGCGCCGAGCCCGGCGCGTGAGACGCTCCTGAAAGTCGCGACTGTTCACTGCTCGGAAACGGCTTCCGACGGTAGTCTTCCGAGATAGACGCCAAGGACAACGATTGCCGCTGGTGTGATACCGGGGATTCGCGAAGCCTGACCGAGTGTTTCTGGACGAACCTGGGACAGCCGATGGATGGCCTCTGCCGACAAGCCAGGCACGCGCGCAAACGGGAACGTGCTCGGTATGCGACGCCGTTCGTTCTTCTTCGACCGCTCTGCTTGCGCCATCGCCTGGCGAAGATACCCTTCATACTTTACCGACGTCTCGAGGCTTGCCAGGTCCACTTCAGGCGACGAGGTGTCGAGTTCCAGGCTCACAGCGCCTGACGCGACGAAGCTGTTGATGCGAACCTCGGGTTGTTTCAACAACTGCGCTGCCCTCACGCGATCACCAGACGCACTTCGCACAAAGGTTGTCTCGAGTGCATTCGTGTTTCGAATGAATCGCGCCCGGCGCGACTCGAATTGCTCCCAGCGTTGCTCGTCAATCAACCCGAGCGCGCGTGCGGATGGTGTCAGGCGTAAATCGGCGTTATCAATTCGTAGCAGCAGCCGGTGCTCTGCACGTGAGGTGAACATGCGATACGGCTCGAGGCATCCACGCGTGACGAGATCATCAACGAGCACGCCGATGTATCCCTGATCGCGTCCGATCACAAACGCCGCCTCACGACGAACCCGACGCGCCGCATTGACGCCGGCCACGATCCCCTGAGCGGCGGCTTCTTCGTACCCGGACGTGCCGTTGATCTGACCCGCGAAAAATAGACCCTCAACTCGGTGCGTTTCGAGCGAAGCCTTCAACTCCGTGGGTTGGACGAAGTCATACTCCACCGCATATCCGGGTCGCATGATGACGGCGTTCTCGAGACCTGGCAGCGCGTGAACGAGCGACTCCTGCACCTCTCGCGGCAACGACATCGAGAATCCGTTCACGTAGATCTCGTCGACGTCGAGGCCTTCGGGCTCCAAATACAGCTGGTGTCGCTCACGCTGCGGGAACCGCATGATCTTGTCTTCGAGCGACGGGCAGTAGCGCGGGCCGATGCCGTTGATCTGACCGTTGTAAAGCGGACTCTTGTGGATGCTGCCTCGAACGAGATCACTGACGCGGTCGTTCGTATAGAGCAGCCAGCAGCGCGCACGGTTTGAAAGCCGTGTTGATGTCTCGAACGAAAACGGAACCGGCACATCGTCGCCACGCTCTTCGATAAAGAGTCCCCCGTTGACGCACGCGTCGAAGTCGATGCTGTCTCGATGCAGTCGTGGTGGCGTGCCCGTCTTGAGGCGACCCATCTCGAACCCGCGAGATCGGATTGATTCCGCGAGGGCATGCGATGGCGGCTCACCATGCCTCCCGGCCGGACGCTGCTCGTCTCCAACGTGAATCAACCCGTTGAGAAATGTGCCCGTCGTCACGATGAGCGCGCGGCACGCAACAACGTCACCGTCCTCCATCGAAAGACCGATCACGCGATCACCTTCGACGAGGACTTGCCCAGCCCTCTGGAGGATCCATGTGATGTTGGGCTGTTGCCCAATCGCTGTCGACACCCACTTCCCGTAAAGCTGCTTGTCTGCCTGGGCGCGCGGAGACCACACTGCGGGACCTCGGCTGCGGTTGAGCAACTTGAATTGAATACCTGTCGCGTCAATCGCACGGCCCATTAGTCCACCGAGCGCATCGACCTCACGAACCAGATGTCCCTTCGCGGTCCCACCGATTGCGGGGTTACACGGCATATGCGCGACCGTCTCCGGTGACAGCGTGCACAAGCCGACATCGCAGCCCATGCGCGCGGCCGCGTACGCCGCCTCAACGCCAGCGTGTCCGGCCCCGATCACAATCACATCAAACGTCATGGACACATCTCGTGCTACTTGCCGATGCAGAACCGCTCGAAGATGTGTTGCAACACGTCGTCGCTCGTGTGCGTTCCCACAACTTCGCCCAGGCTCGCACGCGCCGCGTGCAAGTCCGCGAGAAGGAACTCCTCAGACATGGCGTCTTGTTGTGCCGCGGCTCGGGCGTGTGCGAGGTTCATGCGCGCGCGCTCGAGCAGCGCCGTGTGACGCACGTTTGTAATCGCAGTCGAATCGCGACGCGGCTCACCGGCACCCAAGGCGACGACGATCGTCCGACGCAACGCATCGAGACCGTCTCCTGATGTCGCAGACACGCTGATGGCGTCCTCACGACGCCACGCTGCTGGCTGATCGCTCTTGTTCGCCACAATCACGCGTGGGCGGCTCGCCGTCTCCGTCAGCAGCCGCGTATCGTCGGGCATCAGCGCCTCGGCACCATCGAGTACGATGACAATTACATCCGCGACCTCTCGTGCGCGCGTGCCACGCCACACACCTTCGATCTCGATGCGATCGGTTGTGTCGCGAACGCCGGCCGTATCAACCAGCGTCAGGCGAAGTCCTTCGACGTCGCAACTCTCCGTCACGAGATCTCGAGTCGTCCCCGCAGTATCGGTGACGATCGCTCTCGCGTGACCGACGAGTGCATTGAACAAACTCGACTTCCCCACGTTGGGTCGCCCGGCAATGACGACAGTTGCGCCCTCACGAATGATGCGGCCTCGCGTGAATGCGTTCAGAAGAACGTCGAGCTCATCGATCACATGCGTCACGGCGCACGCGATCGCCGTCGGCTCAATGAAGTGATAGCCCTCATCGGGAAAATCCAGCGACGCTTCGAGACGCGCGACGAGATCGAGCAGACGGGCATCGAGTTCGGCGATCTTCCCCGTGAGTGTGCCCTCGAGCTGGTCGAAGG
>DAINQP010000265.1:0-6601 GCA_036742665.1 Vicinamibacterales bacterium | reverse complement strand
GCGGCGCCGGGTCGGGCATGCTGCGCTTCGCGCCGCTCGGCAGCTGGCCCGACAATGCAAACCTCGATAAAGCGCGCCGGCTACTCTGGCCAATCAAGCAGAAGTACGGCAAGAAGCTCTCGTGGGCCGACCTGATGGTCCTGACCGGCAATGTCGCTCTCGAGTCGATGGGATTCAAGACGTTCGGCTTCGCCGGCGGCCGCGAGGATCGTTGGGAGCCGGAGCACGTCAACTGGGGATCGGAAGCCACGTGGCTCGGTGACGAGCGCTACAGCGGCGATCGGCAACTCGCGAATCCGTTTGGCGCCGTGCAGATGGGCCTCATCTACGTGAATCCAGAAGGGCCGAATGCCAACCCGGATCCGATCGCCGCCGCGAAAGACATTCGCGAGACGTTCCGCCGCATGGCGATGAACGACGAGGAGACGGTCGCGTTGATTGCCGGTGGGCACACGTTCGGCAAAACGCATGGTGCCGCTCCAGCCGACAAGCATGTCGGCCCGGAACCCGAGGGCGGCAATCTCGAGGAGCAGGGCTTCGGCTGGAAGGGCAGCTACGGAACCGGAGTGGGAGCCCACGCCATCACGAGCGGTCTCGAGGTCACCTGGACGACGACACCGACGAAATGGAGCAACGATTTTTTCAAGCATCTCTTCGAATACGAGTGGGAGCTGACCACGAGTCCGGCTGGCGCCAAGCAGTGGAAGCCGAAGAACGGTGCCGGTGAAGGGACGGTTCCGCACGCCCACGACACGTCGAAGAAGATCGCGCCGAACATGCTCACGACCGACCTGTCGCTGCGGTTCGATCCTGCCTACGAGAAGATCTCGCGGCGCTTCTACGAGAACCCCCAGGCGTTCGCGGACGCATTCGCGAAGGCGTGGTTCAAGCTGACGCACCGCGACATGGGTCCCATCACGCGCTACCTCGGGCCGGAGGTTCCCCGGGAGCCTCAGTTGTGGCAGGACCCAGTTCCTGCGGTCGATCACGATCTGATCGACGCGAAGGACCTCGCCGCGCTCACGAGCAAGATCCTGGCGTCAGGACTGTCTATCTCCCAGCTGGTCTCGACCGCGTGGGCGTCGGCCTCATCATACCGGGGCACTGATAAACGCGGTGGCGCCAACGGAGCACGCATCCGGCTCGCGCCGCAGAAGGATTGGGCCGTCAACAACCCACCGGAGCTCGCCAAGGTGCTGAAAACCCTCGAGGGGATTCAGAAGGAGTTCAACGACGCGCAGTCGGGAGGTAAGAAGAAGATTTCACTTGCCGACCTGATCGTGCTGGGTGGATGTGCCGCTGTCGAGAAGGCCGCCAAGGACGCTGGACACAAGGTGGACGTGCCCTTCACGCCCGGACGCACCGACGCGTTGCAGGAGCACACCGACGTCGAATCGTTCGCCGTGCTCGAGCCGGACGTCGACGGATTCCGCAACTACGTGGGCAGCGGACACGATGTGCCCACAGAGCATTTGCTGATTGAGCGAGCCTTCAGACTGACGCTGAGCGCGCCCGAGATGACGGTGCTCATCGGCGGTCTGCGCGCCCTCAACGCGAATACGTCGCCATCCAACGTCGGCGTGTTGACCAAGCGGCCGGGGACGTTGACCAACGACTTCTTCGTGAATCTCCTCGACATGAACACCGAGTGGGTGCCCACGTCGGGAGCCGCAGAGACGTTCACAGGACGTGACCGCAAGAAGGGTGAGGCCAAGTGGACGGCGAGCCGCGTCGATCTGGTCTTCGGTTCGAACTCCGAGCTTCGCGCCCTCACCGAGGTCTACGCCTCCGACGACGCGAAGGCGAAGTTCGTGGGCGACTTCGTGGCGGCGTGGACCAAGGTCATGAACCTCGATCGGTTCGACGTCAGTCCATCCCGTCGCACGGGTGGAGTGGAGTCGGCTGAACTGAGTGCCGCTGTCTGATTCATCGCGTGAACACACTGGCGGCCGGGGGAGATCCCCGGCCGCGGCGTTCGCTCTCGGCATCGACCGGTCCCAGTAACGGACAGGCACGGCCGCCCAACGCCTCGAAATATTCGCAAATCCGGCGGCACAGCAATTGACATAGCTCGCCGGGTTCGATCGATTCGAGGAGGCGCTCCATGCGACCCATGATGTTCCTGGGCGAGCTGCTGCAAGACCTACGCTATGCGACCCGCGTCGTGGCGCGGCAGCCGGGCACCACTTTCATCATCGTCCTTTCGCTCGCGCTCGGCATCGGCGCCAACACGTTGGTCTTCAGCCTCGTGAACGCCATCCTGCTTCGCTCGCTTCCATACCCGCAGCCCGAACGACTGGTGGAGTTGTTTTTCACGCCACCGGATCGGCCCAATGAACGCCGTCCTGCCAACGCGGCGATCTGCATGGACCTTCCGTCACGCGATTCATTCTTCAGCGCCGCCGGCTGCTACATCGGAGTGGCGGGGAACGTGGCTGACCCCGAGGAGGCACTGACGACAGGACCTGAGTGGCTCGAAGGCGAGATGCTCACCTATCACGCCGTGCAGGCGCTCGGTGTGAAGCCGGTGCTGGGGCGCTGGTTTACGCAGGCGGAGGATCACGGCGATGCTGAAAAGGTGATGCTTATCAGCTACGACCTGTGGCAGCGCCGATTCAACGGGGTGCCCGACATCCTGGGCAAGCGCCTGCGCGTCGCGGATTTCGGCGGCAACGACACACCGAGCACGATCATTGGCGTCATGCCACCGGGCTTCACGTTCGCCAATGCGACATCCGACTACTTCGTGCCGCTGCGCGCGACAGGTCGCGGACGCAATAGCCCGGCGCGTAATCGAGAGGTCGTGGCGCGGCTCAAGGATGGTGTGACTCTCGATCAGGCACAGGCGGCGGCCACCCAACTGGCGCGTGAACTCGGAGAACAGGCGCCGCAGAACAAAGACTGGGGCATTCGTATCGTGCCCCTCGACGAGTCGATGCTCGGCGGAAACTTACGGTCGGCCTTTCAGATTCTGCAGGGCACCGCGGCGCTGGTGCTGCTCATCGCGTGCGCGAACGTCGGCGGCCTGTTGCTGGCTCAGGGCGTGATGCGCCAACGCGAGTTGGCTGTGCGAACCGCGATTGGATCTGGACGCTGGCGCATCGTGCGCCAACTGCTGACCGAAGGTCTCGTGCTCGCGTCGCTTGGCGCGGTGGTCTGCCTGGCGGTGGTCTCGTTCGGCATGAGCGCCCTATTGAAGTGGCTGCCACAGTGGCTGCCACGGCTGAATGAAGTGTCACTGAGTCCGGCGGTGCTGGCGTTCACCGCGGTGGTTTCCCTGGTCACCGCAATCGTTTTCGGTATCCTGCCGGCGCTTCAGGCGTCGCGGCTGGATCTGGCCACTGCGTTCAAGGCCGGCAGCCGTTCGGCGACCTCGTCACGCGGCAAACTGCGCCTGCGCAGCGCGTTCGTCGTGCTGCAGATCTCGACAGCGATGGTGCTGCTGACCGGCGCCGGGCTGCTGATCAACAGCCTCGTCCGCCTGACCGACGTGGACACTGGCATCAATCCGACAAACATCACGACGTTCGAGATGGCGTTCACCGGCCGCGGTTTCTTCGGCGCCACTGGAAAAGTCACGCCGATTGGCTCGCTCGAGTTCGAGTTGAGCCCACGCATCACGACGCTCGCCGGTCAAATCCGCGATCGGATCGCCGCGCTGCCTGGCGTCGAAGGCGTCACGACGATGCGTCTCAGCACGCCGCTCGGCGGCTCGGCGCAGTTTCCGTTCACGATCGCGGGACGCACACCGCCATCTCCACGCGATGTGCCGTCGGCGCAGTGGCTGCCGATCGGCGCAGATTACTTCAAGGTGCTGCAGGTCCGCGTGGTGCGCGGGCGGGAGTTTACCGATCTCGATACGCTATCGACGACGCCGGTTGCGCTCATCAACGAGACGATGGCGAAGCAGTTCTGGCCGGGCGAGGATCCGATCAGTCAGACAGTATCGGTTCAGTTCTACAACGATCAGCCGCGACAGATCATCGGCATCGTCGCCGACATCCGGCCAAGCCTGCGCAACCGCGCCCCCCGGCCTCAGATGTATGTCCCGCATACCCAGCTGCCGACAATCCAGGCCGGGGTCACCGCGTTCGGCCTCGAGGACGTCACGTTCGTCGTCCGCTCGAAGGCTCGCATGGACGACTGGCTGCCTGGAGCGAGGGCCGCGGCCAAGCAACTCGACCCAGCACACGCAGTCAACAACGTCCAGTTACTCACCGCGTTTGCCGCGCGGCAGACGCAGGGCTTCCGTCAATACGTGATTCTCCTGGGCGTGTTCAGCGGCATCGCACTGCTGCTCGCTGTGGTCGGCATCTACGGCGTGATGAGCCACTCGGTCATGCAGCGCACCAATGAGATCGGCATACGCGTCGCTTTCGGCGCGACGGCTCGAGACGTGCTCGCCAGCGTACTCGGGCGCGGTCTGGTTGTGATCAGCACCGGGTTGGTGATCGGACTCGTGGCATCGTTGTCACTGACCCGGATTATCGAGAGCGCTCTCTGGGGTGTCACGTCCACTGACCCTGCGACGTATACGGTCGTTCTACTCACACTCCTGGCGGTCGCGTGTCTGGCGTGTTACGTGCCGGCGCGACGCGCGCTCAACGTGGATCCACTCGTCGCGATGCGGCAGGAATAGCGTTAAGAAGGCACGCCACTGAGGGCTGTTCGCTTCTCACGGCTCTGACGTTTTCAATGTACCGGACACACTGAGGCCGCATTGATGCCCTCATCAGACGGAGGTTCGTCGAACGGCTTCACCGGCTTACGGAGGAGCGGTATGGCCAAACACCCTGTGAACCGTGCTCATCGAGGCGAAGGCAGTCGCGGCGAAGGACCTTCTGGCGCCGGCTGCGCCACCGCCGGAATTTGCCGCACTCGAAGTGGTCCACGTCCAGCCATGCAAGTGCGCCAACCACCTGAGACTCCGTGAGCCGATACGCGATGAACAGGACTGGGACGGTGTGGAATCCATTTCTCATGAATCACCTCACACGCCGTATTGACGATGTTCGAGCGTCGGCGGCTTGCCTTAGCGAGGCACGGGGTACGCGAACAGCTCCACGTTCGACAGGTTTGCGGATCCGGCAATGCCGTGGCCGCCGCCCGGTGCGAGCATCGCCATGCCCACTTCGTCCACCTTGCTCAGATCGGGGTTCACCACTTCGGTGAGCACGACGACCTTGTTCGGATCGAGCCCGTACCACCGCATGCCGCTGTAGGCGATCTCGACTGAGAGGAATTCACCGTGCGTGGTGATGATGCGATCGCCGACGATGAGCCGCCCGTCGGCAAGCTTGACGACCGGGTGCAGTGCGTGAATCGCGTTGGTCCGCACGATCCACCGCAATCGCGCGGCGTCCGTGAGGTTGACGAAATTGCGCCGGTCGCGAAGGGTGACGGCGCTCGGCGATCCGGTCATGCCATTCCACAGGTCAACGCGCTCTTCGTGTACCGCTGCCCGAATCACTTTCGCGTCTGCCCCATAGAGCTTCACTTCGAGATTTGCGTTGGTCACCACTGCCGGCGTGACGCGCGTGTTCTCGTCGGTCTGCTCACCGGCGTACGGCGGCATCTTCCATGTTTCGCTGAAGGCCAGCGGCGGCCGCGGCACCATGCCCGGCTTCTGTGTGCCGGGAGCCGGTGCCGGTCGAGTCTGTGCGATAACCGCGAGCGACGAGATGACGAGGCAGGTGAGAGTGAGCACTGCGTGCACGTGAATCCTCCTGAGACCCGTATCCTAGCCTGTCTCGCCGAAGTGCGAAGTGCGAAGGCGGATATGATGGGCGCCCATGCCGCAGACGAGTCCCTTGAAGACCCGCGCCGCGCTGGCCGCGCTGTACGTGGCTGTGTTGATGTCGTGTTCTCGCAGCGAGACGCCGCCGGCCGCGGTGACGAGTACCGGCCGTGGCGCACCGGTTAATCCGGCGATCCCATGGGAGATGTGGCGCAACGCTGAGGACGTCGAGGCGATTCCGCCGCGGGAAATAAAAGACTATCCACAACAGCACTGGCTCGTCGGCCCGCTCGACGGAGCGGCGACCGGCAATCGGATGGAAGGGTTCCTCGGTGCGGCCCGCGGCGGCGCTGCACCGCAGGGGATCGAGCCGTTGAAAGTGGACGTCTTCACGTCCAGGGATTTCTACGCCGATCGCGCGCTCTGGACTGACAGGCGGTATTTCCGCTGCAACAGTCCCTACGGTCTCGAGCAACAGTGGCGGGGCGGAATGATCGGCGACAAGCCGCCGGCGTCAGCCGCGTGGGGCTACTGCGATCGGGATTACCCTCGTGTGGGCATGGTCAGTCCTTACAAGTTCAAGACGGCGAGAGAGCACTACGACGCGCTGCTGGAGGAGGCCAAGCGCCGCGGTGGCCCGACGCAGCACACCTACGCGACCGTGCCCGGCGACTGGAGCGGACGCTACGTCTGGCATCGCGGTCAGAACTGGTACGCCGAGCTGCTCTGGAGTCAGTATCCGACACTGCTCTCGCTGCTCACCGACGAGTACAAGATGCGGATGGTGCAGGAGGCATATCACGACGCCCACAGCAACGCGCCGCAGTGGCCGGCGCAGTACTGCTGGCCCGAAGGCTTCATGCG
>DAINQP010000264.1:0-6611 GCA_036742665.1 Vicinamibacterales bacterium | reverse complement strand
CTCGCGCCAGATGTAGAAGGCCCCCTCCATTTTTGGACTACCGACCTGCTCCGGAGGCACGCTGTCGGCATCTTCCGCCGAATAGAAGCCACCGGCTTCATCGGTGAGCTCAGTGCGCACGTAATCGAGTGTATCGATGGCGACTTCCGAAAAAAACGAATCGCCCGTCAGCTGAGCGGCTTCGACATAGGCCAGCACCAGCTGCGCCTGGTCGTAGAGCATCTTCTCGAAGTGCGGGACGCGCCAGTCGGCGTCCACCGAATAGCGATGGAATCCACCGCCGATGTGATCGCGCATCCCGCCGAGCGCCATGGCGCGCAACGTGACAAGCACCATGTCGCGCGGTTCAGCCGCGCTGGTTCGGGCGTGTTCACGTAACAGGAACAACAGTTCGCTGGGCCGCGGAAATTTTGGCGCCTGGCCGAACCCGCCTCGGCGACGATCGAATGCGACTGCAAATTCCTCGACCGCACGATCGAGGGCGGCCGGGGGCGGGATGGGACCATGACCACCTTGTGAGCGCAGTCCGCGCAGACGCTCCGTGATCGTCGCCGCCGACTGCTCGACCTTATCGCGCTCTTCGCGCCACACGCGCGCGATCTCTTCGAGGACGTCCACGAATCCCGGCTTGCCCCACTTCGATGTGGGTGGAAAGTACGTGCCGCCATAGAACGGCTGCAGTGACGGCGTGAGCCATACGCTCATCGGCCAGCCACCAGATCCGGTCGTGACCTGAACGAATGTCATGTAGACACGATCGACGTCGGGCCGCTCTTCGCGATCGACTTTGATCGACACGAAATGCCGGTTCAGGACATCGGCAATCTCGCGGCTCTCGAAGCTCTCGTGCTCCATCACGTGGCACCAGTGGCACGTCGAGTAACCGATGGAGACAAAGATCGGCTTGTTCTCGCGGCGGGCCGTGTCAAAGGCCTCGCTACCCCACGGACGCCAGTCGACGGGATTGTCTTTGTGTTGAAGAAGGTACGGACTCTGTTCGGATGCGAGACGATTAGCCACTTCTGCGATTATGACGTAGTGTCCGCCTTCCGCCTTCGTCGAGACTACGGCGGACCACCGTAGCCTTGGCGGAGGTGGTCAGCCGGACCGCAACGTGCGCAATCGACTCTTCATCACCTGGAACTCGCGGCTGTCACGTTTCCCGCGTCGGTGTGCGGCCACCACGGCTGAAAGGTCCTTGATGCGCTCCTGGGGCGAAGGATGTGTCGAGAAGAACGCCTCGACCATCGACGGGTCGCGACCCGACGCCTTCTTGAGGATCTCGAACATCTCGACCATGCCACGACCGTCCCAGCCCGCGCGGCTCATCAATCCCAGACCCACCCGATCGGCGTCACGCTCGTCCTCGCGGCTGTACTTGAGTGCCGCACCACTCGCCAGAAATTCCGCGGCCACCTGCGCACCGCCCGCGCCGCCGGCATTGCCAAGCAGTGATCCGAGAAAGTTCAGACTCCACTTTGTCATCGCCACCATCGTCAACTGCGTTGCCGCGTGACGGCTCGCGATGTGGGCGATCTCGTGCGCGAGGACGCCAGCCACCTGCGATTCGTTGGTGGCCTGCTCGAGCACGCCGCGATGAATCCAGATCGGACCGCCTGGCAGCGCCACGGCATTGATCTCGTGAGTGTTGGCAATCGCGGCACTGTAGGGATACTTCGGCCCGGTGGCGACTCGTGAGAGGCGTCGTGTCAGATCGCGGACGTAACGAACCGTGGCCGCGTCGGTGAACTCCGGGGTCTCCATACGAAACTGCGCGTTGGCCTGTTTGCCGACGGCGATCTCCTGCTCCACGGAGACGAGCGTGATCGCGCTGAGTGACGAGACCGAAAAGAAGATGAACGCGGCGACGATCTGTTTCATACGCGCGGCGATGGCGCAGCAGGCATCTCGTCTGGCCGGCGGCGCCGCAGTCGTGCATACGCGGCTGTGAACTCGACGCCGTACATCAGGATGATCGACGACACGTAGACCCACAGGAGGAACACGATCACCGCGGCCACCGACCCGTGAATCATCTTCAGGCCGGAATTCATCCTGATATACCAGGCGAACCCCTGAAACGCGAGCCTCCACAGGAGACCGGTAAGGACAGCGCCGACCCACACGTCACGAAACCGTGTCTTCGCGTTGGGAATGAAGTAGAACACCAGGCCCAACCCGATCACGAGAAGGGAGGTCGCAAGATTGCGAACGGCATAGGTCTGCAGGGTGGTGAGCCAGGTGTAGCTCGCCAGCATCGCGCCGAACCACGTGGCCTGCGCCATTTGAATGAGGCTGACGAGCGCCAGCGCGAGCATCATCACGCCGCCGGCCGCCACCAGCATGAGGAACGACACGAGACGATGCTTCCAGAAGCTGCGCTGCTTCTCGACGCCCCAGGCTTCGTTCACGGCGCTTGTCACGGCGCCGAAGACGCCGAGCGATCCCCAGATGAGCGCGAGCGACCCCGCCACGCCAAGCTGCAGACGGGCGGCACGCAAGGCATCGAGCTGGCCGGTCACGAAGTCGAGCTGTGTCGGAAAGTAGCGGAAGACGAAGCTGAGCACCGCCACGCGATCGGCATCGTCAGCGGTGACGGCGCCCAGCAGTGAGATGACGAGGAGCAGAAACGGAAACAGTGAGAGCAGCGCGTAATAGGCGATCGACGCCGCGTGGGTGAGGTCGTTACCGTTGACGAGTTCGACGATGCCGCGCCATGCCGCCAACCCTGACAGCCGCAGCTCGGCGCGCACACGGCGCAGAAAGCGCTCGCCACGCACACGTCAGCGCGTAGCGCCAGTCCCCGCACGACGGGGCGTGCGCTGATCCTTGATGTCGTGTTTTTTCATCTTGCTGTAGAGCGTCGGCCGATACAGCCCGAGAATCTGCGCCGCTTCCTGCTTGTTCCAGTTCGTCCGCTGCAGCGTCTGAACGATGGCCATCTTCTCGATCTCGGCCAGGGTGCGATGCGGAGGGATTGTGAAGTCCTGCATTGGCGGCGCCTCCTCGCGGATCGACTCCGGCAAATCGCCTTGCTGAATCTCGCCGGTCTTGCGTACCAGTACGGCGCGCTCGATCGCATTCTCGAGCTCACGGACATTACCCGGCCAGCGGTTGCGAATCAGCAGGTGATACGCCGACGGTGAGACCGAACGGACCGACTTCTGGTAGCGCTGGTTGAACTTCGACAGGAAGTGATTACAGAGCAGCGGAATGTCTTCCGTCCGCTCGCGCAGCGGCGGCACGCGCATCGAGATGGTGTTGATACGGAAGTACAGGTCTTCGCGGAGCCGCCCGTCCTTGAGCGCAAGGTCGAGGTCGATATTGGTGGCGCAGACCAGCCGGAAGTCCACGTTCACGAGACGATCGCTGCCAACCGGGCGATACTCGCGCTCTTGGAGCACTCGCAGCAGCTTGGTCTGCAGGTACGCCGGCATTTCGCCAATCTCATCGAGCAGCAGCGAGCCGCCTTCGGCGAGTTCGAGGAGCCCGACCTTGTCGCTTCCGGCCCCGGTGAACGCGCCCTTCTTATAGCCGAACAGCTCGCTCTCGATCAGGTCCTTCGGAATGGCGGCACAGTTGATCTTGATGAACGGGCCGGAGGCGCGGTTCGAATTGTGATGAATCGCGTTCGCGATCATCTCCTTGCCAGTGCCGTTCTCGCCCTGGATGAGGATGTTGGCGTCGCTGATCGCGACGCGATCGATCAGCTCGAACAGATCTTTCATCGATCGGCTCTGCCCGATCACGTTCGAGAAGCTGTACTGGCCGCGGATCTGTTCGCGAAGATGCTGGTGCTCGGCGCGCTCTTCGGTACGATTCGCCGCCTGACGCAGCAAGTCGACCAACCCATCCTGCGAGACGGGCTTCTCGAGGAAAAAGAACGCACCGGCTCGCCCCGCTTCGACCGCCCGGTGAATGGTCCCTTGACCGCCGATGATGATCGTCTCCGGCTGTGGATCGATGTCGCGGAGGTGCTTGAGGAGCTGAATGCCGTCGATGTCGGGCAATGTGAGGCCGGTCAGCACGACGTCTGAACGCCAGTGCCTGAACAGTTCTTCGCCCGTCTCGCCGTTGAGCGCGGCACGAACATCGTACCCTTCGGCTTCGAGGATCTGCCGCAGCCAGTCAGCGGTTGCTGGCTCCTCGTCGATAACAAGTACGCGCCTGCGGCGCTTGCCGTTCAGAGACATCTGTTTCAGTTCGGAAACCCGCCGGATACCCTACCACACCGTCCGTAATTCATACACTCAGCCATTCACCTGACGTCAAATCGGACAATGTGTAGTAATTGCACGTGCTTATCTCCCTTATAATCCGGGCAGTTCGATCCGCGTACTGATCCCTATCAACGTACAGGATCCACGGATCCGTCTCATGGACATCCTGCCCACACACGTCCAGCAGGACAGTGAGCTGTTCCGCACGAACCACGCGCGGATGACGCAACTCATTTCGCAGCTACAAGATCGAGTCGCTCAGGTCCGTCAGGGAGGCGGCGAGAAGTATCTGCAGCGCCATCGGGATCAGGGCAAGCTTCCCGCCCGGGAACGCATCGATCGGCTGCTGGACGCCGGCTCGCCCTTCCTTGAGATCGCGCCACTCGCAGCCTGGGAAATGTACGACAACGACGCCCCGGGCGCGGGCATGGTCACCGGTGTCGGCCGCGTATCGGGCCGCGAGGTGCTCATCGTCGCCAACGACGCGACCGTGAAGGGCGGGACCTACTACCCCATGACGGTGAAGAAGCATCTGCGGGCGCAGACGATTGCGCTCGACAACAAACTGCCCTGTATCTATCTCGTGGACTCCGGCGGCGCGTTTCTGCCGATGCAGGCTGACGTCTTCCCCGACCGTGAACACTTCGGGCGCATCTTCTTCAACCAGGCGCGCATGTCGGCGAAAGGCATCGCGCAGATTGCTGTGGTGATGGGCTCGTGCACGGCGGGTGGCGCGTACGTGCCAGCGATGTCCGATCAGACGATCATCGTGAAAGGCACAGGCACAATCTTTCTCGGTGGGCCGCCTCTGGTGAAGGCGGCGACCGGGGAAGAGGTCACAGCCGAGGAACTAGGCGGCGCCGACGTCCATACGCGCCTTTCAGGAGTGGCGGACTATCTTGCCGAGAATGACCTCCACGCTCTCGAGCTGACGCGGACGATCGTCTCTACGCTCCACACCAGCAAAACTCTGCCCGCCGACAGGGCTGCGCCTGAAGAGCCTGCGTACGATCCGCGCGAGATCTACGGCATCGTCAACGCCGATGTGCGCAAGGCTTACGACGTGCGCGAGGTCATTGCCCGTCTCGTGGACGGCTCGCGCTTCGACGAGTTCAAGCAGCGCTACGCGCCGACGATCGTGACTGGGTTCGCGCGGGTGCAGGGCTTCCTGGTCGGCATCATCGCGAACAACGGCGTGCTGTTTTCGGAGTCGGCGCTCAAGGCTACGCATTTTATCGAGCTGTGCAACATGCGCGGTGTGCCGCTGATCTTTCTGCAGAACATCACCGGCTTCATGGTCGGCCGTCAGTACGAGCGCGGTGGCATTGCCAAGGACGGCGCGAAGATGGTCCACGCCGTCGCCAACTCGGTCGTGCCCAAGTTCACCGTCGTCATCGGTGGCTCGTTCGGAGCCGGCAACTACGGCATGTGCGGCCGCGCCTACGACCCGCGCTTCCTGTGGATGTGGCCGAACGCGCGTATCTCGGTGATGGGTGGCGAACAGGCAGCCGGCGTCCTGACGACGGTCAAACGAGACCAGCTCGTGCGCGAAGGCAAGACACTCGCCGCTGACGAGGAGCAAGAGATTCGCGGTCCGATCCTCGACAAGTACGAGCAGGAGGGATCGCCGTACTACTCCACGGCACGCCTCTGGGACGATGGGATTCTCGATCCGGGGCAGACACGCACGGCCCTGGCACTGGCATTGTCAGCCGCCTATAACGCGCCGATCCCGCCCGCGAAGTTCGGCGTCTTCCGGATGTGATGTTCTCGAAAATATTGATTGCGAATCGCGGTGAGATTGCCGTCCGCGTGATACGCGCGTGCCGCGAGATGGGCATCGAGTCCGTCGCCGTCTACTCAGACGCAGACGCTCATGCCCTGCACACGACGCTCGCCAATCAACGCGTGCGTATCGGGCCCGCGGCGGCTGCGGAGAGCTACCTGTCGGTCGAGGCGATCATGGGCGCTGCGCGTGCCACTGGCGCGCAAGCGGTACATCCAGGCTATGGTTTCCTCTCGGAGAATCCCGACCTGCCATCGGCGTGCACAGACGCCGGCATCACGTTCATCGGCCCGCCGGCGGATGTCATCAACAGCATGGGATCGAAGATCGGAGCACGCCGTCTGGCGCAGGCCGCCGGTGTGCCGGTGGTCCCGGGTGAGACGCCCGGCGATCAATCCGATGCCGCGATTGTTGATGCCGTGAGGCGCGTCGGCTTTCCGGTGCTGCTGAAGCCATCCGAGGGCGGTGGCGGTATCGGCATGAAGACGGTGCGTGACGATGCGTCGCTCGCGAATGCCATTGCGCAGGCGCGCCGAGAGGCCACGGGCGCGTTCGGCGATGGCACTCTGTACGCAGAACGCCTCGTCGAGAAGCCGCGCCACGTC
>DAINQP010000263.1:0-6646 GCA_036742665.1 Vicinamibacterales bacterium | reverse complement strand
TCTCGCCCTGGTAATCGGGGCTCTCATGGTGACGGCCGTTCGCTGGGGAAGCTGGGTGGCGGGCGGGTCTGATTCCTACTGTTACGTGCACCAGGCGGAGCGCTGGGCGGACGTGTTCGGTCAACTCGCGCGGGGCCGTCTCACCGGTCTGCAAGTGGCCGAACCGCTGGCACTCGATGCGCCGTGGCCTGACGCGGCGCGCACATTCGCGCCGTCAGGGCACGTGCCGTCGCGGACGGTCGCGGGGGCGATCGTGCCCATCTGTCCGGTGGGACTCTCGATCGCGATGGCGCCGTTCGTGTTGTCGGGCGGGCCGCGCGCGGCGTTTTACGTCCTGCCGCTTTTCGCCGCGGTGCTGGTCGCCGCCACCTCCATTGTCGGCTCACGGTTCGGCGCGCGCGTCGGACTGCTATCAAGCGTCCTCGTCGCGGCCAGCCCGATCGTGCTGTATCAGGTGATTCAGCCGATGAGCGACGTGCCGGCCGCGTCCCTCTGGATGTTGGCCGTGGCCCTCGCCACTGGCACCAGGCCCCGCTCGAGTCTCCTGAGCGGCCTCGCGACGAGTGCCGCGATCATCGTTCGTCCCAATCTCGTGCCACTGGGTATCACGATCGGACTCTTTCTGCTGCTGCGGCCTGAGCGGAGCTGGCCGCAGCGGCTTCGATCGGCAGCGACGTTCGCGCTTGCGTCCGCGCCTGGTTGCATTGCGGTTGCGCTCACACAGAACGCTTTCTATGGTTCGCCGTTCGCGTCTGGCTACGGGTCGCTCGCGGCGTTGTTCTCTCTGAGCCATGTCACCGCGAATCTCGGTCGCTATCTCGGATGGCTGTGGTCCACCCACACCGCCGCCATCGTACTCGCGCTGCTCGCGCCATGGCTGCTGCCCGGCAGTCTCACGGCGCTCGCGCTCGTGATGTTCTTCGTCAACCTTGCGTTGTATGTGCCCTACGTCATCTTCGAGGATTGGTCGTACCTGCGCTTCCTGTTGCCGACGATTCCGCTGCTGCTGATCCTGATGGTCGCAGTTGTCGATGCCGCACTGCGTCGTTTTCGAGTGCGTGGAGTCGCATGGATCACCGCAGGCGCGGTCATCGTGCTCGCCGTGCTCTTCGTGCGCGAAGCCCGCGAACGGCCGACCTTCGTCCTCAACCAGCTCGAGGCACGGTTCGAGCGTGCGGGAGTCTTCGTTGGCAAACGGCTCCCACCAAATGCGCTGGTCATCACCAGCTCGGAGAGTGGCAGCGTCCGCTTTTATGCGGGCCGAAAGACGATGCTCTGGGACGGGCTCGATCCGGCCTGGCTCGATCGTGCGCTGATGTATCTGCGGTCGAAAGGCTATGAACCGTATCTGCTCTTCGAGCGGCGCGAGGAGACCGACTTTCGCCAGCGGTTTGTCGGCAGCACGATCGGGCGGCTTGATTGGCCGCCGCTGGCGGAAGTTGCCGTGCAGGTCCGTATTTATCGACCGGAGGATCGCGACCGGTACTTGCAAGGTACGCTGCCTGCGACGGAGTTCGTGCCGTGAGAATTCTGGTCTATGGCGCCGGCGGTGTCGGCGCGTTCTTCGGAGCCTTGCTGGCGCGTGCTGGCCGCGATGTCCACTTCGTTGCGCGAGGACCGCACTTCGAGGCGCTGCGGTCGCGCGGGTTGCGCATCAAGTCGAACCTGATCGGCGACGTCGAGGTTCCACGCGTGTCGGTCTACCCGCGTGCTGCCGACAGCGGGCGCGCGGATCTCGTCCTCGTGTGCGTCAAGACGCATCAGACCGACGCCATCCTCGACGATCTGGCTTCCGCGGTTGGCGACGAAACGGTGGTGATCCCGCTGCAGAACGGCGTCGAATCCGACGAGCAGTTGGCCGTGCGATTTGGCCGGAGCCGCGTGCTGCCCGCCGCCGTTTACGTCGGCGCGACGCTCGACGAACCTGGCGTGGTCAGCCATGTCGCGCCGGCGCGCATATCGATTGGCGCTCGACAGGGTTTCGATGAACGGCGACTCGCCGCCATTCACGAGACGCTCGCCGCCACCGGTCAGGTGGTGCAGGTCTCACCCGACATTCAGCGCGAGCGCTGGCGCAAGTTGATGTGGAACGCAAGCTTCAACACCGTCTCCGCGGTCACGCTGCGCACGCCGGCGGAACTGCTTGCCCTGCCCGAGACGCGCGCGCTGCTCACGGCGATCATGAGCGAGGTGATGGCGGTGGCCCAGGCTCAGGGTATCGACCTGCAGCGCTCCGACGTGGACGAGCACATCGCGTGGACCGAGCGGGCGTCGGGCATGCGCACGTCGACCATGGTCGATCGCGAACGCGGCCGTACCATGGAGGCGGACTCACTCATTGGCGTAGTTGTGCGGAAGGGTAGCGACGCTGGTGTCCTCACACCGGCCAGCGCCGCACTCTATGCGCTCATCAAAGCGATCGATACTCGCGGCTAGGCCTGCGAACGGTTATTCGACCAGCCTGATCGCCACCGGGAATGCGCCTGCGGGCGCGGGACCGAGATTCGGGTTGATCAGGCCGCTGATCGGCGTGATGTATCCGTAAACCTGGTTACCCTGGCGCCGGTCGATGAAGAAGCCCATGATGTTGGCGAGCCAGAAATCGGCGTTGCGTCCGTTGGCTTTGCCCTCGGCATATTTCTTGGGGTTGTAGAGCGGCAGCGGCGTCACGCGCGGGCTGATCCCCTTGTTGCTTCCCCTTACGCATTGGCACCCCGTCTCCCAGTGGGCGTTCGGATCCAGAGCAATCAACTCGTCGATGCCCTGGTTGGTCGGACCTTCCATGGCGCCAGGCTCCTGCGTCAGATACAACGGGTCGTTCAGATCGATGTTGATGATGGTGGTGTTGCAGCCGGAAATATTGTGTCGGTAAAAATCACCGCCGATCAAACCGTTGTTCCCTGGCATACTCCACGATTGGTACGCGGTGGGCTCGATACTGTTGCCGGTGCCGGCGCGCAGGATCAGCTGAGTACCCCGGTCGTCATCCGTATAGCCGGTGTAGCCTGATTGATTCGCCGGGACGTAGACATCACGTGAGCCCTCCGGCAGGAGATTTCCCTGATTGTCGTACATGCGGAAGGTGCTGGTCAGTGGATTGAACGCCCCCGATGGCTCGGTCCATCTGTCGGGGATCATGAACGGCTTGACGCACGTCATCGCGTTGGCCTGCGACGCCTCAGCAGTTGCGGTTGCGGCAATGTTCACCGAGTCCACGCCGAAGATCTTCCCAAAGATCGTCGGGATCTCGTTCTCGCGCTCAGTGTTGCGGTAGACCGATACCTTGACACGTGTCGGGTGGCCCGCCGGGTCGTTGGGAAACGTGACGTCGGCCGGCAATACCGATGGCGCCGCGCCGACCATGGCATTGGCCTGCGCCGCCGAAAGGGCGGCAGAGACCGCCGGCCCGCCGACGTTGCGATTGTCGAAATCATTGAAGCCGAGCGCAATCGCTCCAGCCAGCGCCCCGGCGTCGGCGGAATTCTGTGCCTGCGATCGCGCAGCCATGTACATGCCGACATCGATGGCCAGCGTCGTCGCCGTCAGGAAGGCCATAAAGCCCATGGCGACGAAGGCCATCGTCATACCGCGTTCGTTGCGTCGAAGGTGTTGGATCCTGTTGCGCATGGAACACCTCTGAGATGTCATCGATGGTCTAGAACTGCGTTTCGTTCCGCATGGTGGCGGATGCCGCTAACGTGATCGGTGCGCCGGCCGTTGAACCCGACACGACCAGCTGGGCGATCGGTTGCAGCGCCATGAACGTAAACGGATACGTCACCGTGACCTTCGATCCGGACGCGGTGCCACCGGTTCCAAGCGAGACGTTCATCGGCGTGACGGTGACACCCACGGTGGTGTCCGACGTGAGACCGCCCGATTGCAGGTACTGACGCACACGGGCATCGACCCCGCCGCTCGGCAGTGATGGCAGTACGGCGATGCGCGCGCCTTCGCGCGCGGCATTGGTCATCACCTGCCACGTTTGATATAGGCGACCGAACTCGATAATCCCGACGCAGACCAATAGCAGAAGCGGCAAGGTCATCGCCGCCTCGATCATCGCGACGCCTCGTTGACTGCGTAATCTCCTGTGCGGAGGCGTTGGTGTCTGCTGGCCGCTTGAGCTCATGACATTCCCCCTGCTCACCGAATTGAAATCACCCTGGTCGTCCCCGAGCGAGGTGGTGCGTCCTTCGACTCCGCAACCTTGTCGAGCTTGTCTACCACAGCGGAGAATCCGCACTGATCCGGATCGAAGATGCCCCATTCGTCCTGCTGAGGACGTTGCTCGGACGTGTCCATCTCGCGGCGACGGTTTTCTGGCCGCGTCTTGCCGAGGGCAGTGGCGCGCGGCGCGGCAGCTTCCGCGGGAGGGGACAGAATCGTGAGAGGCACCTCGGGCTTGACCCACGCCGCTCGGATTGCTGCGAGAGCCGCTTCGAATGTGGCACTCGTGCCCTTTCGAGCTGGTTCTGGCATCTGTTCAGCCTCCGGCATCGGATCGACGATGGGAGCTGCTCTGCTCACAGTCTGCTCGAACTGCAACGATTCGGTTGCCTCCACATGGGTCGGTTCGTCGACCTGCCACGAATCGGCCTCCTCGACGACATCCGTCGGCGTGGTCACGATGTCATGCGGAGGCGCCACGGGCTGGACGTAACGCGGCTCGGTGGCCTGAACATGCGACAGATCGACGACATCAGCGAACTCTTCGATGATGGCCTTGCTCATCTCGCTTATCACCGTCGAGTGTGCAACCGGAGTCGTGGCGGCCGGGCTCGGGCGCGCCTCGTCCTGGTGAGCTGACAACGCCTGAGCCAGATGCGCCACACTCTGCCGCGCGCTCGCGGCGCGGGCGAGATACACCGAAATCTCGTCGGCGAAGACGGTGGGGTCGCAACCATCCGGCATCGCCGGCGACGTCGGTTTCGCACGGCTCAGCACGAACAGCCTGTCCGTCAACCCCTTCTTGGTAGCCGTCCCGGTGAGGATGGGGATGCGTACTGTTTGCACGTGTGCGCCCGCAGCACCGAGGTCGCGGAGATATTCGTCGAGCACGCCATCGTCGAATGGCGACAACAGCGGCGACGTGAGGATCAGGTCCGGGATCCGGTCCTTCAGCACATGCAGCCCTTCGCCGGCTGACGTCGACTGTACAAGGTCGACCTTCAGTCGGGCGCGGACCACAGATGCCAGTTGTTCCGACCGGCGCGGGTCACTATCGATCGCAAGAATAAGTTGCATTCGTCAGGTTCGCAGCATGAACAACACCAGTACCGTGGCCGCCAGCGCGAAGATCATGAGCGGCGCGTTGTCGATGCCGTTATCTCGGATCGCTGACAACACCACCGTGGATACTTCGCCGAGGTCTTTGCTAACGCTCGTCGGCGTGCCGGACCCGCCCCATGTGCTCGCAACCTGAACGCGGATGCGTGGATCGATCGATACCAGCATCAGCAGCAGGGCCAGCACCGCACAGAACGAAATCACGGCGTCGCCAAATACGCGTCGCATCAGCACTATTCCTTCAGACACTCCGGTACCTGGGCGGTGCTCGCAAGCCACGTTCCCGTTCGAAGGACATCGAGCGGTACTTCCACGTCCGGACTGGTTTACGGCGATCGCGACGCGCGATGATGCACGCCCATCGGCGCGAGTAACACTCGAAAACTGCAGGTGCTCTTACGAAATCGGGTGGACCGCTGCGCGGTTCAGCGTGCGCGCGTCGACGAGCGTTTCACCTCGAGACACCGATGACGCACACGAAATGCGCGCCGCCGATTACGAATTGAGCGTCAGGCGCGGTACAGCCCATCACATTCGTGCACAACGAGGGTTCATCGGCTCGCGCGGCGTAAGCCTGTGGAACCACAGTCGCTTGGCGGCGTCGCGACGTCGCGGCGCGGCGTGGTGGCACATGCGTTGCGCTTATCAGGACGTGGTCGCGGTCGTGCCCTGGCGGGTGGCCGCATTCGAAACAGAAGCGCGCGTCATAACGGCGATGCGCTTGAAGGGAAAGGGACGTCATGAATCTGCAGAACCTCGTTAGCTACCTGCGCGCCAAGTTGATGCGCGATGACTCCGGGCAGGACCTGCTCGAGTACGCGCTGCTCGTGGCGCTCATCGCGCTCGTCTGCGTGGGTGTCATCACCTCGACCGGTTCTGGTGTGCAGCAGATCTTCAGCAACATCAGCGGCGCGCTGGACAAGGCAACTCCGTAGTAAGCCGACGACGGGAGGGCATGACGAGGGCGGACGCCAGTCCGCCCTCCCCTTCGGGGCTTATCAGCATTGAAGGGGCTTTCCGAGTGGAAGGACGCGACATGTTTGAGCGCATAACGTCTGAGGTCTGGCGCAAGTTCGGCCGGCGCGAGAGCGGCCAGGATTTGCTCGAATACGCTCTGCTCGTCGCGCTGATCGCCTTGGCAGCGGTGGGGGCAGTTACCAACGTCGGATCGACGATTCAGACCGTGCTGTGGAACGCCATCGATGTCGCCACTAACGCCATCTGACGCGCTCGTCGTCGCGATTCTCGCCGCTGCCACCGGACTGGCAGCCGTCATCGATCTGCGCACGCGGCGGATTCCGAACACCCTGACCGGCTCTCTGGCCATTGTCGGGATCGGACTCGCGGCCGCGCAACT
>DAINQP010000262.1:0-6664 GCA_036742665.1 Vicinamibacterales bacterium | reverse complement strand
GGGTGATCTCCATGGGGGCGTGTGCGTCGGTGGGCGGCGTCTTCGACAACTACGCCATCGTCCAGGGCGTCGATCAGGTCGTTCCAGTGGACGTGTTCGTTCCCGGTTGCCCACCGCGTCCGGAGTCGTTGATCTACGGCATCGTTCAACTGCAACAGAAGATCGAACGGTCCCGCGCGTAGTCCATGGAATCTGCCGCCATTATCGAGATTCTGCGGTCGGCCGTGCCCGGCGCCGCGTATGACGTCGGTCACAGCGTGGACATGCCGACGATCTATGTGCCGGCCGAGCACCTCGTGGCGACATGCGGCGTGCTGCGCGACCTGCCAGCGCTCCAGTTCAACGTGCTCGTCGAGGTGACGGCGGCCGACTATCTGCCTCGCGAACCCCGCTACGAAGTGGTGTATCACCTGCTGTCGGTACCCAAGCGTCAGCGGCTGCGTGTGAAGGTTCGTGTCGGCGCGAACGGCTCCGTCCCGACGGTGCAGGGCATCTGGCGTGGCGCGGGTTGGCCCGAGCGCGAAGTCTGGGACATGTTCGGGATCGAGTTCGACAACCACGGCGACCTGCGTCGTCTACTGATGCCCGAGGATTGGGAAGGCCATCCGGCGCGCAAGGACTACCCTGTGCAGATTCGCAAGGCGGCGCAGACCTACGAGCCGCTCGAGGTCAGCGAGGCGGAGTTCAGGGCGAACATCGAACGCGATCGGTTGAAGAGGACGAATTGACCGAGATTCGCACCGAAACGATGACCGTCAACATGGGGCCGCAGCACCCCAGCACGCATGGCGTGCTTCGTCTGGTGCTGGAGCTCGATGGGGAGTTCATTCAGTCGGTGATGCCCACCATCGGCTACCTGCACACCGGTATCGAGAAGACCGCCGAGCAGAAGAAGTGGCAGCAGGTGGTGCCGCTCGTCGAGCGCATGGACTATCTCGCCGCGCAATCGAACAGCCTGGCCTACGTGCTCGCCGTCGAGAAGCTGCTCGGGCTCACGATGCCGAAGCGGGTTGACGATATTCGCGTGCTCCTCGCGGAACTCCAGCGGCTCGCGAGTCATCTCATCTGGCTTGGCACGCATGCGATGGAAATCGGCGCGGTATCGATGTTGTTCTATGCGGTTCGGGAGCGCGAGCTGCTGCTCAACATCAACGAGTTGATCGCCGGGTTCCGGTTCTTCCCGAGCTACTTCAGGGTCGGCGGCCTGCGCGAAGATCTGCCGCGCGGCTTTCACGAAAGCGTCAATGCCTTCCTCGATCGCTTCCCCGGCAAGATCGACGAGTTCGAGGGCCTGCTGACGAAGAACGACATTTTCCGGCGCCGCACCGAAGGGGTCGGAACCCTCACGCTCGAGGACGCCTTTCAGTGGGGACTGGTCGGCCCGATAGCTCGCGCCTGCGGGTCGGATTATGACGTCCGCAAGTACTTCCCCTACTGCGGCTACGAGTCCTACGACTTCAAGATTCCGACCGCGACCGAAGGCGATGTCTACGCGCGGTACCGCGTGCGCGTGGCGGAGATGCGCGAGAGTGTCAAGATCTGCCGCCAGGCGATTCAACGCATTTCACCGACCGGCGCGTGGGCGTGTGACGACACGCGTGTGGTGCCGCCGCCGAAGGACAAGGTCTATACCGAGATGGAAGCGCTGATTCAGCACTTCCTCATATACTCGCAGGGCTTTACGGTGCCGGCTGGCGATGCCTACGTGCCGGTCGAAGGTCCGCGCGGTGAGCACGGCTGCTACATCGTGTCCGACGGCTCGAACCGGCCCTGGCGCGTGAAGATGCGGGCGCCATCGTTCATGGCGATCCAGGCGCTGCCGTCGATCGTCAAAGGCGGACTCATCGCCGACGTGGTGGCGGTCATCGGTTCCAACGACGTCGTGATGGGAGACTGCGACCGGTGAGTTTTCATCCACAGATGGACTACGCGCCGGCGCAGTTCCACCGCTCGGCGCGGACGCTGGCGGAGCCTGGCGAGCCGTTCGCCTACACGCCCGAAAATCAGGCCAAGTTCGACGAAAACGTCACGCGCTATCCGCCCGATCAGCGCCAGTCGGCAATTCTCTACGCGCTCTATCTCGTGCAGCAGCAGCAGGGCTACATCACCGGCTCGGGTATGCAGCACGTTGCCGAGCAGATTCACTGCACCGCCGCCGAAGTCGAGGATGTCGTGTCGTACTACACGATGTTCTACACGAAGCCGGTCGGCAAATACGTGCTGAACGTCTGCCGCACGCTGTCATGCGCACTGCTCGGGGCCGAGCGCGTCACCGAGCAGCTCTCCGAGAAGCTGGGCATCAAGCCGGGCGAGACGACGCCCGACCGAACGTTCTCGTTGGTTGAAGTCGAGTGTCTGGGCGCGTGCGACCGTGCACCGGTGGTGATGGTCAACGACGATTGGCATGAGCGGCTCTCGCCGGAGCAGGCGGGTCAGTTCGTCGATGACATTCGAGCGAAGGGCAGATCCGCGTTCACCGGATGCCATCTGCACGTGGAGAAGAAGTAACGGAACATGGCGTACGAGCCTGTCCTCATCAAAGACATCGGCGAGCAGGAAGCCTATACGCTCGACTTCTATGTGAAGAACGCGCGTGGCTACGAAGGGCTGAAGAAGGCGCTGACGCTCACGCCGAACGACATCATCGAGCAGGTGAAAGCGTCGGGACTGCGCGGCCGCGGCGGGGCCGGGTTCCCGACCGGCCTCAAGTGGCAGTTCGTTCTCAAGGACACGCCGAAGCCCAAGTACATCGCCTGCAACGCCGACGAGAGCGAACCCGGCACGTTCAAGGATCACGTGCTGATGGAGCGCAACCCGCATCTGCTCATCGAGGGATGCGCGATCGGCTGCCACGCCATCGGCGCCAAGGTCGCCTACATCTATATCCGCGGCGAGTTCTACCACGTGCAGGAGACGCTCGAGCGCGCGATCGAAGAAGCCTACAAGGCAGGGTTTCTCGGCAAGAACATTCTCGGCAGCGGATTCGACTGCGACGTCTACGTGCACCGCGGCGCGGGAGCCTACGAAGCCGGCGAAGAGACGGCGCTGATCGAGTCGCTCGAAGGCAAGCGCGCGCAGCCGCGCATCAAACCGCCCTTCCCGGCGGTCGCCGGTCTCTATCAGTGCCCGACCGCGGTGAACAACGTCGAAACGCTATGCAACGTGCCGCTCATCGTCCTCAACGGGCCGGAGTGGTTTGCGAAGCTTGGTCCGGAGAAGAACGGCGGACCGAAGTTGTTCTGCGTCAGCGGCCACGTCAAGCGTCCAGGGGTGTACGAAGCGTCGATGAACACGACGCTCCGCGAGTTGATCTTCGGTGACGAGTACGCGCAAGGAATGAAGGACGGCCGGAAATTCAAGGCGATTATTCCCGGCGGATCCTCGGTGCCGATTCTGCTCGAGAACCATCTCGATACCCTGGCCAGCTTCGATCACATCCAGAAGGCGGGATCACTCCTCGGTTCGGCCGGCCTGATCATCATGGACGACTCGGTCTGCATGGTGTGGCTGGCGATGAACCTGCTGCATTTCTACCGTCACGAGTCGTGCGGCAAGTGCACGCCGTGCCGGGAAGGTAGCGACTGGCTCTACAAGCTCCTGCAGCGTGTCGAGCGCGGCGAAGGCCAGATGAAGGACATCGACCTGCTCTACGGCGTCGCCAACAACATCGTCGGCAAGACGTTGTGTGCGTTCGGCGACGCGGCGGCCACGCCAGTGCTGACGACGATAAATCTGTTCAGAGACGAGTTCGAAGCCCACGTGCGTGAAGGTCGATGCACGCTTCCAGCGCCGTGGCGCGCCCGGCACGCCGTGATGGCGGCGCACTGATGGAACCCTTCATCCGTCCGATTGTCCTCGGCGCGATGATCTTCATCGTCTTCAACTTGTTGATCATGGCGTCCGCGATCCTCGTGCTCGCCGAGCGCAAGATCATGGGCTTCATGCAGCAACGCTACGGTCCCTACCTGGTGGGACCGCACGGCATGCTGCAGCCAATCGCCGACATCCTGAAGCTGGTGTTCAAGGAGGAGCTGCGCCCGAAGGGGGCAGACAAGTGGCTCTTCACGCTTGCGCCAGTTCTTTCGATCGTCACCGCATTCGTGGCGTTTGCAGCCGTCCCGTTCGGTGCCGAGACGACGCTGTTTGGTTTGCTTGACGAGCCAATCAAGCTTGGCATCGCCGACGTCAACGTCGCCGTGCTCGTGGTGTTTGCGGTGACCTCGATGGGCGTCTATGGCATTGTGCTCGCCGGCTGGGCATCGAATAGCAAGTACTCGCTGTTCGGTGGTCTGCGCGCGTCGGCACAGATGATCAGTTACGAGCTGGCGTATGCGACGTCGCTCGCGGCCGTCGTCCTGCTCGCTGGATCGCTGTCGCTGCGTGAGGTCGTGGACGCACAGCAGGGCACCTGGTTCGGGGTGCTGCCGCAGTGGTATCTCTTCCTGCAGCCGATCGGTTTCATCATCTACGTGATTGCCGGCGTGGCCGAGACCAACCGCGCGCCGTTCGATTTCCCCGAGGCGGAACAGGAGCTGGTGGCCGGCTACAACACCGAGTACAGCTCGGTGCGCTTCGCGCTGTTTCCGCAGGCGGAATACATCAACATGGTCACCATGTCGGCCGTGGCCACCGACCTCTATCTCGGTGGATGGCACTTTCCGGGAGTGCCACCCGCGTTTGGCTGGATCGTGTTTCTGGCGAAGGTGTCGATGTTCCTCTTCGTCTACATCTGGATGCGGTGGACGGTCCCTCGGTACCGCTACGACCAGCTGATGATGTTCGGGTGGAAGTATCTGTTCCCGGCGTCGGTGTTGAACCTGATCGCGACGGCGGCGCTGGTGCTGTATTTCAATGCCTGAGACCGTCACTTTCTATCTGTTCGCCGCGCTGGCGGTCGGAGCGTCGGCGCTGGTCATCGCGCAGCGCAACCCGATGTACAGCGTGCTGCTGCTGATCGCGTCGTTCGGCGCGTTGTCGGGTCTCTACATTCAGCTCGACGCGCCGTTTGTCGCGGTCGCGCAGATCATCATCTACGCCGGCGCCATCATGGTGCTGTTCCTCTTTGTCGTCATGCTGCTGAACGCGCCCAAGGAGGATGCCGCCGAGTGGGACCGCTCGCACCCGCTGCGACAGCCCGGCGTCGCGCGCTGGGGCACCCTGCTCGCCGCGCTGCTCATCGTGCAGTTGGCGAGCGCGCTGATGGCGGTGGGCGAATACAACAACCCGGTCGGGGCGCAGAGTGACGCAACGACGGTGAACTCGGTCGCCGACATGGGACGGTCGATCTTTACGCGGCATACGTTCGCATTCGAGGCGACCTCGATTCTGATTCTTGTGGCGATGGTCGGCGCCGTGGTGCTGGCGCGCCGTGAGGGCGATCAGTGATTCCTCTGAGTCACTATCTGATCTTGTCGGCCACGCTGTTTACCATCGGCGCAGCCGGGGTGTTCCTGCGCAAAAACCTGATCACGATCCTGCTGTCGGTCGAGATCATGCTGAACGCAGTCAACCTGACGTTTGTCGCGTTTGGCCGCTACGCCGGCGACCTCGACGGTCAGATCATCACGTTCTTCGTCATGACCGTGGCCGCGGCTGAAGCGGCTGTTGGCCTTGCCCTGGTGATCGCGCTGTTCCGCCACCGCGAGTCGCTGAATCCCGACGCCTTTACCTCGCTCAAATGGTGACGTGCGAAGGTCAAACGGCAAACGTCAAAGGGCAAAGGGTAGGGTGGGTCGCGGACGTGCGGTGTTGACGTTGCTGTGGCGCGAAGCCCTGTGGAGGTCAGCCCGACACGGATCGCCTGACCGCGCGAGAAGACTCAGGGAAGCAGGCCAGCTCACGGAGCCGGCGGCCAGCGGCCTTCAGACGTCCTCGCAGCGCGATCCGGCCACCGGAACCGGGATTCGCGACGCAGCAATGCCAACACGGCTGCCCAGAACGCGTTTGAGAGTGGAGAAGAAGGACAACATTTCGTGCTCGCGTTAATACCGCTGCTACCGTTCGCCGGGTTCCTCGTCAACGCGACGCTGGGACGGCGGCTGCCGAAGAGCGTGTCCGGTGGTCTGGCCTCACTGGTGATGCTGGCCTCGTTCGTCGTTTCGGTGATCAGCGTGATGCAGATCGCTGGAAGACCGGTCGAGGAGCGAGCCATCCAGGAGGTGCTCTACACCTGGATTGCCTCGGGCGACCTGAAGATCGACCTCACCTTCCGCGTTGACACGCTGTCGGCGGTGATGATCCTGGTCATCACCGGCATCGGCTCGCTGATTCACATCTACTCGACGGCGTACATGCACGACGAGAGCGATAGCGAGTTCGCGCGCTACTTCTCGTATCTCAATCTGTTCGCGGCGTTCATGCTGGTGCTCGTGCTCGGCGCCAACTTCCCGGTGATGTTCGTCGGCTGGGAGGGCGTCGGCCTGTGCTCGTACCTGCTGATCGGCTACTACTACACGCGGCAGTCCGCGTCCAACGCGGCGAACAAGGCGTTCATCGTCAACCGCATCGGCGACTACGCGTTCATCCTCGGCACGCTGTTGACGGTGGTCACGGTGGGGTCGCTCGATTTCCGTGACATCGCGACGCGTGTCGCGACGATGTCGCCCGAGGCGACCTTCGGGACGCTGTCGCTACACAGCTGTTCGACAACGAGGCCACTATCTAC
>DAINQP010000261.1:4613-6672 GCA_036742665.1 Vicinamibacterales bacterium | reverse complement strand
GCGAACGCGAAGACGTCCACCGGCGTTGTACGCGATCGTGGTTCCATCCGGTGAGATCGCGACGAGCTGCTGGACAGCGGACGTAAAGGGGCCTTCCGGTATCAACGAGAATCGCGCGACGGTGACGGGGGGAACTACCGGCTGCATGCGCCTCATGACGAAGCCGACGATCAAGGCCGTGGATACCACGGCGATGGCGATCACGAGGACCTGAGTCCAACGCGACCGACCGGCCACAGGGGCCACAGGCACGACCGCACTTCCCACAACACCCATCGTGCTCAGGTCCTTGAGCACGAACTTCGCGATCGAGATGTCGGACACGCGCTGCCGCCGGTCCTTCACGAGACAGCCCTTCATGAGACTCACGACGGCCGGTGGAACGTCGGCGGGCACGGTTGACCAGTCAGGCTCGCTCTTCAGTACGCTCGCCATCGTGTCGCTGACATCGTCGCCATCGAATGCGCGTCTCGCGGTCAACATCTCATAGAGCACCGCGCCGAAGGACCAGACGTCGCTGCGTTTGTCGGCGTCGCGGCCCTTGGCCTGCTCGGGCGACATGTAGGCGGCGGTGCCGAGAATGAGCCCGGCGGCGGTCATGGCCGGCGATGTGATCGTCGGCGACAGCGACAGACCAGGCGAGATCGCGCCAGCAGGCTCCGCAGCCTTGGCAAGGCCGAAATCGAGGACCTTCACCGTGCCGTCGGGCCGCACTTTGATATTGGCCGGTTTCAAATCGCGATGAACGATGCCCTGTTCGTGCGCGGCTTCGAGGCCTTCAGCAATCTGCCGCGCCAAGCGCAGCGCCTCGTCCACCGACAGCCCGCCAATCAGTTCAGCGAGTGTCGGGCCGTCGACCAGTTCCATCACCAGCGCGCGAATGTGCCCCGCGTCAGGAAGCGGCACTGTCTCGAGGCCATGAACGATGGCGATGTTGGGATGATTCAACGCAGCGAGCGTTCTGGCCTCGCGCTCAAACCTGGCGAGTCGCTCGTCGTCATGTGAGAACGCTTCGGGTAGCACCTTGATGGCCACGTCTCTCGCCAGGTTGATGTCCCTCGCGAGGTAGACCTCCCCCATGCCACCCGCGCCGAGCGCCGACTGGATGCTGTACGCGCCCAATCGCGTGCCCGCTGTTAGCCGCATCGCACTAGCCTACTGCGTACACGTCGGCTGGAGCGGCGGACCGCCGCCGCATCGGTTGCCGCTTCCAGTACGTCAACGAACGCCAGCACCACTCGAGCGGGCCGAAGCGGAAATGTCGCAGCCAGATCGGACTCCACACCAGGTTCAGGATCCAGATGCCGAGCACCACGTAATAGAGCTGATAGCGCTGCAACTGCCCCATCATTCGCAGACCAGGCGCGTAGAACACCAGCGCGTAGATGATCGAATGGGAGATGTAGTTCGAGAACGCCATCTGCCCCACCGCCGCCAACCGGTCGGTGAGCCACCGCATACGCATGCTCTTGACGAGCAGGATCAGCACTGAGGCGTGGCCGAGAGCCACCGATACACGGCCGATCTGATACGGCGAGTTCCAGAACATCGTCGCCACGATGTCGAAATTAGACGCGAACATGCCGTACGTTGAGAGGGCGTTGACCGGGATCCCGATGGCGTAACCGGCCAGCGCCAGGCGGGCATAGAAGCCGGATGATCGCTCGCCCTGCAACACACCCAGCTTGAACAGCGCCATGCCGATCAGCATCAGCGCCCAGATATCGACGCCGCCGGGAAAATACACCGGAACGAAGTTGAACTTGCGCATGATCGGCGCGCGCTGCGTCATCACACCGCCGTACCCCTTGCGATAGTTGTCCACTTCTTCCTGCAGCTTCTCCTTCGATGGCAGCGCGGCGTTGTAGGCCTCGTCCCATTCCTTCTTCGCGTCCTGCTGCTCTTTCGTCAGCGGCCGTCCCTGCGCTTCGACCGCACGCGCCGCCATTGCGGCGTTCCGTGTCGAGCGCGTGCTGAAGCCTCGGCCGACGACCGCGAGCGACAGCAGCACGAGCGCGACGCCAGCGGTGATGAGCAGCTTGCGAGGCGAGACGTTGCG
>DAINQP010000261.1:0-4603 GCA_036742665.1 Vicinamibacterales bacterium | reverse complement strand
CCGTAGGAATACAGAATGTCGCCCGCCCAGATCAGCCACCCGTGCAGAGCGCCGAACAGCGTCAACCAGAGCAGCCGCCGAATCAGCAGATCGGCCGCTCGCACGCTGTTCTCACGCGCCAGCGCACGATCCATGAACAACACAATGCCGGCGCCGAACATCATCGAGAACAGGGCGCGCATCTTGCCGTCGAAGAGGATCCACTGCACCGCCAGCACGCTCATGTTCACGGGATCGTTGCCGCCCCACAGATTCGGGTTCGCGTAGGCCGAGAACGGCATGCCGGTGAAGACAATGTTCATCAGCGCGATGCCGAGCAGCGCCGCGCCGCGCACCACATCGAGGGTCCGCAGCCGCGCATCGGACGAAACGGGCTCAAAAGCGAGATTCATCGTCACACCCTTCGTTGGACAGGCCGAATCCTAATCGATTGCGGCCGCCCGGGCGAGCGGCTCGTCGGTTGGTAGTTGGTGCTACGATTTCGCATCATGATCACGAGGCTGCTCGCCTGGGCACCGAAGCGCATCGCCGCTTCCATCATCTTGTCTTCCGTGGTGTTGTTTCCGACCTCATACGCACAGCAACCAGCCGCTGACGTGGCGATTGACAACGACGACATTGGCGGCGTCGTGATGGGCGCGAAAGGCCCGGAGGCAGGTGTCTGGGTCATTGCCGAGACTCGCGACCTGCCGGTTCGCTACATCAAGAGCGTGGTGACCGACGATCGCGGGCGCTTCGTCGTGCCTGACCTGCCGTCGGCGACCTATCAGGTCTGGGCGCGCGGCTATGGGCTCGTTGACAGCGCAAAGACGGCAGCAAAACCTGGCCAGCGCGTGAGCATCACCGCCGTCGTTGCGCCGAACGAAGCCGCGGCGGCGCACTACTATCCGGCGATCTACTGGTATTCGATGCTGAAGATTCCGGACCCCGACCAGTTCGGAGGCAAGAGTGGTATTCCCGATCGCATCACGCAGACCGCGTGGATCAGCGCGATGAAGAACACCGGCTGCATCGGGTGCCATCAGCTCGGTCAGCAGTCCACGCGCACGATACCGGCAGCGCTGGGGACGTTCGCGTCACCGGCCGAGGCATGGCGTCGTCGCGTCCAGTCGGGCCAGGCTGGTCAGCTGATGTTCGGGCAGCTGACCGGACTCGGCGACGTGGCGTTCGCCAACTATGGCGATTGGACCGCTCGCATCGCGAAAGGCGAGTTGCCGTTTGCCAAGCCGCCGCGGCCACAAGGCGTCGAGCGCAACATCGTCGTCACGCTGCGCGACTGGATGAACGAGAAGCAATACCTGCACGACCTGATCGCGAGCGATCGCCGCTTCCCGACCGTCAACGCGTATGGACCGCTGATTGGATCGCCCGAGTACAGCTCGGACACGCTGCCGTTGCTCGATCCGGTGAAGAACGTCGCGACGACGTTTGTCGCGCCGGTGCGCGACACGAGCATGCCGCTCAGCCTCGGTCCCGGACATGCGGCGGCGCTCGACGCGCTGCAGCCGTCGCCGTACTGGGGCAACGAGCGGATCTGGGAGACGCGCGCAAACAACCACAACTCGATGTTCGGACGGGACGGCCGGGTGTGGCTGGCGGCCACGGTGCGTGGCGCGGACAACCCGGCCTTCTGCAAAGCGGGGTCCGATCATCCGGCGGCGAAAGCGTTCCCGATGGACCGTGCCGCGCGCCACATTGCCGTGCTCGATCTTAAGACCAGGAAATACACGTTCGTGGACACGTGCTACTCGACGCACCATCCGCAATTCGGCTACGACGCGAACGACACGCTGTGGACGAGCGGCGGCGGGTCGGTTGTCGGCTGGCTCAACACGAAGATGTTCGACCAGAGCGGCGACGCCGCCAGGTCGCAAGGCTGGACGGCGTTGATCCTCGACTACAACGGCAACGGCAGGCGCGACGCGTACACCGAACCCGACCAGCCCGCCGATCCGGCGAAGGACATGCGCATCAACTCGCCGTTCTATGCGGTCATGCCAAGCCCGGTTGACGGATCGATCTGGGGATCGACGCTCGGCGTTCCGGGCGCGATCGTCAGGCTCGTGCCTGGATCGAATCCGCCGCAGACCGCGCTCGCGGAGGTCTATCGCGTGCCCATGCCCGGCTTCGGCGCGCGCGGCGCCGACATCGACAGCAAGGGCGTGGTCTGGGTCTCACTCGGCAGCGGCCACATCGGCAGCTTCGATCGGCGCAAGTGCAAAGGCCCGCTGAACGGCCCGAAGGCCAGCGGCGACCACTGCCCCGAGGGCTGGACGTTCCATCAGTATCCCGGTCCGGGCTTCAAAGGCATCGGCGAGAACAGCGCCGAGTCGAGCTACTACTCGTGGGTCGATCAGCACAACACGTTCGGCCTGGGCAACGACGTTCCGATGTCCACCGGCAACCTGAATGACGGCATCATTGCCTACGCAAATGGACGGATGATCGTACTGCGCGTGCCGTATCCGCTTGGTTTCTACGCCAAGGGATTCGACGGCCGCATCGACGATCCGAAGGCGGGCTGGAAAGGCCGCGGCCTGTGGGCGGCCAACGGCGATCGCACGCCGTGGCTGATCGAAGGCGGCAAGGGCACCAAGCCGCTGGCGGCGCACTTCCAGTTGAGACCTGATCCACTGGCCAAATAGAGCATTGTTGATTGACGATTTTTGATTGGTGATTACGTGTTGATCGGTGATCGGTGATTGAGAACAGCTCCGAGCAATCAACAATCAGTCATCGACAATCAACAACGAATCAATAATCAAAGATCAGAAAATCAACAATCGATCGTGGCCTCATGAAAATCGTCATCTACCAGAAACCGACCTGCACCACATGCCGACAGGTTCACGCCGCTCTCAAGGAGAGTGGCGTGGACTTCGATGCCGTGGACTACTACCTCGATCCGATTCCGAAGAAGAAGCTGCTCGACCTGCTGCGCAAGATGAAGATGACGCCGCGCGACCTGCTGCGCACGAAGGAGCCGGTCTACAAGACGCTACGGATCGCCGAACGCGATCTGCCGGATGATGAACTCGTCGAACTGATGGTGAAGAATCCGGACCTGATACAGCGACCGATTGTCGAGAATGGCGCGCGCGCTATCCTCGCGCGCCCTGCGGAGCGCCTCAAGGAAATCGTCTAGGCCACGCTCGTGGGATGATGGCCGACATGCCCGCCAAGTCGCGCGCTCCTGCGCCGCTGTCGCCGTTGGACGTCTTCGCCTTCCTCGAGGCCCAGGGTGTGACCGCTCGTTCGGCACGCTACGCTCGAGGTGCGGTCGTGTTCGCCCAGGGCGCGCCCGCCAGTAGCGTTTTCTACCTGAAGGAAGGCGGCGTCAAGCTCTCGGTGCTGTCATCAGAAGGCAAGGAGGCCGTCGTCGCCATGCTCGGCCCTGGCGATTTTTTGGGGGAAGGCTGTCTTGCGGGGCAACCTCTCCGCATGGGATCCGCGACGGCTGTGGTTGCGACGGTCGCCCTGCGGTTGGCCAAGCGCGACATGATCCGGATGCTGCGCGAACACTCGGAGTTCTCCGACCGGTTCATCGCACACATGCTGACGCGGAATATCCGGATCGAGGAAGATCTCGTCGATCAGCTGTTCAATTCGAGCGAGAAACGGCTGGCGCGGACGCTGTTGTTGCTGGCCCGCTACGGCAAGGAGGACACCGTCACGCTCGCACTGCCCAAGCTGTCGCAGGAAACGCTCGCCGAGATGATCGGCACGACGCGCTCGCGCGTGAACTTCTTCATGAACAAGTTTCGCAAGCTCGGATTCATCGAGTACAACGCCGGTCTGACTATCACCATCAACAGTTCATTGCTCAGCGTCGTCCTCCACGATTGAGCTCGTCACCGTTACGGCGCAGTCCTCATTCTCAATCTCGCGGATGCGGGCCATCGCCTGTGCCCTGAGCGCCGCCGCATCGCGCGCAATGTCACGCTCGCCCTGGCGATCGAGATGCGGCACGCGACGATCGAGGGCGGCAACCAACTCGCGCAAGTCCTCGAGGACGGTACGACCGGACACCGATACGGATCGCGCGCTCATCGGCGTGCCGTCTGGCCCTGGATCGTCTCCGACAGCGTCTGCTGCGGATCGTTCCATAAGGCGACCAGCGCAGCAGCGGGCAACAGCGCGAGCGCGGCGAACACCACCAGTCCAGCAGGCGATGTCACGCCGGTGGCCACGGCCACACCGCCAACGCCGATGGCGTAGGCAACTGCCAGAGTGGTTTTGACGTTCTTGAGAGTCATCCTTGCAGGGTACCGTCCCGCGAGCGGCGCGCGCTGTTCAAAAGCGCACACCAACGACCGCGGACCAAGCACCAACGACCCTCGTTAGGCCGTCATAATCGCCGTAACCGTCGTTCTGTACGCCACGTCTTCGTACGCGCCGAGCATGTCCTGGAGAGGCACGACCCGCGTGACGAGCGCCTTCGCGTTGTACTGACCGCTGTCGAGCAACGAGACGAATCGCGGGATGTCGCGCATCGGATTGGCGCCGCCGGCCTGGCCGCCAGAGTGTGAGATGCCGCCAATGGCAAAGAGAAACGCCGGCAGCGCGATCGTTAGCTGGCCGCCGGACGCCTGGGCAGCTATCT
>DAINQP010000260.1:0-6679 GCA_036742665.1 Vicinamibacterales bacterium | reverse complement strand
CCAACCCGCAACAGATTCGGGTTGCGCCGCTAAAGGTGGGAAGCGTTCACTTTCGGACGCGCTCTGGAATGAGGGCGGAAATGAGGGATGTAACGCGCTGATACATCAAATATTGAGCTTAAAGCCCAGGTTGTGGCGGAGGGAGAGGGATTCGAACCCCCGGAACGGTTTCCCGTTCAGTGGTTTTCAAGACCACCGCCATCGACCACTCGGCCATCCCTCCGCGCGCACTCCGCGTCGATTTCGCAGCTTCACGGACACAACCCAAGGCGAGCTCAGTGTCGCCGGAAGTGTTGCCATCTTGACGATGCGCGACTCGCCGGACGTCAGGGCATTTTACTACTCGTCGGAGATATCGGCGCGTCGACGCGGACAGTCGGGCAGCAAACTCGCTCGATTCAGTGGGCCACGGCCTTGATGTAACCCCAGCCGTCTCGTTGTCTCGCCACGATTTCGCCGATGCCGTCCGGCACGGTTGCGACGTTCGGCAGCAATTGACTTCTCTCCACGTTTTGGTTCCGCATCGCGATCTCGCAGACCTTGAACGACACGCGCGGACGGCCGAGCGCCTCCTTGACCGCATCGGTCTGCGTCGACCGCCCGGCGACGACGAGCGAGAGGCCTCGCCCGTACATGACGACTTCCATCTCCGATTGCGGGTTGACGGAAGCGACCTCGCGCAGCCAGCGGAGCACCGCGGCCTGGTCCTGCGGATCGTCGGTGGTCAGGTCGAACACGACCTTGTAAGGCTGCGGCGACGACGGGAACGGAGGCTGCGCGCGTATGATCACTGCCCCCACCACAACACAACAGACAATCGCAAGCATCGCTTTCATCGTCACCCTCCTGTCGTTGAGCCGCACGCGTCTCGGCGTCCGAAGGCGCCGCTCGCGCTGGTACTGGACCATCCACAAGCTCGACGCTCGAGGCCAGGGTTTGGTTTCGCGAGTCGACGGCAGGCGGATCCGATTACGGTCGAGCCTGTTCGCTCGATATACTGCACCCGGAGTTCCGGCCTGACACCCTCGACGCGCCAGCGAGATCCCCGAAGCACACGAGTCCGCGTCTGCCCGTCCGTCAAGACGGCTACGCTGGCGGTCGCGTGCGGGCTGACGCCGTTATCGGCTACAGGTGCCCCGCATGTGCTGCGCGGCGCAGACGTCGCCATCACGATCACGTCACCCACCTCGTGCGAGGTCACGATGACGCTGACCGTCGAGGGCACTCCGGAGATCGACCATCGGATCTCGCAGGCCAACGGCGCCGAGATTGAGCTGCTCGAGACGCGAGGGGCGCAGATGGTGAGCGATGTCCGTCAAATCGGCCGCACTCAATCGCTTGTGCTGCGAGCGGGCGCCGCGGCCTACGAGATTCACTATCGGGTGCGCGAGCCCGTTGAGCGGGCAGACCGATGTCCGATCTGGCTGCCCGCACTGGCAACCGACGGAAGGTCACGAGTGATCGGCATCCGCGTTAGCGCTCCGATGATGTCGCTGGTTGCAGGGCTCTATCGCCTTCGTCTCGTTCTGAGCGGCGCCCTCATTGTGGGCGCCGTCTTTCTCGCCCCGAGAGCCAACGTCACACACGTCGACAACGACTTGAAAGCCTGGTTCTCCGAGGCCGATCCGCTCTACAGGGACTATGAACGGTTCCGCACAGAGTTTGGCGGAACACAACCGCTGATCATCGCCTTCAAAGTCGGCGACACCTCGGGCGGGAGCACGATATTCACGCCGGAGCGGCTGACGTTCCTGCAGCAGATCACCGCCGAGATCGAGCGCGTTCCCAGCGTCGCCAGGATCCAAAGCCTCGCCACCGCGACGATCCTGCGGCCCGCCTCGCGGGAGGCGGCCAACCCCGACGATACGCTCGAATTGAAGCCGCTGCTCGATCTCTCCCGCCGCTCTGCCGGCGAAATTCGAACGCTGGCGACCGGCGACGAGCTGCTGCGCGACGAGCTCGTTTCCGAAGACGGCACGGTGGCAGCCGTCGTCGTGACCTTTGACGAAGACCGGCTCAATCAAGCTCGCGGTGAGACGCTCGATCGTATCTACACCGCGGTGCGGAAAAGTCTTCCCTACGGCCTGCACGCCTTTTACAACGGCAGCATCGAGATCGACGAAACCTATAACCGGGTGACCGTCGAGAACCAGCGGCGGTTCGTGCCACCGATCCTGCTGCTGACGGTCGTCGCCGTGTACGTTCTCTTCCGGTCGGTGTCACGCGCGCTCATCGTCCTGTTCTCGATCGCAGTCAGCGTGCTCTGGACGCTCGGCATCTACTCGCTGATGGGCTTCGGCTTCAACATTCTGACGGCGATGCTCACGCCCCTCGTCGTCGTGCTCGCCATTTCGGACGATGTGCACCTGATCCAGCACTACGATCACGAACGGCAGCACTTGGACGCGGAGCAGGCGTTCAAACGGACCGTTTCGTACCTGTTTACGCCACTCCTCGGCGCCAGCGGCACCACCGCGCTCGGTCTGCTCTCTCTGGCGACCAGCGATGTGATTGCGATCCGGCAGTTCGGCATCGGCGCAGCGGTCGGCGTCATGGTTGATGTCTTCGCGTCGCTGGTCCTCGTTCCGACATTGCTTTCATATGTACCGCCGAGCTCTCCTGTCGCCGGCCGCGAGACGTACCTGGGACCCTGGTTGAGCGGCGTCGCCGGTTACGCGATACGACGGCCGGCAATGGTGCTGGCGGCCACCGTTGCAGCGGTGGCGGTCGCAATCGCCGGGATGACGCAGCTTCGCGTCGATACCAATCACATTGGCTTTTTTTCACGCTCCCATCCGCTCAGCCAGTCGGCCGCGGTGATCGACGATAGCCTGGCCGGCGTCTACAGCTTTCATGTTCTTCTCGAAGGACCGCCGGACGCGCTCAAAATGCCTGACGTCATCACTCGCATGGATCAACTCTCCGCCGATTTGCGCGCCCTGCCAGGCGTTCGCAAGACCGCGTCCATGGCCGATTACGTCAAGCGTGCCAACGAAGCGCTCCACCCGGGGGACCCAGACGCGGGGGTGATACCGAACGATCCTTCGGTCGTCGCTCAAGAGCTTTTCCTCATCGCTCTCAACGATGAAGGTCGCCGGGAACTCGAGCGCCTCGTCTCCAGCGACTTCTCGACGGCGCAGATCGTCGCTCGGCTGCCATCCATGAGCTCGGGAAAAGTCTACGAGATGATCGAGACCGCTCAGCGGATGGCGACAGCAAGATTCGAGGGAACGCCCATCCGAGCCACGGCCACAGGATCCGGACGGTTGTTCAGCGCGCTCGATCACTACGTCGTCAGCTCTCAGATCTCGAGCTTCGGAACAGCGTTCGTGACGATCATGGCGGCGATGTTCCTCATTTTCCGTTCTTACAAGTACGGGTTGATCGCACTCGTGCCGAACGTGCTGCCGGTGATTGGAGTGCTCGGCCTCATGGGCTGGCTGGGGATATCGATCAACATCGCCACGGTCATGGTGGCGAGCGTCGCTCTGGGTGTCGTAGACGACGACACGGTGCATTTCCTGCACCGGTTCCGCCATGAAATCGCGGGCGGGCTCGGTGCGGATGCGGCCGCTCACGTCGCGGCCACAGTCGAAGGACGCGCGGCATTCACGACTGCCGTGGTCAACATCTGCGGGTTCGCGGTGCTGTTCCTTTCTGAGTACAAGCCGTCAGCGTGGTTCGGCGGCTTGCTGGCCGCGACTCTCGGCATGGCGTTCGTGGCGGAGGTGCTGATACTGCCGGCAACGCTCGTTCTCGTGCGCCGCTGGGTCGTGCCGCAATCAACGGGGTTGGCATCGAACTAAGTCGCTCCATACCGCTGAGCCGGAGAACATCACCGATGTTGACACGTATCGCCAACGCAGGTAGAAACCTTCCCTCAGGTTCACATCTGCGCAGGGCACGAACCCAGGGTCCCAGGCAATGACCACTTCCGGAATGCGTCGGCTAGAGCCCGTGGCAATCGTTGGGATCGGTTGCCGCCTCCCTGGTGGCGCTCACGATCCCGACTCGTTCTGGTCGCTCCTGATCGAGGAGCGCAGCGGCATTCGTGATGTGCCTCCGGATCGCTGGAGTCTCGATCGCTTTTGTCATCCTGATCCTGGCGCGACCGGCGCGATGGTGATGAAGCGCGGCGGGTTCATCGACAATCTTGCCGGCTTCGATGCGGGGTTCTGGGGCATCTCACCGCGCGAAGCGCTCCGCATGGATCCTCAGCAGCGCTGGCTTCTGGAGGTCGCGTGGGAGGCGATCGAAGATGCGGGCGTCGCGCCGGGCCGGTTGCGCGGGCAGCGCATCGGCGTGTACGTCGGCATATCCGGAAACGATTATGGCGGGCTGCAGCTGCGGAATGCCGAGGATGTCGACGCGTATACCAACAGCGGGTCGACGGCGAGCATCGCGTCCAACCGGATCTCATACATGCTCGACCTGACCGGGCCGAGTGTCTCGGTCGATACGGCGTGCTCGTCCTCCCTGGTGGCGGTGGCTGCCGCGTGCGAGAACATCTGGAGCGGGCGCTGCGCCGGGGCGCTGGCCGGCGGCGTCAATGCGCTGATCAGCCCGCAGACGAGTATCGGGTTCAGCAAAGCATCCATGCTCTCGCCGAGCGGCGAGTGTTTCGCCTTCGACGCGCGCGCCAATGGTTTCGTGCGCGCGGAAGGCGCGGGTGTCGTCTATTTGAAGCCGCTTTCGGCGGCGCTCGCCGATGGCAATCGCATTTACGCGCTGATTCGAGCGGCGGTCGTCAACCAGGACGGCCACACGTCGTCGATGACCGTTCCCGGCCTCGAAGGCCAGGCCGCGATGCTCGAGCAAGCGTATGCCGAGGCAGGGATTTCGCCGGCGCATGTCGCTTACGTCGAAGCGCACGGGACCGGCACGCCGGTTGGCGACCCGATCGAAGCTGCGGCGCTCGGCAGGGTTCTGGGGCGCGGCCGAAATGGTCGGCCGTGTTTGATTGGATCGGTCAAGACGAACATCGGCCACCTGGAATCCGGTTCCGGAATCGCGGGGCTGATCAAGGCCGCATTGACGCTGCATCACGGAACGATCCCCGCGACGCGCAATCACCAGCGCGCCAATCCGGCCATTCCCTTCGACAAACTCGGACTCGAAGTGGTCGCGCGCACCCAACCACTGCCCGGCGCGGACGATGGGTCAGCGATCGTCGGCGTGAACTCGTTTGGATTCGGCGGAACGAACGCTCATGCCGTGCTCCAGTCGCCGCCGCGGGCTGCTGCGCCGGCCGCACCCATCAGGCCGGCGGCGCGTCAGTACCTGTTGCCGATCTCGGCACGCAGCGAAGCGGCGCTTCATGCGTACGTGCGTGCCTACCTCCCCCTGCTCGATGACTCCGCCTGCGTGCTGTCGGACGTCTGTGCATCGGCCGGTGCGAGGAAGGAGCACCATCACAACCGGATGGTCCTGATCGGTTCGACACGAGAGGACATGCGGATCCGAGCCCGCGCCTGGCTTCGCGAGGGCGCTGCCGAGGGCGTGGTGTCGGGCCGCACGACGCCCGACGCCGAGCCGGTGTTCGTGTTTGCGGGACAAGGGCCTCAGTGGTGGGGAATGGGGCGACAGCTCCTCGAGCGAGAGCCTGTCGTCAAAGAGGTGCTCGAGGACATCGACGCCAGGATCCGCGAGGCGGCAGGCTGGTCGTTGCTCGAGGAGATGGCCCGTCCTGAAGAGGACTCGAGGATCGACCGCACCGATATTGCGCAACCGGCGATCTTCGCCCTGCAAGTCGCCCTGGCCGAGTTGTGGAAGTCGTGGGGCGTACGGCCGGCGAAGGTGATCGGACACAGCGTCGGCGAAGTCGCGGCGGCGTATTGCGCCGGCGTGTATTCGATGGCTGATGCCGTGAAGATCATCATCCATCGCAGCCGGCTGCAGCACACGACATTCGGAGGCGGACGCATGCTGGCGGTCGCCCTGTCGGAAGCGGATGCTCGCGCCGCGATCGGCACCGATTCAGACGTGGAAGTTGGCGCGATCAACAGCCCTCGATTCGTGACGCTGGCCGGGACGGTGGATTCGCTCAAGACGATCGACACGCGGCTGCAGCAGGACGGTGTGTTCACCCGATGGCTGCGTGGCGGCTACGCATTTCATTCGGCTCAGATGGATCCGATCGCGGATGAACTCGTGCAACTGCTCGCCGACATCGATCCGCGGCCGGCACGCATCCCGATCGTATCGACGGTGACCGGTGCGCTCATCGACGGCGCGTGCATGGATGGCGCGTACTGGTTCCAAAACATTCGACAGCCGGTCGCATTCGGGCCGGCGGTGACCGATTCGATTCGCAAGGGGGATCTTGCCTTCCTCGAGATCAGCCCGCATCCGGTGCTGGAGAGCTCGATTCAGGAGTGTCTCGCGGCGGAAGACAAGGCAGGCGCGGTATTTCATTCGCTGCGGCGTGGCGTCGACGATTCACAACAGCTGGCGAGCAATCTCGCCCGCATCCACGTCACCGGCATACCTGTCGATTGGATGGCGGTCAACGGTGGAAGCGCAGCGTTCGTGCGCCTGCCGCGGTATCCATGGGCGCGAGAGACATTCTGGATAGAGTCGCCGGAATCGGCGCGGATCCGGATCGAGCCTGTCGCACATCCGCTGCTCGGGCAGCGGATCGAGTCGGTGACGCCGACCTGGCAGCTCACACTCGATTTGC
>DAINQP010000259.1:0-6787 GCA_036742665.1 Vicinamibacterales bacterium | reverse complement strand
CGCGCGCGTCACCCGTCCTCCCCTGTTTTTCAAAGAGGAGTGGAAGCAGACCGAAAAGGGCGGCGAACATCCGATCGTCTTCGACTCGACGTTGTCGAATCCCGCGCTCGAACTGAAGGTGTATGGCCCGAGCGCGAAAGAGCTCCTGCTCACCGGCGCCGCCAACGACGAGCTCAATCCAACGCACGTCTGGACCGGCATGTGCACCACGCCGTGCGCCGTCGCATTCAGGCACAAGACCGCCTACGCCGATCTGACCGGCCTCGCGCGACTGCGCTGGAACACCAAGGTGTCAGGCTTCCATCAGATTCGCCCGATCGTGAAGCTGGCCGACGGCACCTGGCTGGTCGGTGATCGCACCGACGGCACAGTGCGTGACTGGCTGTTCACGGAGTTCTCCTTCGGCGACGTGCGGTGGATGAAGCTCGATATCACTCGCGCCGTGACGACGGGCACGATCCTCGACAAAGTGGATTTGAGCAAGGTCGATGAAATCGGCTTCGTCGATTTGATGCCGGGCTCCGGCCACGGCCAGGGCGGCTGGGTCGATGTCGCGCAGATCGAGGTCTACGGCGGCTCTGTACCCCGGGCCGGCGCGTCGGCGTCTCAGTAAACTGTGGAAGCTTCCCAGGAGCTGGAACGCCTCACACGCGAGCTCGATAACTTTCAAAATATCGCCAAGTATCTGGTGCCGCTCCCAGGCGAGGTCCCTCGCCTGAGCGGCATCGACGTCTGGGGCGGCTCAGTTCAGCTCAATGGGTCGGTCGGCGGCGATCACATTACCTACATCGACTTCAAGCAGCGTTTCGATCTGCAGGCGAGGATCGAGCGCGCCCGCGAGGAGGGGCGCTTCGACGTCGCCGACAACCTTCACCGTTGCCAGCACAAGGCCGGCATCGCGGTGATGGACGTCGCCGGTCACCAGATGACCGACGCCTTGCTGGCGGCGATGCTGCACCAGGCGTTTCTGCTCGGCGCGATCTACGAACTGGATCGCTATGGGCAGATCACACGGCGGCTGTTCGAGAACCTGAACACGCGGTTCTATCAGTCCTCGGGCACGCACAAGTACGTGTCGATGATCTACGGCGAGATCTCCGAGGATGCGAAGTTCCGCTTCCTCACCGCCGGCGTGCCCTTCCCCGTCGTGTTCTCGAACGTCCACAACCGCTTCATGGAAGTGAGCGATCACCTGAAGGTATCGTTCCCGCCGCTCGGGATGATGCCGTCCTTCGTCATCGATCGCCGGCTGACCACGAGTCTGCTTGGCTTCAAGGAACGCTACGAGATGAACGAGTGGTCGCTGATGGGCCGCGGCGACATCCTGCTGCTGCACACCGATGGTCTGTCGGATCATCGCGTGCAGGACGAGTGGTACTTGCCTGGTCGGCTCGAAGAGGTGCTCCGCGGAGTGAAGCATCTCGGGTCTCGGGAGATCTACGAGGCGATCAAGAGGGACGCCCTCGCATTCGGCCACCCGGCGGACGACATCTCAATCGTCGTCATCAAGCTCAAATAAGGCACAATGCGCAGGGCTCAATGCCCAATGCCAACCGTTGAGCATTGAGCATTGGTATTGAGCATTTGGCATTGTTTGTGACCTCATCCGCCGCACTCGACATCCGCCGGTTCATCGACGATCGGCCCGTAAGCCGCTACCAGCTGCTGGTGGCGGTGATGTGCGGGCTGATCGTGTTTGTCGATGGCTTCGACGCCCAGGCCATGGGCTACGTCGCACCGGCGCTGACGACGGCAATGAAGATTTCGCGGGGTGTGCTCGGATCGGTAATCTCGAGCGGTCTGGTCGGCATGATGCTGGGCGCGCTGGTCAGCGGACCGCTGGCCGACCGCATCGGCCGGAAGCCGGTGCTCATCGCCTGCTCGCTGATGTTCGGGGTCGGCTCGCTGCTCACCGCGACGGCATATTCTGTGGAGTCGCTCATGGCATGGCGCGCGATCACCGGAGTCGGCATGGGCGGTGCCATGCCGAACGCCATCGCGCTCACCTCCGAGTACATGCCGCGGCGCCGTCGCGCCGGCGCCGTCACGATGATGATCTGCGGGTTCTCGCTCGGTGCGGCGGTCGGCGGGCTCGTTGCGGCCTCGATCATCCCGCGGTTCGGATGGCCGTCGGTCTTCATCATCGGCGGCATCATTCCGATCGCGATCGCGCTGGCCTCGTTGTTCCTGCTGCCGGAATCGATCCGCTTTCTGCTGGTACGAGGCGGTGCCGAGCCGCGGGCAAGGGCCTCTCTGGCTCGCATTGCGCCGGGTGAATCGGTTGCAGGTCCGCTGTCGCCAGGAGACGACGAGCACGATGCGAGCAGTGCGTTCATCGTCGCGGAGCTGTTCACGAACGGGCGCGCGATGGCGACGACCCTGATCTGGGTCATCTACTTCATGAACCTGCTCAACCTGTATTTCCTCAATAGCTGGCTGCCGACGATCATCAGCGACGCCGGCATTCCGGTTGCGACGGCGATCCGTCTGACGTCGCTGTTCCAGATTGGCGGCATCGCCGGAGCGATCGTGCTCGGCCGGTTACTCGATCGCACGTTCTCGTTCTGGATTCTTGCTGGCTGCTACGCGTGGGCGACGGCCTTCGTGTATGCGATCGGTCACAGCGGCGCATCAGTGGCGCTGCTGGCGGCCACCATCATCTGCGCCGGTATCGGAATCATCGGCGGCCAGAACGCCTCGCACGCGTTGTCGTCGGAGTTCTATCCCACGCGCATTCGATCGACCGGCGTCGGCTGGGCGCTCGGCATCGGGCGCATCGGATCGATCGTCGGTCCGGTCGTGGGTGGGCTGCTGCTGGCGCAGAACACGCCGATGCGCGACGTGTTCTGGGCAGCGGTCATTCCGGCGATAGCGGCGACGATCGCTGCAGCCGGAATCGCCCTGAGCGCGCGAAGTTCGTCACCCATGCGACACTGAGGGAGCATGGCGAGAAAGATCGTCGTGTGTTCAGACGGCACCGGCAATGCGTGGAGCACGCAGGTGTCGAACGTCACACGCCTCATCAAGTTCCTCGATCTGAGCCGCGTGGACGAGCAGGTCGTCTTCTACGACCAGGGGATCGGCACCGACCCGAAGCAGGTCGATGCCGTCACGACGTACCAGGACGAGAGCCGCGAAGAACGACGCGCCCTTATCGTGCTCGATCCGCCGGTACACTTTCCCGTCGTTCGATGGATTGCCAAGTGGCTCGGTCTCGCGGTTGGTCTCGGGCTGAGAAGCAACGTCAAACAACTGTACAAAGCGGTGGCTGACGCTTATCAGGACGGACCACCTGGGACGCGCAGCGTGATTTATCTGATCGGATTCAGCCGAGGTGCGTTCACTGTTCGCGTACTGGCTGGTCTGATCCATCGCTGCGGGCTGCTGCCGCCGCGACATCCACGGTTCTCATCAGCATTCAGACGAGCCTATCGACTGTACAAGCCGCACACGCCAGACACGACAGCGATCGAACAGTTCAAGCAGTCTGAGCGGGTGAGCACGCCGTGCGTGCACTTCCTCGGCATCTGGGACACCGTCAAGGCCTACGGTGGCATCTGGCCACGGAGCCTCCCTCATCTGCGGCACAACGGCAGCGTCGAGCGCGTCCGCCACGCCATGTCGCTCGATGAACAGCGTTCCTGGTTCCTTCCCACCAGCTGGGGCGGAATCGATTCCGATCCGCCGAGGCCCGAGACACGGCGCCAGTGCAAACCGCAAACCGTCGAGGAGATCTGGTTCCGCGGATCGCATTCAGATGTGGGTGGAGGCCTTGTAGACGACGCCGCGTCGAAAGCTCCGCTGCGTTGGATGCTGAATGAAGCAGCGAGGGCCGGAGTGAATCTTACCGAAGAGGGCTGGGCGGCCACCGCTGCCGTGGATCCCATGAACGTGACGCCATTTGATTCGCTCACACGGGGCTGGTTGTTCAGCGAATACGTACCCAGATGGGAGCTCGATAACCACTTCGACCCGCCGAAGCGCTATTTCAAATGCGGCCGAACCGGCGTGCGTCACCCCACGCTCTTCTCCCGGCAACAGACAGTGCGCGTGCACTCGACGGTAGGGTCGCGGCAAGATATCGTCACCACTTACGTCGACACGCGGATCGCTCGGCGTCATGACGATGAACCGTCCATCACGTGAACTATGGCGATCCGCATCGTTCGACTCGGATCTCCTCGCGCCGCGAACGAAGGCCTGCGCCTCGGCACCGTCCGTCGTCCGCCACGCGGCGTGCCCAAGGCCGAGACGGCGTCGCGCAATTTCTACGACGTCTGGCTGCCCGACGTCGCACCCAGCGAAGCGCTTCTCAAGCGCGCGCAGGCGTCGCTCGACGATCCGAAACGATGGAAGTCGTTCGTCAGCCGGTATCGTGGCGAGATGAAGCGCCCGGAGGCGCGGCGGCTGCTCGATTTGCTTGCGGCGCTGTCACACACGAGCGACTTCTCCGTCGGCTGCTACTGCGCCAACGAGAACCGCTGTCACCGATCGATTCTGCGAGAGCTACTTGCCGAGCGCGGTGCGAAGATTCGAACGGCTAGCCACCCATGAACAGACCGAGCCTTGTCATCGCATTCATTTCTGCCTTTGTCTTCATCTCGATCGCCGACCCATCCTGGGGCCAGCTCACCAACGTGCAGTTATCGCTGAAACGCGAGTACGGCCGATCCCTGTTCCGTGAATGTCGGCTCGACGTGACGATTTTCGAGGGCAAAGGGCGATCCGGGCTGGTGTGTTCCCGGATTCCATTACCGGAAAATACAGGGAGCGTGTCTCGGGATCGAGCACTAACGGCGGGCGAGGTCAGCGACATTCTGAAGCTGTCACAAGCCAGCGACCTCCTCGCTGGAGGCCACGTTGGAACGAATTCGACAGCAGTCGATGGATTATTCGAAACGCTCATGGTGACGGAGTCCGGACGGCGAACGGCGGTACTCGTCTCGTCCGGCAATGACTCATTCACGATTGGCAGCCGCCGCGAGTTGATCAGGCTGCTTTACTCGCTGCTCAACGAACTGCAGACAGCGGCGACGCAGGAATAGAAGCTCGCGACCTCCGGCTGAAGCCGGACACTACACTTTCTCGAGTCGCCCGTCGGCGTGCCTGGCGAAGCGGCCCGCGTCGCGCGCATGCACCGGCGCGTTCTCGGGCCACGGCCAGCCGCCGAACAATGTGCGGCGATAGTCGTCGAACGCCTGCTCCAGCTCGGCGCGCGTGTTCATGACGAACGGACCGTACTGCGCGACCGGTTCGCCGATCGGACGCCCCTGCAGCACCAGGATCTCGACCGGGCCATTCATCGCCTCGAGCGGAATCGGCTGATTCGGATACACCCGAATCATCGACGGACCATCGATGACGCGGCCGCCGACTTTGATGCCCTTGCCGGCGAACACGTGCAGCGCACGATTGCTGCGCGCGTCGCGCGCCGGCGGCACCACCCACTTCGCGCCTGGCGCCATCGCGATCGACCAGATGGCCACGTCGGCATCGTCGACGGCCGCCCATGAGTGCGGCGGCGGCGCCAGCGGCTGTGCTTCGTCGAGTGCGCCGGCAATCACCGTGACCTCAACACCCGGATCGCGGTGGCGCGGAATGTCCCTGTCCCAGAACATCGTGAAATACGGCGCGGCCAGCTTGTTCTTCGCAGGCAGGTTCAGCCAGATCTGAAACAGCTCCAGCGTATTGGGACCGTCGCGATCGAGCAGCGGGAACATCTCGGAATGCACGACTCCGGCGCCCGCCGTCAGCCACTGCACATCACCCATGCCGAACCGAGCCGCGGCACCGAGCGAGTCCGAGTGGTCGATGTAACCCTTACGAACAATGGTCACCGTCTCGAAGCCGCGATGCGGATGCTGCGGAAAGCCGGGGACGATGTCGCCGTGATACATGCGCCAGTCGTCGTGATTGTCGAAGTCCTGGCCAATGTCGTGGCCCACGAGTGGAGCGTCAGGCCCGAAGCGGTCATTACCCTCCGGGTAGAGATCGACGTGGTGGACGCAGAACAGAAACGGATCGAGCGTCTGCCAGCGATTGCCGAGCGGGCTGACCTGAATGATCGGATCGGACATTTCGTGGTTTACCGTTCGTGCATTGGATGGCTCCGTTGTCGCGGCCACAACCGGTCGGACGCCTTGGTAACTCTTACTCTTCAGCGTATACGCACGACAAACACCTTACAATACGCGCGGTCAGCATGCGCTCACGCGTCACACGTAGACAGTTCATCGGCGGCACCGCCGCAACGATCGGGCTGATGCGGTGGTCGGGCACCGGCAGGTTGGATGCTCAGGCGCCGAGTAACGACGCACGCGATCTCGGTCTCATCAACGGGCGGATCCACACGATGGACCGGACCAGCCGGGTCGTGTCGCAGGTTCTCATCCGCAACGGCCGGATCGCTGCAGCGGGCAACAACATCGTTCGGCGCGGCGGCGGACTGGCCGTCGTGGACCTCAAAGGCAGGACCGTCATTCCGGGCATCATCGATGCGCACAATCACATCGTTCTCGTCGGCAACCGGCCCGGATGGCACACGCCGCTCGAGCACGTCTTCACGATTCCCGATGCGATCGCCGCTCTGAAGACGCGTGCGTCGAGCGTGCCCGCCGGAGAGTTCGTCACCACGGTCGGGCCGATATCGGCAATGCAGTTCGACGAGCGCCGACTGCCCACACTCGCCGAACTCGATGCGGTGGGCCGTCCTGTGTACATCCAAGCCGCGCAAGGCGGCACACGCACCAACAGTGAGGGCAAGACCTGGCTCGAAGCGAAGGGCGTC
>DAINQP010000258.1:0-6812 GCA_036742665.1 Vicinamibacterales bacterium | reverse complement strand
GTTCAACTCCAAACGAGCTCGGACAGACGGAGGCGGCCATCCTGTTGCAGGCTGGCGACATTCCATGGGATGGCGCGGCCGAACTGAATCTCGCTGTCGCGCACGATCGAGTTGCTCAGGAGCTCGGCGAGACCGTTCCTGAACCACAAGGGCAGTGGCCGCTCGAATGCCTCATTGAGCGTCAGCGCGCTGTACGACCAATACGAGGACACGTATGGATTGATTCCTACCGTGTCATCCGCTCGCACGTCGCTGCGCAGTGCGATGTAATGCGCCGCCGCGCCCGTTCCCAATACACTCGCCGGCCGCGTGTCCCTGCTGCTTTTTTCCCAGAACCCCGGTACCAGCAGCTTCATCGAGTTCTCGTCCTTGGCGGCGACGACGATCACCGGACGATCCAGCTGCACGCGCGCCCAAGGCCATCCAATCTGGATCGCCGCGCGAATCTGCTCGAACTGCCAGGCGATGTTGCGGGCGCGTCCATCGCCGGCATTCGAGACAACGATGAAGTTGGGACTCTTGACCTCGATCCAGGGGTCGTCGGCGCCAGCCACCGAGGGCAGGCACACCATCAGCACCAACAATACGACCAGTCGCCTGCGCACACGCACCTCCAGTCTGCAATCTGAAAACGTCGCGGAGTGCAGAGTCGAACACATCCGCGACGTGGAATCCAGACCTAACTGGACGACGGATCGATTTGCCCGCTATTGCGCGGCGGCCGCCTGTGGTACTGCGAAGGGGTTTTCGTCAGCGCTCGGGCCATAGATCGACGGCACCGGCACATTCAGCTGACGCAGATACACCGACAGCTGACCACGGTGGTGGTACCAGTGGTTCAACATGATCGATCGCAGGAATGCGACCCGCGGCATCGCGAGGATTTCGCGTTCGCCGTCGAGAATCCGCCACGTCGCCGCCAGCGCGCCGTCGTCCAGACCTTGCAGTGCCTTTCGTGCCCGCTTGATGCTGTCTTCGAGCATCGGTACCAGTTCGCTCGCCCTGGATGGCGAAGGCTGAGGGAACAGCGGACGCTGCATCGACGGTTGCGCCGCCGCTTCGGCGACACCGCCTGGCACCATCGCGATGTGCATCGCCAGTTGGCCGAGCGTCATCGATTTCGCGTGCGGCTTCCATCCAAGGTGCGCGTCGGGGACGCGCTCGAGCACGCGTTGCGTCGTCTGGGCTTCCTGTTCCAGTTCCTGAAGAAGTGTGTCTACGAATGCCACGTCGTGCTCCCTTCACTTCACGGTGTGAGGCCACCAGAGGTGGCGCCATGTCTCCCTATCGCACCGCTGCGGCGGCCGATTGAGCGAAGGGGTTCTCGTCAGCGCTCGGGCCGTAAATCGACGGCACTGGTACGTTGAGCTGTCGGAGATACACCGACAGCTGACCGCGATGGTGATACCAGTGGTTCAACATGATCGCGCGCAGCGCGGCGATGCGCGGCATCGCCATGATTTCGCGATCGCCGTCGAGCACCTTCCACGTCGCCGTGATCGCCGCATCGTCCATGGTGCCGAGCGCGGCCCTGGCTTGCTTCACGCTGTTCTCCAACGCCGGCAACAACTCGCTCGCCTGCGTCGCCGCCGGCTGCACGAAGGCCGGTCGCTGCATCGCCGGCTGCGCGATCATCTGCGCGACATTGCCTGGAACCGTCGCGATGTGCAGCGCGAGCTGCCCCAGCGACATCGACTTCTCATGCGGCTTCCACGCGAGATGTGCCTGCGGCACGCGTTCGAGTACCCGCTTCGTGGTCTGTGCTTCCTGTTCCAGTTCCTGCAGCAGTCCGTCAATCAATGCCATTGTCGTGCTCCTCTCGATCCATTCACCGTGAACCCTGGCGTTCGGCGTCTCGGCCGATGCGCGCCAACAACGCTTTCCATCCCTGACCCACGCCCTGGCGATGGTCGTCGGCGATGAAGCCGAACGCTGTGTGCCTGAAGACGATGAGGGTTCCGCCCTCCACTTCTTTGAGCCGGTACTGCAAGTTCGACATCGCCGGGTAGGACATGAACAGCGGTCCATAGATCTCGAGCAGCGTCGGCTTCTTGATGGCCTGCACATGTCCCCACATGTGACCATTGTTGCCGCCAAGATCGCGGTACCAGCGTCCGCCGGGCCACGCTTCCAGCACCATGGGGAATGGCTTGCCGTCGGGTGTTTCGTTGAGTCGTCCCATCTGACTCACGATCGAATCGAACGTGGCGTCGAGCGACGCCCGCACGTGGACTTCGTCGGAGATATCGAGCGTCAGGTTGTCGAGCGTCGGTGCAGTCAACATCACGATTCCTCTCTCTTCTTGGCTTCAGCGTGCGCCTTGATGCGCGAAAGTTGTCGTCCCCAATACCGCGAGAACGTGCCGGTCCACTCATGGAGCGGCCGCAGCGCGTCAGCATTGGTGCGGTACAGCGTGCGCCGTCCGTCGCGTCGCATATCCACGAGTCCCACGTTGAGCAGCACCTGCAGGTGCTTGGACACGGACGGTTGTCCGAGCCCGAGCGCGGCGGCGACGTCGCCGACCGCGCGCTCTTCCGGACCGAGATAGTCGAGAATCTCGCGGCGCCGGGGTTCGGCGACCGCATTGAACGCATCGGAGGTTGTCGGAGCGCGAGGCACGGGTCGAATCATATTCCCATATGGGAATATGTCAAGCCCTGCGATGCGCCACCCGCGTTAGACTTCGCATGACGCGAACAAGGGAGGGTCAGTGAGGTCAGCGATTGCAGCGGTCGTCGTCTTTGCCTGGGTGGCAGTCGTCGCACCCTCGCTCGTCGCGCAGTGGCCATCCCATCCGACCAGGAATGTGCCACGTGGCGCGGACGGCAAGCCGAACCTCACCGCGGCGGCGCCGCGCACCGCGGATGGCGTGCCCGACCTCACCGGGATCTGGAATTACGCCGGCGTACTCGGCTTCCGCGGCGGACCACCGCCGTCGCCTCCGGGCACGCCGGTGCAGGCGACGTTCTGGAACATCGAAGCGGGATTCAAGGAGGGACTGCCGTTCACGCCTTGGGGCGCCGAGGTCCGGCGCCAGCGGATGGCGGGCAACAGCAAGGACAACCCCGACGCCGCATGTCTGCCGCTCGGCCACATGCAGCTGCACACGCACTCGCAGCCGCGCAAGATGATTCAGACCAAGGATCTGATCGTCATCATCTACGAGGCGAACGCCAACGTGCGGCAGATCTTCCTCGACGGACGCCCCGCGCCGACCAACGACCCGCAGCCGTGGTGGTACGGCTATTCGCGCGGCCACTGGGAGGGCGACACACTCGTCGTCGAGACGACGAACTTCCGTGATGAGGGATGGCTCGACGTCAACGGCGCGCCGCTGACCGATCAGGGCAAGTTGACCGAGCGTTTCCGTCGGCCGACATTCGGGACGCTGGAGATCGATGTGACGATCGACGATCCCAAGGCGTATACGAAGCCGTGGACCGTCCGCGTGAATCAGCGTCTGCTGGTGGACACCGAATTGATCGAGTTCGTCTGCAATGAGAATCAGCAGTTCAGTCCGGCGACTGGTGGTCCGCTGCCACGACGTGAATAACGCCCAATGCGCAATGCCAAATGCTCAAGGCCTCATGAGCACGAAACGGAACATTGGGCATTTTGCATTGAGCATTCTGCATTGAGCGCGGCGTTTTCTGTCTACCCCGCGTTCGCGAAGGCGTAGCCTCGTTCCTGGGCGCGATTCACCGCAACGATGCCCGCCGCCACCATGTGCGAGTTGCCAACCAGGTTCGACGTCAGTTCCTTGTAGACGGCCTCGGTATCGAGCTTGTGCGCCGCGGCAATCGCGCCTGCAAACCGGCGCGTCGCCATCTGGCAGACGGCGAACTGCACGCCGCGTCCAGTCAGCGCGTCGATCGTGACGCCGTTGTTGGGTAGTGCGCCGAGGTAGTTGCCCGAGTTGTAGACGTTCACCGTCGGCCTGGTCTTCGACTTCGGATCATCGAAGTTCCCGGCCGCCTCGCCAATCGCGTTGCTGTACTTCGCCCACATCGCATCGGTGAACGCGAACGCGGTGGAGTTGTGCCGCAGCACGATGACGACCGCCGCGTCGCCGTTGCCGAGACCGTAGCCCTGTTGATTGGCGACGAAGAAGTTATTGGAGTAGAGGAGCGCGCTTCCCAAACCCGATGGACTGGTGGTGTCGATGATGAATCGATGTGATCCGGGGATCTGATCGAACCAGTCATCCTGCGCATGACGTACGGGCCGCCACGGCGCGGCGCTCGTTGATTGCGCGACCGCCGGCTGACTTCTGAACACCGTGCCCCCGATGATGGCCGCGCCAGCGGCAAGTCTCGACAGAAACGATCGACGTTCGCGTGGATCGAATGTATTCGTGGACATAGCGCTCCTCGTGCGTGCAGTCATGATACGTTGGCGCGAGGAGAGTGCCAATGGCCGACGCGACCGCTGCCAACCAGCGACAGATCCTGTCCAATCTGAAGAGCATCATGGCGAACCAGAAAAAGATCCTCGCCAATCAAGGACGGATCGAGCGCAATCAGAAAACGATTCTGGCCAATCAGAAGCGTATTCTCGCCAAAGTGTCCTGACCGTCGTGTCCGGCTTCAGCCGGACCTCACGATCCAGGTGTCCAGATCCGGGGCCTCCCGCCGGCCAGCGTCAGCATCACCTCATTCAACCGTTTTACGAACGACGCCGGATCTTCGAGTTGTCCGCCTTCGGCCAGCATCGCCTGGTCGAAGAGGATGTAGCTCCAGTCGCTGAATCGCCGCTCGTCCGATTCGTCCTTCAGCCGCTGAACGATCGGATGTTGCGGGTTGATCTCGAGGATCGGCTTCGACCCAGGAACATTCTGACCGGCTGCCTTGAGCATGCGTTCGAGATGGGTGCTCATCCCGTGCTCGTCGCTCACCAGGCATGACGGTGAATCCGTCAGACGGTTCGTGATGCGGACAGCGCTCGCGCGATCCTTGAGCACGCTCTGCAGACGCTCGACGAGCCCTTTGTGTTCGTCGGCGATCTTTTCCTGTTGCTGCTGCTCGGCATCTGCACCCAGCTTGCTCAGATCCAATCCGCCTTTCGCGACTGAGTGCAGCGGCTTGCCCTCGAACTCGGTGAGCAGCGATACCACCCATTCGTCCACACGGTCGTACATCAGCAGTACTTCGACACCCAGTTTGCGGAAGATCTCGAGGTGCGGGCTGTTCCTCGCCGCCGAGAAGCTGTCGGCGGTGATGTAGTAGATCGCGTCCTGCCCATCCTTCATGCGGCCGACGTAGTCGGCGAGCGACACGTTCTGCTCGTCGGTATCGCTTCTCGTGGAGGCGAAGCGCAGCAGCTTGGCAATCCGCTCACGATTTCCGCCATCGTCGGCGACCCCTTCCTTCAGTACGCGGCCGAACTCCTTCCAGAAGGTCGTGAACTTGTCAGCCTGATTCTGCGCAAGATCCTCGATCAGGCTGAGTACTCGTTTCACAGACGCGTTGCGGATTGTCTGCACGTCGCGCGACTGCTGCAGGATCTCGCGCGAGACGTTGAGCGGCAGATCGTTGCTGTCCACGATCCCGCGCACGAACCGCAGATACGGCGGCAGCAGTTGCTCGGCATCGTCCATGATGAAGACGCGGCGGACGTAGAGCTTGATGCCGCGGCGATGCTCTCGATCCCAGAGATCGAACGGCGCGCGCTGCGGGATATAAAACAGCTGCGTGAATTCCTGACGGCCTTCCACCCTGGCGTGCGTGTAGGCGAGCGGCGGCTCGAAATCGTGAGCGACGTGCTTGTAGAACTCCTGGTACTGCTCTTCGGTGATCTCCGACTTCGACCGGGCCCACAGCGCCGAGCCCTGATTGATCTGCTCGTCCTCGTCGGTCTGGACCTGCTTCTTCGCGTCGCTGTCCCATTTCTCCTTCTTCATGAGGATGGGCAGGGTGATGTGGTCGGAGTACTTGCGCAGGATGTCGCGCAGCCGCATACCAACCAGCAGTTCGTCTTCCTCCGGGCGCAGATGCAGGATGACGTCGGTGCCTCGTGTCTCCTTGTGCACCGTCTCCACCGTGTAGTCACCCTCACCCGAGCTCTCCCAGCGCACGCCGTGTTCCGGCGTCACTCCCGCGCGCCGGCTGATCAGCGTCACGCGGTCGGCGACGATGAACGACGAGTAGAAGCCGACACCGAACTGTCCGATGAGATGCGCATCCTTGGCGCGATCGGAGGTGAGCTGAGCGAAGAATTCGCGCGTGCCGGATTTGGCAATCGTGCCGATGTGCTCGATGACTTCCTGGCGCGACATGCCGATGCCGTTGTCGGACACGGTGATGGTGCGCGCCTGCGCGTCGTAGCTGACGCGAATCTTCGGATCGGGGTCGTTCTCGAAGAGCGCCGCATCGGTCATCGCTTCGAAGCGCAGCTTGTCGCCCGCATCGGACGCGTTCGACACCAGCTCGCGCAGGAAGATCTCCTTGTTCCCGTACAGGGAGTGCACCATCAGGTGCAGCAGCTGCTTGACCTCGGCCTGGAAGCCGAGCCTTTCCTTGCTTGCCGTCTCGGTCATAGGTGTTTCGTAGGGATGGATCAGGGTTGTGCGTTTGGGCGCTCCGATGCGAGCGTCTTGAGGAGCGCGGCCGTGCGTTCGTAGACTGGCGGCGGACCGCCGGCACGACCGCGGCCGCCCACGCCCATCGCCATGTCGATCGGCGTGCGGCCCTTCTTGTCCTTTACATCGAGCTTCGCGCCACGTTGGGCGAGCAGACTCACCACTGAATCGAGACCTGCTTGCGCGGCGAGGTGGATGGCGGTCAGTCCGTCATCGTTCGCGTGGTTGACGTCCA
>DAINQP010000257.1:0-6848 GCA_036742665.1 Vicinamibacterales bacterium | reverse complement strand
TCGTCGAAACGCTGATCGCCGCCTCGATCGTCTACATGGCGCTCGAGAACATCGTGTCGCCGGCACTGAACCGCCGCTGGGTCATCACGTTTGCGTTCGGCCTCGTGCACGGCTTTGGGTTCTCGTTCGCGCTTCGCGACTCGCTGCAGTTGGCCGGCAGCCATGTGCTCACGTCGCTGCTGTCGTTCAACGTCGGCGTGGAGCTCGGGCAGCTGCTTGTCCTCGTGCTGGCGGTGCCGGCACTCGATGCCCTCTTCCGCTATGGCGTGCCCGAGCGGATCGGCACAGTCGTGCTTTCGGCGCTCGTCGCGCACACCGGCTGGCACTGGATGACTGAGCGGGGCGGGCGACTGGCTCAATATCAGTTCGTGTGGCCGGTGTTCGATCTCGCGTTGCTCGATCTGCTGTTGCGATGGGCGATGGTGGCTGTTGGCGTAGCCGCTGTAGCGTGGTTGATCTTCGGCGTAGGAAAAGGAGCATTCTATGAGAGCTGGGTTCGTCGCCGTCTCCATTCTGTGTCTCCTGGTGTCGCGTCTGATCGCGCAGGCCACGGAGCCCACGAACACCGCACCCAATCCCTATAAAACCGTCGAGCAGTTCCTCAGGATGCCGGACGGGCGCGCCTGGGGATCGACGAGCGCCATCGACGTCGATCGCGACGGCCGCAGCATCTGGGTCGGCGAACGCTGTGGTGCGAACACGTGTCTCGATCGCGCCACAGGTCAGATGTCGACCCTGCCGTCGATCCTCAAGTTCGATTCCACAGGCAACCTGGTCGCGAGCTTCGGCCAGGGCATGCTGATCTTTCCGCACGGTCTGCACGTCGATCGCGACGGCAACGTGTGGGTGACCGACGGGCAGGACGATGCGCCGCAAGCGGCGCCACAGCCGGCGCGCGGTGCGCAGGCAGCGCCCGGACAGCCGAACCCCGCTGCCTCGCGGAATGGTCCGTTGCCGGGTTCGACGCGCGGTCACCAAGTCTTCAAATTCAGCCCGCAGGGCAAGTTGCTTTTGACGCTCGGCAAAGCCGGTGGTGCGGCAGAGCCGGATTACTTCTATCAGCCGAATGACGTGGTCGTCGCACCCAATGGCGACATCTTCGTGTCGGAAGGGCACGGCGGCGCGAACGCGCGCATTCTGAAGTTCACCAAGGACGGCAAGTTCATCAAGTCATTCGGCAAGAAAGGGAGCGGCCCTGGTGAGATGGAGCAGCCGCACGCACTTGCCATGGATTCGCGTGGCAGGCTGTTCGTCGGCGATCGCTCCAACAATCGCATCCAGATTTTCGATCAGGATGGCAAGCTGCTGGATACGTGGCCGCAGTTCAGCCGTCCGAGCGGTGTCTACATCGATGTCAACGACGTCATCTACGTCGCTGATTCAGAATCAGAGTCGGTGGCCCGCAATCACGATGGCTGGAAGCGAGGGATCCGCATCGGTAGTGCGAAAGACGGCAAGGTCACCGCGTTCATCCCTGATCCTGTGGAGAAGGCAACGGGAACGAGCGCGGCGGAAGGCGTCGCCGTGGATCGCCAGGGCAATATCTGGGGCGCCGAGGTCGGGCCGCGCGGCGTGAAGAAATATGTCAAGTAGGGACGCGCATGCGTCGCCCGTGCGTGCGAGGCGTGCCTCGCCCGATCAGCGCGTGCCCGAAGCCTCCGCGGCGCGGGCGGCGTTCAGGATGTTCTTGATCGCGTGATTCCCTTCGTGGCACGCATACTCGAGAATCGCTTCCTGATCGTTCATCGTCAGAGGAATCGCGAACGTCCACGCGCGTGACCATGTGGTGGGATCGTCAACGGTCACGGTCCATTCGATCTTGGCTGGCGCAGTGCGCGTGAAGCGCTCTGTCAGTTTGAGCGTGTCGGGGTTGGCGTTGCGATACGCGCTGCGCGCCTTGAAATTCGTCGTCTCGACGACGAGCGTGGTGCCGTCCCAGTGGCCGCGCGGCACACCCATGTCCGAGCGAATCGTCGCGCCGACGCGTTCCCGGTTGTCGAGCGCGATGACTCGCGTCTCGTGCACCATCTCGTAGCGGATGGCCACGAAGCCCGGCCCCTGGACGATCTGATAGGAGTTGCCGTACTGGCCTGGCAGCATCGAGCCAGGCAGCCCGCGCGTAATGCAGCGATCCATCAGGCTGAAATCTTCATGACTGTTGAATGGTCCGTTGCCGAAGCTGCCGGTGCGCGCCGCGTTGGCGATCCGCGTGCGCGCTTCAGGAAGGGTTGGCGGAATCTTGCCGTCCTGCGGGTCGATGACGAACCACGGACGGGTGCCTTTGGTGATCTCGTAGATGTCGCGGAACTCGGCCGAGTTGCCGATGAGGCCTGCCGGATCGCCGCCAAAGAACTTGGCGCGTGCCAGTGTGTCCTCTTGTCGCCGCGCTACGGCCTCTGCCAGTTCCCGCGCGGTGATGTCCTCCATGCGGCGTCCTTCGAATTCTTTCGGCCGCTCGAATGGCGTGCTCGTCTCGTACTTGTTTGTGTAATTCCCTTGCAGGTCGGGATCGCCCCATGGCGTCCGTGGCGCAGTCCACGACGACCCGGTTGACGAGGCGGCGTGTTGCGCGTGTATCGCTGCGGCGAAACAGATCAGAACAAGGAGCGCGACGATGGACGATCGGTGCATGTGCGTCTCCGGCGAAAGCTGGCGTAACTCTACGCCCGGGAGCGCGCACCGTCAAAACGTGCCTGCGGCACGCGGTCAGTACTGATCGCGATTCGACCAGCGATATTCCTGCAGCCATTCGTCGCTCATAACGAGAGCCGAGCGCCGCTGCCGCCAGGAGTTGAGGCGCTCGAGGAGCGCTGAACCGATGGAATGAAGGAAGGGAATAGCCCGGCTGGACGAGCCGGAGATGAGGGCATCGAGAGTGTCAACGCGGACTGTCATGTTGTGTTGCAGGTTAGGGTTTCCAAGTGCCGTGCCACTGGATTCAGTGTGCCTCCTGCGGTGAGCGAAGGCAAGATCTGCAACTTCTATTAGAAAAATCAGCACATCCAGCTCGACGGGCTGTGTGGTCAGGCTGACCGGGGGATGACCAAAAACCAACGCCAACGAGACGATGCGCCATCCGCCTGAGGTTGAGCCATAGGGTTGGGGTCTGACCCGGGGTCTGACCCCGGGTCAGACCCCAACGACAAGTGTCAACCGGGGTTGCGGTCAGTCAGACCCGTCGGCGCGACTGACCTGCACGTATCGCTCGCCGTCTTCGTCCGCCGGCGACACGTACACGTTCCACGGGTTGCAGCACACCTCGCAGTCTTGAATCAGCGAGCCGCGGATCTCTGGTTCGAGATAGATCTCGACCTCTTCACCACAATACGGACAGGTCACCACGAAAAGCGACTCCACAGGTATATGATGCGCCAGCCACCCCCAAGGACCGCCATGCCTGGTCCGACTGTCGATCTCGCTCGCGAAACGATCTCGCACGACGAACAATCCGTCACGGCCGACTTCATCGCCTTCCTGAAAGCGGCCAGCGCGGCTCGTCATCCGACCGGCACCATTCGCCGGTTCAACCAGGCTCGCGCATCCGGTTGTGTCGAAGCCGAGTTCACGGTTGTCACGGGTCTCGCCGACGAACTCAAGGTCGGACTGTTTCAACAGCCGCGCAGCTATAGCGCCTGGATCCGCTTCGCGAATGCGACGTCCGCGTCCGATCGCGAGAAGGACGTGCGCGGGATGTCGATCAAGATCCGCAGTGTGCGCGGCGACAACCTGACGCGCGGCACCGACGTGCAGGACGTCGTGCTCAACAGCCATCCGGTGATGATGGTGCCGGGCCCACGTGAGTTCCTCGAGTTGCTGCGTGCCGTCGAGGCCGGCGGGTGGAAGCGGGCTCGCTACTTCCTGACGCATCCACGTACGGCGCGCATCGCCTTTGCCTCACGACAGCAGCCGTCCGGTCATCTCGACATTCCGTACTGGAGCACGACGCCGTATCTCTTCGGCGAGGGCCGCGCGGTCAAGTACATCGTCAGGCCGGTATCGCCTGCACATTCTGACCAGCCGACGGTGACCGATACGTACCTCCACGACGCGCTGCGCTCGCGACTGGCGACGGCCGACGTAGCGCTCGACTTCTGCGTGCAGTTTCAACGTGACGCGCGGACGATGCCGATTGAGGACGCGAGCGTGGAGTGGAGCGAGCGCGAGTCGCCATATGTGCGTGTGGCAGAGGTGAGGATTCCACGCCAGTCGATCGACGTGCCCGGCCGCGAGCAGGCGTGCGAGCGCACCTCATTCAATCCGTGGCACTCGCTCGCCGCCCATCGTCCCCTTGGCTCGATGAACCGTGTGCGGCGCGCCATCTACGACGCCATGCAGGACTTCCGAGCGTCGCACGTCGTGCGCACGTGATTCGGGATGTGGATCGACTAGCGGCGCGTCGGATACAGTGCTGCGATGCCGTCTTCGCGCCACACGGTGCCTACCCGGACCGTCACATCCAAGAAGACTCGCCCTAATCAACACGACACCGAGTCCGATCCGGTGCTCGAGTTTTTGCGGTTGATGTGGGCCGTCGATCACGAGCTGCACCGCGTCTCGAAAGCCATGATGGGTCGCCTCGGACTGACGGCGCCACAGCGCCTGGCGGTCCGCTTTGTCGGCCGTCAGCCGGGCCTCACACCCGGACAACTGGCTGAGCTGCTGCACCTCGACCCGGGCACGGTGTCAGGCATCGTCAACAGACTCGAGAGCTCCGGTCTAGTGACCCGGGTAAGAAGCGAGGGCGATACGCGACGTATGCACCTGACCCTGACCGCGAAGGGCCGAACGCTGAATCGACGACGAACGGGAACCGTGGAAGCGGCGGTGCGTCGAACGCTCGACGGACTTTCGCGCGCCGATCTCGCGGCTGCGTCACGTCTACTGCGGCAGCTGGCGAAGAACCTGGCCGTTGAATCGATGGCATAGGACGTTCATGCGTCACCATCGGCGCATGCCCGAGGGCGAGGCATGCCTCGGCCCTACAAACGCGACTGTTCGCTGTCTTCGTTGCGGCTCGAGCGGTCGATATAGAACAACACCACAAAGACGACGGCCAGGATGAGAGTGGTCAGGACAGCAATGGTTTCAAACATAGTTGGAGCTACAAGTATCTCCACTATGATCGCAGGCCGCAGCGCGTGCTGTCAAATAATCACGCCGATCCGAGCAGCGACATCAGCTTCTGGCTGAGCGCCGGCCCGAGTTGCTCGATGCCGGCGATCGTGGTCGCGTTGCTGTAGATCAGCGAGACATCGTGTCCGATGCCGATGGCGGCGAGCTGCACTCGTGAGCGGCGCTCGACATCCTCGACGACGACCTGCAGATGGGTCTCGAGATACTCGTGGCCGTTGGCTGCGAGGGTGGCTTCGTCCATCGGGGTGCCATCGGAGATGACCACCAGGATGCGGCGAGGCTCGGGGCGGGCGAGCAAACGGCCATGTGCCCAGACCAGCGCCTCACCGTCGATGTTCTCCTTGAGCATGTCGTCGTGGAGAAACAGCCCGAGGCCGACGCGCGCCCGCCGCCATGGCACGTCAGCACCCTTGATGATGATGTGCTCGAGGGCGTTGAGCCGTCCGGGATTCTCCGGATAACGTCTGGCCGCCCATTCGCGCGCAGGCTCCCCGCCGTTCCAGTCACGAGTGGTGAACCCGAGGACTTCGCACTTGACGCCGCAGCGCTCGAGTACCTGGGCGAAGACTTCGACCGTCAAGGCTGCAATCAACATCGGACGGCCGCGCATCGACCCGGAATGGTCGATCAGCAGGCTGACGACCGTTCCCGGAAACGGCGATTCGCTTTCTTGCTTGAACGGGCGCGCACGCCCGCCGCTGGCGACGAGCGCCGCGAGTCGCGAACCGTCGAGCACGCCCTCCTCGAGATCGAAGCGCCACTCGCGGACCTGGCGCGCCATCAACAGGCGCATCAGCCGCTTGGCCAGCCGAGCAACAATTGCGCGGATCGATCCAAATTCCGCCTCGAGTCGCGATCGCAGCGTAGTGAGTTCGTCGCGGCTGGCGAGTGAGGCGGCATTGACCACGCGGTCATAGGCGGTCGTGAACGCACGATACTCATCGCTCGTGCCGCGGCCGGTGGTGCCCGCGTTGCCAGGTGTGGTGCCTTCCCCGTCCTGCCCGGGCTCGCGCTTCTCGTCGCGCAACGGAGCCGAGGTCGCTCCGGGATCGCTTCGACGCGGCAACTGACGGACCACGTCGCGCGTCAGCAGCGGCAGTTGGCCTTTCTCAATCGGAGCGAGCAGTGTGCCCGGGAGCGCGGCGCCGGCGGCATGGCTCCACGCGGCGAGCATCGCAGCAACGTGCGAGTGATCGGTGACGCGGCTGTGAAGCGCCGCGAGAGCGGTGACCAGTCGCCCCGGAAGAGCTGACCGCACCGCCTGGACCAGCGGCGTTTTTTCCGTTGGCGCCGATCGTCCGCTGAGACATTCGAATGCGAGCCAGCGGACCCCGTCGTTATCGGCACCGGGGTGCGCGATGAGATTCCTGGCGACGCCGGTCAGCCACCGCACGCCGATCGCATCGAGGCGTCCGAGTTCCACCAGGTCGAAAATAGTTGACGCGGGAGGGTCCGCGGGCCGGTGCATATGGTGAACGCGCGGATCGTGGTGACGGGCGCGAATTGCGAGTCGATCGCCGATCGCTCGCAGTCCGCTGACTGTCGCCGCCGATGCCCGTTCCACCGCGCCGCTCGCGACGTCGGAGCCGCCGAGCGCGCGCGTGCAGGCGCTGACCGCCAACACGGTGCGCTCGGAAAAAGGCGCGGCCATACGCTAGCGTTTTTGCGGCTGCGCCGCCAGCGCCGGCGAGACAAGCCCGGGAGCCGAACGTTCT